>JANNPN010000305.1:0-6323 GCA_031400185.1 Polyangiaceae bacterium
CATCGACGCCTTGCTCACCAACTTCCACCTGCCGCGCTCGAGCCTACTCGCGCTCGTCGCCGCCTTCGCGGGCATCGAGACCACGCTTACGGCGTACCGAATCGCCACGACCTCGCGGTACCGGTTCTACAGCTACGGCGACGCCATGTTGGTCGTGTGACGATCTTCCGCCTCCTGCACGAGGATGCGACGTCCGCGGCACGGTGCGGTCGCCTGGCGTTGGCCCACGGGACCGTCGAGACGCCGGCGTTCATGCCGGTTGCGACCCACGGCAGCGTGAAGGGCCTAACGCCGCTGCAGATCCGCGAGACCGGCGCGGAGATGATCCTCTCGAACGCCTATCATCTCTGGCTGCGTCCCGGCTGCGACGTGATCGAGACCGCGGGCGGGCTGCACCGCTTCAGTGGCTGGGACGGACCGATTCTCACCGACAGCGGCGGGTACCAGGTATTCTCGCTGGCTGCCCTCGCGCGCGTCACGGACGAGGGCGTCACGTTCCGCTCGCACATCGATGGCAGCGCTCACGCGCTCACTCCCGAGGACGTCATCAAGGCGCAGGAACGGCTCGGCAGCGACGTCGCCATGATCCTCGACGAGTGCCCATCGGGCGACGCGGATCGCAGCACCGTCACGGCGGCGACCGAGCGGACCGCACGTTGGGCGACGCGCGCAGCCGCCGTACGGGCGCGGGCCGACCAGGCGGTCTTTGGAATCGTCCAAGGAGGGACGCATCTCGACCTCCGCCTCGAGAGCGCACGAGCAATGATCGGGCTCGGGTTCGACGGATACGCGCTCGGCGGGCTCTCGGTCGGGGAGCCGCGCCCGGAGACCTGGCGGGTCGCCGCGGCGACGACGCCTCATCTCCCGCGTGAGCAACCGCGCTACTTCATGGGAGCCGGCACCCCGGCGGACCTCGTGCAGCTCGTCGGGGCGGGCGTGGACCTCTTCGACTGCGTGCTCCCGACGCGTATGGCGCGCAACGGGACCCTCTTCACGAGTCGCGGTCCGGTCGTGATCCGCAATGCCCGCTATGGCGCGGACCCCGCACCCCTCGACGAGGAGTGCGAGTGTTACACCTGCCGGCATTTCAGCCGGGCCTACCTGAGGCACCTCGTCATGGCGCGCGAACCGCTTGCCGTCACGCTCAACACGCTGCACAACGTCACCTACTATGAGCGCCTCATGGCACGGATGCGCGACGCGATCGCCGCGGATTGCTTCGCGACCTTCGCCGGATCCCAGCCGTGGACGGGCGCGATCGAACGGGAGGAGGTCATATGGACGGGTTAGCCTGGGCACAGGGGGCGGGAGGGGCTCCTCCGGGTCCGAGTCCGCTCGTGAATCTGCTCCCGATCGCCCTCATGTTCGTCATCCTCTACTTTCTGATGATCCGCCCGCAGCAGAAGCGCGCGCGGGAGCATGAGACGATGGTGCAGAATCTGAAGCGCGGCGACGACGTCGTGACGACCGGGGGCATCCACGGCCGTATCCAAGCGATCGCCGACAAGATACTGACGGTCGAGATCGCACAGAACGTGCGCATCCGCCTCGATCGCGATCAGGTTGCGAGCGTCGTCCGCGGCGCGCGCAGCGAGAACCAAGAGAAGGAGAAGTCATGAAGCTCAGCTACCGGGTCGCCTTGGTCGTCCTCTTGCTCGCGATCAGCAGCATGTACCTCTTGCCCGTCGTGAGCACCGTGCCGAGCTGGTGGCCGTCGGTGGTCCCGCGCGAAGGCCTCCGTCTCGGTCTCGATCTTCAAGGGGGCATCCACCTGATCCTACAGGTCGAAGGCGAGAAAGCGGTCGAGACTGCGCTCAACGGCACGATGGAGGATCTGAAGCGCGAGCTCACCGCTGCTCAGATCCCTACCAGCAAGCTCGAGCGGGTAGGCAAGCACTTGCACCTGCAACTGCGCGACGCCAGCAAGAGCTCGGCTCTCTCGGAGCTCCTCAAGAACCAGTTTCCGGTGCTCGTCCCCGCCTCCGACTCCGCGGCCCAGGCCGGCGATACCGTCTTCGGTTTCGAGGACCGGGAGGAGCGCCGCATCCGCGAGTTCGCCGTGGACCAGTCGATCGAGACGATCCGCAACCGGATCGACCAGTTCGGCGTCCGCGAGCCAGTGATCCAGCGAAGCGGGAGCGACGGCATTCTCGTCCAGCTGCCCGGCATCCAAGACCCGCAGCGTGCGAAGGACCTGATCGGCAAGACGGCCGTCCTCGAGTTCAAGCTGGTCGCGGCCGGAGCGGATCCCACGAAGCCGTCGCCGGGCACCGAGGTGCTGCCGGGTGACGAGCGCGACCCCGTCACCGGCCAGATGAACAGCAAGGTGACCTACACGCTCGACAAGCGGACGCTGATGACCGGCGAGGTCATCGCGGACGCGCGCGTGCGGCCCGCGACCCAGATGGAAGGTCCGTACGTCGAGCTCGTGCTGAACAGTCGGGGCGCCAAACTTTTCGAGGAGCTGACCGCCGCCAACGTCAACCGACAGCTCGCGATCGTCCTAGACGGCAAGGTCAAGTCCGCACCGGTGATTCGCGAGCGCATCGGCGGCGGACGGGCATCCATCACGGGCAACTTCGACCTCCGCGAGGCGCGCGATCTCGCGATCGTGCTGCGGGCCGGTGCGCTGCCGGCGCCGGTGACGCTCGCCGAGGAGCGTACCGTCGGTCCGACCCTCGGCCGGGACTCGATTCAGCAAGGTATGGTCTCGTTCGCGGTCGGCGGCGGGCTCGTGATCCTCTTCATGCTGATCTACTACCGCGGTGCGGGCTTGCTCGCCGACCTTGCGCTGATTCTCAACGTCGTGTTCATCCTCGCGGCGCTCGCGGCGTTCGAGGCGACCGTGACCCTGCCGGGCATCGCGGGTCTCGTCCTCACCTTGGGCATGGCCGTCGACGCGAACGTGCTCATCAACGAACGCATCCGAGAAGAGCTGCGACTCGGCAAGTCGGTTCGCGCGGCAATAGAGGCCGGGTACGAACGCGCGCTCCCTGCCATCCTCGACTCGAACATCACGACCTTTCTCTCCGGCCTGATCCTCTTCCAATTCGGATCAGGCCCGGTAAAGGGGTTTGCGGTGACGCTCTGCATCGGCATCGTGACGTCGGTCTTCACGGCCGTCATCTGCACCAGAATCGTGTACGATCTCATGCTCAGCCGGCGCCGCATGACGACCATCAGCATCTGAGAATATCACCCAAGGTCTTGAAATAGCTGATAGATTCCCGAGCGACCCGTGGGCACCAGAGGGCCGATTCGCTTGACCTCATTTTTGGCGACATGGTATGCACCGCCCATTCCAACCAGCGGAGCGTACGCACTCGATGCTCGACCGGGACGACATCTACCTGAACAGCAAAGAGGTGGCGCAGATACTCGACGTCAGTCCGGACACCGTCAACGAGTTCGCCCGCAAGCATCTCCTTCCCGCGTTCAAGCAGGGTCGGCAGTGGCGGTTTCGCAAACGAGACATCGTGTCGTTCAAGCGGCAGCTCCGGGGCTCTACAGCGGCCTGATGACGCGATCGGGAGACGTTTCTGGCATCGATGGCTCGAGACCGGACGTAGATTGCGCTCGGTCTGAGTAGTTCGCGACAGGGGGGGCGCATGGTGGGTCAGCGCAATGGAGCGCAACGCGGATCGTCGGATCCGCAGCGAAGCAAGATCTACGCGGAGTTCTCGCATCTCTACGACATCATCTTTCAGCGCATCTTCTTTCCGCGGATCCAGAACGTCATCAGATCGCTGCACATCGGGCCCGGGGCGCGCGTCCTCGAGGTCGGGGTCGGCACCGGTCTCTCCCTGAGCGCCTACCCCCCGCACTGCGACGTGGTCGGCATCGACCTCGCCCAGGACATGCTCGACCAAGCCGAGGAGAAGGTCCGCGATCAGGGATGGCGGCACATCACCCTCCGCCAGATGGATGCCCTGAACCTCGCGTTCCCGGACGACAGCTTCGACTACGTGATGGCGTTCCACGTGGTGAGCGTCGTGCCGGACGCCACTAGGCTCCTCGACGAAGCCCGTCGCGTGCTGCGTCCGAACGGCACGCTCGTGATCATCAACCATTTCCGGAGCGAGCGCCCGATCATCGGATCGCTCGTCGAGATGGCCGATCCCGTGACTCGGAAGCTCGGCTGGCGCACTACGCTTCGGCTCGTCGACATGTTCAACGGCGCGCCGGTCGCGATCGAGCGGCAGTACAAGACCTCACCGCGCTCACTTTTCACCGTCGTCATCGCGCGCAATCAGAAACAGATGCGCGCGACCGGCTGACCCCCCGCCTCGCAGGCCCCATGTTGATAACTTGTTGATGGATATCGTCCTGCAGAATCAATGACTTGGATACCAACTATCCACACACCCGCGGAAGACACACAGAAACTCCAGGATTTTCTTCGTAAGCGTCTGAAGTTACGATTGATTTGACCGCTAGCGTGGGCGGCTTCACCTACAGGTGATTCACACTGACGCAGTCCACAGCTGACCCGGTATTCACCTAGCAAGCTCCTGTGGATAACTTTCCGCTCCCCGGGGAGAGTGCCCCCGCCCAGAATCGAACTGGGACTTAGGGTTCCGGAGACCCTCGTGATGTCCTTTTCACTACGGGGGCCCGGGGAGCGTTCGGCGGCTCAGAGACCAACCGCCTCGATGACCTTCTCCGCCACGTAATACAGAAGCACGCCGGCAAAGACCATCACGGCCACGCGACTATGCTCGGTCCGATTCACCTCGGGGATGAGATCCGAGGCCGCAACATAGAGCGTCACACCGGCCGAGAACGCTAAGCCTTCCCCGACGAAGTTCCGCAGGGGATACATCGCGACCGCGCCGAGGATCCCGGCCGCACCGACGGCGATCGACGAGAGCAGTGCCGTCATCCGCGAGTACCCGCCCGCCAGCATGATCGACGCGATCGTGAACCCCTCCGGTGCCTTGTGGAGGACGATCGCGATGAAGAGCAAGAGACCCAGCCGCGGGCTTATCACGAAGCCCGACGCCACTGAGATGCCGTCGAAGAAGCTGTGGATCGAGAGCCCCACGAGCGCCGACATCCCGACGCCGGCGTGCGCCGTGTGCGTCTCCTCGCCGAAGTGGAAGTGCTGCACGACGGTGTGCTCGACGAGATGGATGAGGAGATACCCAGCCAGCACAAGCACCGCAGCCATCGACGTCATCCGCGCGCTCGTCGGCATCATCTCGAGCACGGCCGCGGCCAGCATGAAGCCGGCGCCGAGCGCGACGAAATAGTGAAGTAGCGCTGCGTCCCACCGCCGCCGCAACGTCACGACCATGCCGCCGAGAGCCGTCGCCCCGGCCGTGATGACGGCGAACGTCAGCGTCACCCAGAACGACGCACCTGCCGGTTCGTCGTGGCTCACGAGCGGTCGAGACGGGCAGAAAGCGCTTGCACCATGTGCAGGTGAAGATGCGGGTTGCTCGCGAGCGTCTGAGTGCCGAAGAGATCGAAAGAGGCACCGCGAAAGTCGCTGACGCGGGCACCGGCTTCCGCGGCCACGAGGACGCCGGCCGCGGTGTCCCACGGACGCAGCTTCCACTCCCAGAATCCATCGAGCCGGCCACATGCCACGTAGCAGAGGTCGAGCGCGGCCGAGCCGTTCCGTCGTATGCCTTGCACCCGCCGCTTCAGGTCGGCGAAGAACGCGAGATAGAAATCGAGGTGTTCGCGGCGGTCGTAGGGAAAGCCGGTCGCGAGAAGCGCGTCGTCGAGCGCCGCCGTCGATGACACCGCGATCGGCTCGTCGTTCAACGTGGCGCCGCTCCCGCGCTTCGCGATGAACGTCTCGTCACGGACCGGGTCGTGGACGATCGCCAGCTCGAGCGCGTCCCCGCGCGCAAGCGCGAGTGACACGGCGAAATGTGGATAGGCGTGCGCGAAGTTCGTCGTCCCATCGAGAGGATCGAGGTACCAGACCCACGCATCGTCGGAGGGGCGGGTAAGTCCATCCCGGGACGCCGACTCCTCGGCGATGACCACGTGATCCGGAAACGCGGTGCGGAGGCGCGCGACGACGGCGGATTCGATCGCGTGATCCGTTTCGGTGACGATGTCGACGGCGCCTTTGTGGCGGATCGTCTTCGTATCGCGCCAGCTCGCGAGCAACAGCGCGCGCGCGTCCTGGACTGCGGCACGGGCGACGCGCTCGAACTCGTCCATGCGCGCGAGCTTCTGCCACATTGACCCTGTCATATCAAGGTGAAACCCTGCGCGGACGTCGTCGCATGTCGCCGCGATTCCCCACGAAGACGGTACAGTGCACCGCACCCGCGAAGGTGAACCTTTGCCTTCGCGTGATCGGT
>JANNPN010000320.1:0-23986 GCA_031400185.1 Polyangiaceae bacterium
GCAGCTCTCCGCGACGTCGCAGACGCCGCCGGACGGCCGACACACGACGCTCGCCGATTGCACGACGTCGGCGGGGCAGGCGTTGCTCACGCCGTTACAGCTCTCGGGCACGTCGCACGAGCCCGCGTTCGGGCGGCAGACGGCGGTGCTCTTGGCGTCGGCGGGGCAGGTCACCGCGCTCCCAGTGCAGGTCTCCGCGGGATCGCAGACGCCGCCCGACGGACGGCACACGGTGCTGCCGCCGGCGAGCGCGTTCGCCGGGCACGTGCTGCTCGATCCGGTGCAGGTCTCGGCCGGGTCGCAGACGCCGGTCGACGCGCGACACACGGTGCTCGCCGCCGAGAAGGTGCAGCCGCCCTGGCAGCAGGCGCCCGGCAGGCCGTTGCCGGCGCCGAGGTCGCATTGCTCGCCGGGCTCGACGACCCCGTTGCCGCACGGTGCCCCCGACCAGAAGCCCCCCGGGTAGGTGCTGGTGGTGTCGGTCGCCGAGCACGTCGCGTTGGTCAGCGGATCGGCGGACGGCGCGCAGCACGGGGTCGCGGCGCTACACTGCAGGCCGACGTAGGTGCCTTCCGCGATCTTCGCTTGGCCGGTGCCCGCCGGATGGAAGCAGTCGCAGCACGAGATGTCGCCGCTCGAGAACTTGTAGTGAAAGGGCGCCTCGACGTAGCGGATCCCGACGTCGGTCGCCTTGACCGCCCCGGTCGCCGACGTGCCGCCCGCGGGGATTGCCGCGTACTCGGCCGTCACCGCGGACAGAACCGCGTTGTACGCGACCGTCGTGTTGTACATGTCGATCCGCCGCGCGTTCGAGCAGTCCTGCGTCAGCGAGCGACACACGCCGTTGTCGCCGAAGAACGTGAGGGCCTGCCAGAGATTGTCGCAATTGATGCCGAAGCCGAGCCCGCAGCTGTTCTTCGAGCCGAAGTTGCAGAGCTCGGAGACGCGCACGAGCGCCGACACGAGGATGCGCGCCGACGGCACCCTGATCAGCTGATCCATGCCCTCGCGGAACTCGCGCTCGAAGGCGGTGGTCGTGGTGCGGCAATAGTTGTTCGGATCCTGGTCGCCGCCGCAGCCGTTGCCGGTCTTGTTCTCGGTGTTGGTGCAGGCGTCGTTGTGCCCCATGAACACCGTCACGTAGCGGGGGGCCGGTCCCGCGAGCAGGTTGGCGCGCGCGGCCGTCGACTGCGCCGTGAAGTCGCCGCGCATGGTGCCGCCGCTCTCGGCGTCGTTCAGATTGACGATCTCGCCGGGCTTCTCGCACTCGAGGCGCTCGGCGTGGCTGAACGTCGAGTCGCTACCGACCGTGCAGTAGCCGGTGCCGTGGTTGTCGCCGGTCGCCCAGTTCTTGTCGACCTGATCGCCGTAGGTGCAGCTCGTGGCGTTGAACCCGCGCGTGATGCTGTCGCCGGTCGCGTCGATCGTGTCGGAGAGGATGCCCGCGTGCGCGACCGCACCGGTTCCGAGCCCCATGACCAGTGCGACCTTCATCAATAGACGGGCCCGCGTCGCGCGAACGGTGCCCGTCGCGCGAATGGTCGTCCCGTGAGTCGTCTGAGTCATGATCGAGCCTCGTCGATTGTGCGCGTCGGGGGCGCGGCCACGCGTGGGGGCGAACGCCGATCCGGGCGCGTCCGCCGCTCCTGCGTGTAACACGAAGCCCGCGACGGCTGTCAATTCGTTTCGTGGCGATGCGCCACCCCCCACGGGACCGCGGGGTCTACATGCTCGTGCGCGTGGCGCGCGCGAGGCTCGCGAGGACCGTCAGCAGCTCCGCCGGGTCGAGGGGCTTCGGAACGTGCGCATCGAAGCCCGCCGAGAGGAGGCGGATCTTGTCGGCGCGGCCGGCGTAGGCGGTGAGCGCCACGGCCGGAATGCGGCTCTGATCGCCCGGCTGCGCCCGCCAATCGGTGATGAAAGTGTAGCCGTCCTCCCCGGGCATGCCGACGTCGGTCACGATCAGCGTGGGGCGCCACTCGGCCATGACGGCGCGCGCCGCGGGCGCTGATGCGGCCTGGCGGACCTCGGCGCCGCGCGCCGCGAGCAGCTCGCTCAGGACCTCGGTGGCGTCGGGCTCGTCGTCGACGACGAGGACCCGGACGCCGTCGAGCCGCGGCAGCTCGCTTTCGTCCGCGGGCGCGATCGCCGGGTGGCGGCGCGGCCGCTCGCCGGCGCTTCGCGCCACCATGAGGGGCAGCTTCACGGTGAACACCGCCCCCTGGCCGCGCCCCGCGCTCTCGGCGCGCACGCTCCCGCCGTGTGCTTCCACGATGTGGCGCACGATCGCGAGCCCGAGGCCGAGCCCGGCCTGCGCGCGCGTCGTCGATGCGTCGGCCTGGCAGAAGCGGTCGAAGACGTGCGGCACGAACTCCGGATCCATGCCCTCGCCGGTGTCGGCGACGGCGATCTCCAGGTGGGAGCTCACGCGCTCGAGCGAGAGGTGCACGCGCCCGCCCTTCGGCGTGAACTTGACCGCGTTCGCCAGCAGGTTCCACACGACCTGCTGCAGACGGCCGTCGTCGCCGAGGACGGAGCCGGCCTCCGCGTCGAGCGCGACCTGGAGGCGGAGACTCTTCGCGTCCGCTGACGGTCGCACGACCTCGACGGCGCGCTCGATGATCGGAGCCAGCGTGACCGGACGCACCTCGAGCCGCATCTTGCCCGCCATGATCCGCGACACGTCGAGCAGGTCCTCGATGAGCTGCGCTTGCGTGCGGGCCGAGCGCTCGATCACGTCGTACGCGTGGCGACGGCGTCCGTCGTCGAGCGTGCCGTCGCGCAACATGCGGGCCCAGGCGAGGATCGGCGAGAGCGGCGTGCGGAGCTCGTGCGACACGGTCGCGAGGAACTCGTCCTTCGCTCGGTTTGCCGCCTCGGCCTCTGTGCGGGCGAGCTCGGTCGACGCGAGCAGCGCCTCGCGCTCGGTCTCGACCTGCCGGCGCTCGGAGATGTCGACGACCGCGAGGAGCACGCGCTCGAGCGTCCGCTCGTGACCGGGCAGCGGATTCATGTCGAGGAGGACCGCGCGCGGCGCGCCGGCCGCCGTGCGGAGCGTCTCCTCGACGCGCACGCGCGTGCCTCGGGTGACGAGCTCGACCACGGCGCGTGTCGCCGAGGCCGCCGACTCCGGCGCGACGAAGCGGGCGATGTCGGCACTGATCTCGTCGCCGCTCGCCACGCCGAGGAAGTCGAGTGCCACCCGGTTGATGTCGCGGATCTGCAAGTGGCCGAGGCTCGCCCAGAGGTCCTCGGGATGCGCGTCCAGATGCGCCACGAGGTCGGGGACCGTGGCGGCGATGGCGTCGAGGCTGCGCTTGACCCCGCTCCAGTCCTCCTCGAGGAGCGCCAGCGGTGAGTCCTCGAAGAGCGCGCGGTAGCGTCCCTCGCTCTCGCGGAGCGCCTCCCGCGTGCGGCTCGTCTCGGCCATGTCGAGCACGAACGTCACGCCCTCCGACCCCCTCGCTTCGAGCGCGACCCCGCCGCAATAGATGGGCACGCGGACGCCGTCGGGCCGGACGATCGCGGAGTCGAACGCGTCGCATTCGCCGCGCATCTGGATCTGCTGCAGCGCCCGCATGTGCAGGTGGCGGCAGTCGGGCGCGACGAGCTCGTCCCAGCGGATGCGGCCTCGCGTGAGGTCGTCGCGGGATTGTCCGACGATCCTGAGGAACGCCTCGTTGGCCTCCGTCACGCCGCCGTCGGCGGTCCAGAACAGCACGCCGATGATGTTCGACTCGAAGAGCCGGCGGCTGCGCGTGTCGCTCCGGCGGATCGCCTCGGTCGTGGCCGCCGCCTCCCAGCGCGCCCGGTGCAGCTGCTCGCTCAACACCGCAACGAGGAGGTTGATCAGCACGAAGAAGGCGAGGGCCACCCAGTACGCGAGCCCGCCGACGGCCGACGGATCGCTCGCCGGCGCGACGAGCGTCGCGATCACCGCAGAGAGCGCCGTCGCGACCGCGCCGGGCGCGAAGCCGCCGTACCACGCCGCGATCGCGACGGCCGGAGAGAACGTCAAGAACGGCACCTGCTCGCCGATCAGCGGCGCCAGGAGCCAGCGCGCAACAGCGGCGAACAGCACGACGACGATCGCGAACGCGTACCCCGTCGGCCCCGGGGCGGGGCGATTGCCGGCGGGGATCCGTGCGCTCCATCGCTCGTGGTTCACGCCGGTGCGCCGCCCATCCACTCGCCGATAGCCAGGGCAGTCCTCGGTCGCAAGCCGGCCCGACGGCGGCTATGGTCGGGCCATGCGCCAGGCGACGCACCGTTTTCACGTCCGCACGCGCGGGCCCGGCCTCTACGACGTGACGCGCGAGCTCGCGGGGTTCGTCGGCCGCGAGCGGATCACGACCGGGCTCCTCACCGTGTTCATCCGCCACACATCCGCGTCGCTCGTGATCCAGGAGAACGCCGACCCCGACGTGCTCCACGACCTCGACGCGTTCCTGCGGCGGATCGTGCCGGAGGCCCGCCCGAAAACTCCGGAGGCCCGCCCGCATGTCCCCGAGCACGCCCCGCTCTACCGCCACACCGCCGAGGGCCCCGACGACATGCCCGCCCACATCCGCGCCGCGCTCACCGCGACGCAGCTCGCCATCCCCGTCATCGACGGCGAGCTCGCGCTCGGCACCTGGCAGGCGGTCTACGTCTTCGAGCACCGGGCGGCCTCCCACAGCCGCGAGGTCGTTCTGCATCTCGTTGGCGAGTGAAGCTGGTTGAAATAGACGGCCGCGTTTCATAGACGGCGGCGTTTCACAGGAGGTCGCATGCCCGCTCCGACCGGCAAGGAGCTCGAGGAGCTCGTCATCCGCTTCACCGACGCCTTCAACCGCGAGGACCTCGACGGGGTCATGGCATTCCTGGCCGACGACGCCGTCTACGACCAGTTCAACGGCGCGCGTGCGGTCGGGAAGGCGGCGATCCGCGCGGCCTTCGTGCCGCAGTTCCGCGGCGACTACGGAACGATGCGGTTCGTGACCGAGGATCTCTTCGTCGACGCGGCGAACGGCAAGGCGATGATCCGCTGGCTCTGCACGCTCGAGCGCGACGGGCTCCGGCGCGGTTGGCGCGGTCTCGACCTGCTGCACTTCTCCGGCCGGTACGTGCAGGAGAAGCACACGTACGCGAAGGCCGACGTGCCGCAGCTCCAAGCGGTCGCGGGCGCCGGGACATGAACGCGACCGTGACCCGGCCGCTCCCGAGCCGGCTCGTCGCCGCCGACGGCACCGTGCGGCTCGGCGTCTTCGACCACGCGATCGACGTCGTGAACCACGACGCCTTCGTCTACCGCGACCCGTTCGGGAAGCCGCGCGGCCGCCTCGCGCGCCGCTTCGGGTTCCATCAGTTCCAGTTCCTCGGCGGCTTGTCGGAGACGCTCGTCTTCGGCTGCGCGATCATCGACACGCGGTACGTCAGTACGGCGTTCGTCTATTGCTATGACCCCGCGACGCGCCGCCGGGTCGAGCACACCGTCCGCCGTCCGCTCGGCAGGGGAGTGACGTTCGTCGACACGCCCGAGGTCGGCACCGTGGCGTTCGCGGCCGGCGGCGCGCGCTTCGTGATGCACGCCGACGCGGCCCCACGGCAGCGCAGGCTCGAGGTGTCCGCCGGCCCGATTTCCATCGACGCGACGTTCAGCGAGGAGACGCCGCCGATGGAGCCGATGCGCATCTGCACCCGCGCAGGTGCCACGGGCTGGGTATACGCGCGGAAGACTGCCGGGCTCGGCATGCGCGGCACGCTGCGCTGGGACGACACCCGCTACGACCTCGGCGCGATCGACATCCACGGCCACCACGACTGGAGCGCGGGATTCATGCGCCGCGAGACGTTCTGGAACTGGGGATGTCTCGCGGGCCGCACGACCGACGGCCGGATCGCGGGCCTCAACGTCTCGTGCGGCGTCAACGAGACGAGCGTCACCGAGAACTGCTTCTGGCTCGACGGCCGCCTCCACAAGGTCGACACGGTCGCGTTCGACTACGACCAACGCGACCTGATGAAGCCGTGGGGCCTCCGCTCGGCCGACGGCCGCGTGGCGCTCGCGTTCACGCCCGAGGGCATGCACGTCGAGCGCCTGAACGCGCTGATCCTCGCGACCAACTTCCACCAGCTCTTCGGGCGTTTCGAGGGCACGCTCACGACGGCGGCCGGCGAGCGGCACGCGGTCACCAACATGCTCGGCTTCTGCGAGGACCACTACGCGAAGTGGTAGCCGACCCGCGCGTCGGCTCGCTCGCCAGCGTCGCTGACGTCACGGCGCGTCTCACGTAGTGCCGCGCCGAGCAGCGGCTCGCACGCGAGGCGCCGCGGCGCCGTGAGCTCCTCGGGATCGCCGCGCGCGATCAGACGAGACGCGCGAGGCGGCGGAGCGCCGCCTCCGCTTCGGCGACCGTGCGGCGGACGACCTCGGCGGCGGGCAGCACCTCGTGGACGAGGCCGCAGCTCTGCCCGGCCATCGGCGGAAACGTGTCGAAGTCGCCCCCGGCGAGCGCACCAGTGAGTCGCATCGCGAGCTCGCCGGCGTGCGCGGCGGCGTCATCGGGTCGCTCGGCCCATTCGCTGAGGAAGGCGTTCCGAATCGCACGCACTTCGGCGCCCGGCCACGGCATCGCGAAGGCACGGTCGAAGCTCGCCGTGCGGATCGTGGTGCTTTCATCCGAGTCGACGATGCGGCCGCGCCAGGCGTCCGCGATGGGCGCCTCCGGCGTCGCGAGGAAGCGCGTGCCCATGAGGACGCCGTCGGCGCCGAGTGCCAACGCCGCCGCGAGCCCGCGCCCGTCCGCGATCCCGCCGGCGGCGAGCACCGGCACGTTCTTGGCCGCGTCGACCACGGCCGGCAGCAGCGGCAGCGTCCCGACGAAGCCGACGTGACCGCCGCCGTCGGTGCCCTGACCGACGATCACGTCGACGCCGGCCGCGGCCGCGAGTGCGGCCTCCGCGGCCGTTGGTACCTGGTGCACGACGCGCATGCCGGCGGCGTGCGCACGAGCGACGAGCGGCGCCGGGTTGCCCCACGCGAGGGACAGCACCGGCACCTTCTCTTCGATCGTGACCGCGAGCGCCGCCGGGTCGAGGTGGGCGATCACGTGGTTCACGCCGAACGGGCGCGACGTCAGCGTGCGGATGCGTCGGATCTCCGCACGGAGCTCGTCGACCGGTCGGAGGAGCGCGCCGAGGATGCCGAGCCCGCCGGCGTTCGACACCGCCGCGACCAATGCGGCCGACGTGAACGTCGCCATTCCCGCTTGCGCGATCGGCGCGTCGATGCCGAGGAGGTCGCACACGCGAGTGCGGAGCATGGGCGTGCCCTTCCGTGCGATCAGGCGGAGACCGGCGGCCGTCGCTCCGCCCAGCGCCGCTCCGTTTCGAGCTGCGATCCGACGCGGATCAGCAGGTCCTCGCGTCCGAACGCGGCAACGAACTGCACGCCGACCGGCAATCCCGCTGCGTTCCAGTGGAGCGGCAGCGACATCGCCGGTTGGCCGGTCACGTTGAAGGGCACCGTGAACGCCACCAACGCGCCGGCCTTCACCCATGCCGCGAGGGGGTTCGCCGGATCGGGCGTCTGCTCGCCGAGGAGCGGCGGCGGCGTCGGAAGCGTCGGGGTCACGAGCAGGTCGTAGCCGTCCGCCCAGAACGTCGCCATCCGCCGGTTCCACGCGTGCACCGCCTCGAGCGCGTCGAGATATTGGGTGGCGGTCACCGTGCGTCCCATCTCGGTGATCGCCCAGTTGTCGCAGTCGACGTCGGCGGGTCCGAGCGGCCGTCCGATCATCCGTCCGAAGCGCTCGATGTCGTGCGCCTGCGAGGCGGCGATCAGCTGGATCGCCGCCTCGCTGACCTGCGGGTCTTCGAGCGCAGCCGGGTGCGCGACCTCGACGTGGTGCCCGAGGCTCGCGAGGAGTCGTCCGGCCGCTTCGACTGCCGCGGTGCAGTCGGCGTGGACGGGCACCGTCGGGATCGTCGGCGCGAGGCCGATCCGCAAGCCACGACACGGCGCGCCGAGCTCCTGGACGTAGGGCCGGAGCGGGAGCTCGGCGACGTACGGATCGCCGGGCATGGCGCCTGCCACCGCGTCGAGCAGGGCGGCCGCGTCGCGCATCGAGCGCGTGACCGCGAGCTCGAACGCGAGCCCCGCCCACATCTCGCCGACTGCGGGTCCCATCGAGACGCGTCCGCGCGAGGGCTTGAGGCCGACGAGCCCGCACTCGCTCGCGGGAATGCGGATCGACCCACCGCCGTCGCTCGCGTGGGCGGCACCGACCATGCGGGCGGCGACGGCTGCCGCGGCGCCGCCGCTCGATCCGCCGCTCGAGTGCGCGAGGTTCCAGGGGTTGCGCGTCGGGCCGTAGGCCTCGGGCTCGGTCGTCGTCCACGCGCCGAGCTCGGGCACGTTGGTGCGGCCGACGATCACGAGTCCCGCGTCCATGAATTTCTTTACCAGGTACGACGTCGACGGGGCGCGATAGTCGGCGTCGCGGAGGAAGCGCGTTCCCCAGTGGATCGGGTCGCCCTCGAGGTTGCCGGAGGCCAGGTCCTTCAAGAGGAAGGGCACGCCGCGGAAGGGACCGGCGGGCAGCGTGCCGTCCGCCTGGCGGCGCGCGCGCTCGAAGGACTCGTGGATGACGGCGTTGATCTGCGGGTTCAGCCGCTCGATGCGGCGGATCGCCTCGTCGACGAGCTCGCGCGCCGACACGTCTTTCCGACGCACGGCCTCGGCTTGCCCGGTCGCGTCGCGGTCCATGATTTCTGTGGTGCGGTCCATGCACGCTTTCATGGCAGAGCCGCGGACGATCGGGCAAGACGGCGTGGGTCGGTTGACAGCGATGCGCCCCGCCCGCAAGACCTCGCAGTGAAGGGGGACGGGCTCGATGGCGCGCTATGAGATCTTCCACAATCCGCGCTGCGGAAAATCGCGACAAACGCTGGCGCGTTTGACGGACGCCGGCATCACCCCGGTCGTGACCGAGTACCTCGCGAAGCCGCCGAACGCGACACGTCTGCAGGAGATCCTGAAGCTCCTCGGCCTCACGGATCCGCGCGCCCTCATGCGCACGAAAGAGCCCGTCTACGCCGAGCTCGGCCTCGCCAAGGTCACCGACCCGACGAAGCTGCTCGCCGCCATGGTCGCGAACCCCATCCTCATCGAGCGCCCCATCGTCATCAGAGACGGCACGAAGGCGGTGCTGGGCAGGCCGCCGGAAAACGTCGACGCGCTGTTGTAGCCGTTCGAGGAGTGAGGGCGCATGACCTCGTGCGCGCCCCGGTACGCCTCGTCTCCGGTCGTTGCCCGTCGGATCGTTGCGTCCCCTCAGCTCCGCCGCAGGCGGGCTGAGCGTCGAACTTGGTGCAACGACATCCCTCGATGGGTCAGCACGTTGCGTGCGGCATACATAGCCCAGTCAAGATGCTGCGTCACGCTCGACAGCTTGCTCTCGAACTTCCGCCGTTCCGCCGTTGGGGCGGGCACCGCGACGGTGCAGGGCGGAAGCCCATCGGGTCGAAGCGCATGGGGTTGCCGCATCGATCGCGGGAGCGCTTCCGTGCGCCGATGCCTGCGCACGTCACGTTGCGCATGCGTGCCGACGTGCCGTCGCTTCGTACGGTGCCGATCGTGCGGGAGATCGAGAAAACGTTCGCGGTCGGCTGCGAGCGGTCGGATTTCCGGCTGGTGCATTACTCGATGCAGGGGACCATGCGCATCTGATCATCGAAGCGCGCGATCGCGATGCGCTCGGCCGCGGGATGAAGGCGATCGGGGCGCGATTGGCGCGCGCGGTCAACCGGGTCGCAGAGCGCAGCGGCCGCGTATTCGCCGATCGCTACCACGTGCGGTTGCTGTCGACCCCGAGGGAAGTGCGAAATGCGCTTCGCTACGTGCTCCTGAATGCGCGGCACCACGCGACGAAGGCGGGCTCGGTGCTCAAGAAGGTCGTGCGGCTCGATCCCGCCGCGTCGGGGCGATGGTTCGACGGGTGGCGGCGGGGTGTGGGCGCGGACGAGGATCACGCCGAGAAACGTCGGGCCGTTGCGTACGCGAAGACGTGGTTACTGAAGGTGGGCTGGCGACGTCACGGGTTGCTCGATCCGGCCGAATTGCCGGGCTGATCGCGGCGACGGCACCCACGCGGCGGCGGGTCGGACGCCGCGGGCGCCGCTTCCCCTGCCCGGGCTCGATCCCTTCCGAACGCCTTTCGGCGCCGTCGCGCGTCCGAACGACGCCGCCCCCAGCCATGAGGCGTCGCCGCCGCCGCTAGGCCGCGTAGGTCTCGTAGAGATACTTCCGGATCTCCGCCGACTCGAACATTGCGCGACCGGTGTTCGGGTCGACCAGGTACGGCACCATCATCTTCCCCGAGCGCGCGATGAAATCCGCCCGGGATTCGCCGTCCCTGCCGACGTTGTGGAGCACGTACGGTAGCTCGAGCGCACACAATGCCTCGCGGGCGATCCGGCAGAAGGGGCTCGCCTCGAAGCTCCAGAGCTCGAGCGGCTGCGCGGGCTGGCGTGACGCAACCGCGCGCGTTCCCCCGGTCGGGCGGAAGGCCGACGCGAGCATCGACGTGGCAGTTGCCAGAGGTCCGCGGAGCAGCATCCCAGGCTCGCGACCGCCGTACGTCGCATACAGGTACCCGACGATGTCGTCGGACTCGTACATCCGCGTGCCGGTGTTGGGGTCGACGAGGTAGGGGAATTGCGACTTGCCGCCCATTGCGACGGCCTTGGGACGGTGCACGGTGCCGCCGTGCGGACACGGGTAGACCATGACCTCGAGGTCGAGCTCGGTGAGGGCGTCGCGTACCTTGCGGCAGAAGGGGCAGCCTTCGAACTCGTAGAGCTCGAGGCGCTGCAGCGGGCGCTTCGCCGGGCGGCGCGCCTGTACGCCGGCGCCGAGACGGCTCACCGTCGTGAACATCGACGTCGCAACGTCGAGCATGCGTGGCAGCTCCATGCGGACCCTCCTCGTGTCGTTCGTTCTGCGCGCCGCGCCGCCCGCCGCCCGCTACGCCCGGCCCGGCCGCGCCGCGATCAGCTCGATCAAGTGCCCGTCCGGGTCGCGCACCCAGAGCTGCCCGACCTCGCTCCCCGCCTCCAGCGTCTCGATCCCCGCGCCGTGCAGGGACGCGACGACGCCGTCGTAGTCGTCGATCGAGAACGCGATGTGGCCGCCGAGCGGGTTCAGCGACGGGGGTGGCGAGCCGAGCGGCGCCCCTGCGGGCGGGACGATCAGGTGCACCTGGATGCCGTTCCAGCCGAGCCATGCGCCCGGGAAGGGCAGGTCGGGGCGCGGGAGGGGTGTGAGCCCGAGCACGTCGCGGTAGAAGTGCACCGCGCGCTCCAGGTCCCGGACCGGGAACGACACGTGATTCATGCCTGCAAGCGTCAGGACGGCCATGGGAATCCTGCCTAGTCCTCCCTCCATTGAGGGTCAAACCTTCGGCCTGACCATTTGCTCAGGAACGGCTTTCGTCACATAACCCACCTCCGGGTCCTGATGACGACGTCCTTTCGCGAATTTTCTCTCATCCCGGCGCTCACCGAGGCCGTCGACGACATGGGCTACACCCGGCCGACGCCTATTCAGGCTGAAGCGATTCCGGTTGCCCTGGCGGGACGCGACCTGATCGGGTGCGCCTCGACCGGGACCGGTAAGACCGCGGCCTTCCTGCTGCCGATCCTCCAGAAGCTCAGCCAGGGGCAACGGAACGTCTGCCGGGCGCTCATCCTGTCGCCGACCCGCGAGCTCGCCATGCAGATCGACGAGCAGGCGCTCGCGATCGGCTACCACCTCGGGCTCACGGCCGTGTCGGTCGTCGGCGGCGTCGACATGCGGCCCCAGGAGCGGGCGCTCCGGGCCGGCGCCGAGATCGTGGTCGCCACGCCGGGCCGGCTCCTCGACCACATGCGCTTCGACTATGTGGAGTTCAAGGCGGTCGAGGTCCTGGTGCTCGACGAGGCCGACCGCATGCTCGACATGGGGTTCCTGCCCGACATCCGGCGCATCCTCCGCGCGCTCCCGGTCGACCGGCAAACCTTGATGTTCTCGGCGACGATGGCGCCCGAGATCCGCGAGCTCGCCAACGACATCTTGCGCGACCCGGTGCCGATCCTGATCGGCGGCCCGCAGCGTCCCGCGAGCGGCATCGCGCAGAGCGTGTATCCCGTGGCGCAGGATCGGAAGACGGCGCTGCTCACGACTCTCATCAAGCAACAGCAGTGGCGGTCGGTCCTGGTGTTCGTGAAGCGCAAGGTCGACGCCGACCGTCTGGCGCGCGCGATCACGCGCGGCGCCGCCCCGGCGACGAGCATCCACTCCGACCGTCGCCAGGAGGACCGCATCGCGGCCCTCGAGGCGTTTCGCCGCGGTGACTACCCCGTCATGGTCGCGACCGACGTCGCGGCGCGCGGCATCGACGTCGAGGGCATCTCGCACGTCGTGAACTACGACGTCCCGTTCTCGCCCGACGACTACATCCACCGCGGCGGCCGAACGGCGCGCGCCGGGGCCGTCGGCGAGGTGCTGACCTTCGTCGCTCCCGAGGAGGAAGACGAGTTGCAGTCCATCGAGAAGGCGATCGGCAAGACGTTGCCGCGCGTGATCCTGCCGCACTTCGACCACGGTGTGCACGAGCACGTGCCCCGTCCGGTGGTCGAGGACGATCGTAGCCGGCGCGGGAGCCGCAGTGGACGCCCACGGCGCGGCGGCGGCGGCGGGGGCGGGTCGGGACGCGGCAAGCGTTCGAGCGCGGCGGCCGCACCGTCCGAGACCGCCGCGGTGACGACCCCACCGACCAGCGAAGGTGCGGGCGCAACCGCCGGCGACGCGCCGGCCAAGCGACGCCGGCGGCGGCGTCGCCGTCCTGGCGGGTCCAGCTCGGCAACGGTATCGGCCGAATGAAGCCGACATCGTTCGGAGGAATGGCGACGGCGCTCGCGGCCGCCGCCATGATGGTCGCATTTGCTTCGCCGCCGTCGGCCGCCGCGGCGGACGCGGACGCGGCGACGGTCGCCGAGGCCGCGCCCGCGGCGCGCGTCAACGTGCTCGTGCTGAAGGAGCACGGGGTCGGTGGCGCGGCGCTCGCGCAGAGCTACCTCGACCGCTTCATTTCGCTCGCCGCGTCGCAGTACGGCTGGGGCGATGCGCACGGCCAGTACCACACGACCCGTGCCGGGGCCGAGTCGTACATCCGCGACGAGAAGCCGCGCTTCGGCATCCTCTCGCTCGCCGCATTCCTGGCGTTCCGTGAGAAGTACAAGCTCGAGGTCGTCGGCACGGCGGTCGTGTCGCGCGCGGGAGGCCAACAGTACTTCCTCATCAGCAAGAGCGCCGCGGACGCGAAGGGCTGCTTCGGGAAGACGATGGCGACCGATCACGCCGACGACCCGCGGTTCATCGAGCGCGTGGTGTCGGGCCGCACATTCGTCCTCGGCGACTTCCAGCTCGTCGAGACGCAGCGGCCGCTCCAGGCGATCAAGAAGGTGCTGACGGGCGAGTCCGTGTGCGCGCTCGTCGACGATGCGCAGATGGCGGAGCTCCCGCACATCGAGGGCGCCGAGGGGATCCGGTCGGTCTGGGAGAGCGCCAAGTTCCCGTCGATGACGCTGGTGGCGTTCGGCACGACGCCGTCCGCGGAGCGCAAGAAGTTCAAGGACGGCCTCGGGCGCGTGTGCGACGGCGAAGGCAAGACCGCGTGCGCCGAGGTCGGCATCCTGGCGCTCAACGCCGCCGACGCATCGAGCTACGACGCGGTGCTGAAGGCGTACGGCAAATAGCGATGCGCCGACCGCCGCACGTGCGCGCCGGCTTCGTGGCGATTGCGTTCGCGATGCTCGGGCTCGCCGCGTGTGGGCCGCTCAAAGGCATCAAGGTGCCGTTGCCGTCGCTCGGCGCCGTCGATTGCCTCGAGGTCTCCGACGATCTGGAGGCCTTGGTCGAGGCCGGCACCGACACGCCGGCCGCGCGCGAGCAGGCGTACGAGCAGGTGCGGGCCGCGACCTGCGACGCGACTGCGGGCGCCGCGTTCGGCCGCGCCGCCGTCACCGGCCGCATCGTGCAGCAGAAGGGGCTGCTCGCGGCGAACCTGGTACGCGACGTCGAGTTCTACGCACGCCGGAGCCGCGATCTCGAGGCGGGCTTCCGCGACTTCGCGTCGACGCGCATGCTCGGCACGCTCTACGTGCTGGCACCGGCCGCATTCTTGAAGCACGGCGACTCCGAGACCGGGCTCGCGATGCTGGAGACCCTGGCGCGCGAGCATCCCGACGTCCCCGAGAACCACCTCCGCCTCGCAGAAGCCTACGTGTCGCTCGCCGACAACCCGTCGGCCCGCCCTCACCTGTGTCAGGCGCTCGGGATGCGGACGCGCTTGCGGCGCGACGATCAGAATCTGCTGAATCAGCTGTTCGCCCAGCTCACCGCCGGTGGGAAGAGCCTCGGCTGCGAGGCCACGCAGTAGCATCCTCTGAGAAGCTTCTGCGCGAGCTTCCCTACGGGACGAACCCCATGAAGACGGCGCTGGTGGCGGCGCCGTCCCGCAGCTGCGACGCGAACGCGACGGTCTTCCCGAACATCGCCGGCGGCGCCAACGGGTCGTAGCGGTACTCGCCGTTGCTGATCGGCGAGCGCTCGTACTGCGCGCTGAACATCGGGTAGTGCTTGCCCTTCCGGACGGCGACGAGCGAGCGGTAGGGGCCGCCGATCGTGTGCGCGTCGTCTTGGACGTAGACGAAGCCCTTGCTGTCCATCTCGGCGGCGGGTGCGCTCGCGAACGAGAAGGTGTGGATGTACGAGCCGAGGATGTACGGCTCCTCCACGCACTCCGCAGGGGCGACCGCGCCTCCTTTGCGGGTGAAGAGGCATTGGTAGCTGCCGCCGCCGCTCACGCCCGAGGCGAACACGGCGGCGTTCCGCGCGCCGCTCGGGAACGCATCCAGGAGGTCGAGCGTGCCGCCGACCGGCGCCGGCACGGCGTCGCCCGTGCAGGCGAGGACGGTGAGCGCGCCGGCCGGGGCGTTCATGCCGTAGAGGCAGTCGTCGAGCGTCGTCGTCGCGCGGAACGTGAGCTCGCGCTTCCGGAGCGCCGGGCGTCCGAACGCGGTGAAGATGCCGCCCGTCGGTGAGACGCCGCCTTCGACGGCGATCTCGCGCCGCGCGAGCAGGGTCCGGAGGTAGATGCCCTCGGTGCCGCCGAGCGGATGCCCGTCGATGTGGGCGTAGAACGCCACGAGCGCCTTGGCGGCCGACGGCTGCGCGACGTCGCCGAACGACGTCGCATCGGGGAAATCCACGAACGTACCGATGCCGCCCGGGAGCGTGTCGCCGACGGTCGCGACGCGGAAAAGGAAGTTGTTGACGGCGCCGATCACCGTCGCCAGGCGGCCGGACGCGCCCGCGGTCGTCGCAGTGAACGCCTTCTCGCGGCCGCGACCGTTGAAGCTCGTCGACGATATCGCGTCGAAGTGCTGGCCCAGCATGCCCGGGACCGGATCGCCCGCGGCGGCGAGCGCGGTGACGGGCCCGCAGAAGCCGAGCGGGCACACGGCCGTGTAGAGCCCGGTGCGGAAGCCGTGCAGCGCGGAGTCGCCGGCCGCGTTCACCTGCGGGCTCCGGAAGTCGAAACCGGCGCCGATCGCCGTCGCGTCGAGGGCGGTGCCGGTCGCGATCGGCGCGCCGCCGAGCGCGGCGCTGAACGTGCCGCTGCCGTTCGGACACGATCCTCGGAACGCGACGTCGCCGGCCGAGCTCACGGCGACCTCGAGATCGATCGAGCCGAACGTCCCGCCGGTCGGACACGCGTCGCCCTCGGTCGCGACCGTGTTGCCGATCGGCGCGCCCCCGTCGCGGAGCACGATCGCGTCGCGGCCCGGGCTCACGCTGGCGCGAAAGGCGAGGAAGCCGTTCACGTTGCTGCCGATCTCCTGGCGGTAGTGGAGGCCCTCGACGGTCTCGCCGCTGTCGAGGACGTCGCCGGTTTCGAGGTCGCGCGTGAGCGCACCGCCGTTCCAGCGCCAGAGTACGTCGGGGGTGCCGCCGCCCGAGACCGTGGTCACGAACCACACGTCGCCGAGACCGTTCACCGCCGGCTGGAGGCCGATGCGGGACTGGGTACCGCCGCCGGGTGCCGCGTCACCCTGGCAGACGACGGCGACCGCGCCGGCACCGTCCTCGTAGAAGATGCCGTCGTCGCCGCTGCTCGTGCTGCCCGCGAATGCGACCGCGGTCGTCGTGTCCGAGATCGCGAAGCCGCGCGGGTCCGAGGCGGCGATCGTCCGGAACGTGTCGCCGCAGGGGCTCGCGTCGTCGACCTTCACGACCCGCCGTGCTGCGACGCCGTCGTCGACGAAGAGCGCCTCCTGCGTCGGGAAGGTGCTCGAGCGGCCGTGGAACGCGACGGCGCCGTTCTGGTTCACGACGACGGCCTCGTCGAAGCTCGTATATGTGCCGCCGCCCGGAGCGGCGTCCCCCTCGCGCACCAACGCCGAGATCACGCCGCCGGACCAGGCGAAGATGCCTTCGCTCGTCGCCGCGGCGCCGTCGATCCGGGCGTGGAAGACGACGGTGCCCGCGTCGTTGATCGACGGCGGTCCGAACTGCGCGAACCTGCCGCCGATCGGCGCTGGATCGCCGGGCACGGCGATCGTCGTGAGCACCCCGCCCGAGCGCACGAAGACGCCGCCGCTGTCGGCGGCGAAGGCGAGGTCGCGCTTCGAGAGGAGCGTGGCGTTCGTGAACCGCCCGTAGGAGCCGCCGAGCGGGCTCGTGTCGCTGGCAACGATCGGCTCGCGGAGCGAGCGGCGGTTCAGGTAGGCGGGCGACGATTGGGATGCCGTCAGCAGGAGCGTTCCGCCGCCGGCGGGCGTCGACGACACCGCGATCAGCACGGAGTCGCCGGTGTTCAACGGGACGATCACCTGGCCCTTGTACGTGTTGCAGGAGAAGACACCGGACGACGCGCCGCAGCCGATCTCCGTGAGCGCGCCGCAGGCGCCCGTGTAGATTGCGACCGTCGTGCAGTAGCTCGAGAGGCTTGTTTCGACGTGCAGGCTCGTCGCACGCGGCGCCGTGTAGCTGTACCAGACGTTGTTGTCCGCCGTGCCGCAGCTCGGCACCGGGTCGGCGACGCCGATCGTCGCCGCCCCCGTGAGCACGGTCGCGGTGTAGGGCAGCGAAGGAATTGCGATGGCGCCGCCGCATCCGTTGTTCGGCTGCGCGCGCGCGACCGGACAGGCGAGGGCGATCGCCGACAGAGACAACAAGAAGACGGCACGCACACGAAGCATTGGGGGCACCTCCGGCGGCGCGGAACCTACACGGCTTGGCGTTGCGGATGCCAGCAAAAAAAGAGGCGCGCGGCGGGGGTCCGACGGTGCTCGCGGTCGAGTTCGCCCCCGCCGCGACCTGCGATCGGCGCTCGCCCGGCCGTATCAGCGCGGCCGGGCGAGCCTTCGCTTCGTCGCTACGGCAAATAGATGCCGACGTCCGCGAAACGGTCGCCGTTGTTGTCCGCGATCCACACGTCGAGGATCTCCAACGAGCGACGCTTGCGTACGAGCCCTGCAGCACCCACGAAGAACCATTGTGTCAATTTGGCTCGTCGGTCGTGTCGCGGTTCAAATCGACACAAATAGAGCGAAATACGCGAGGACCCTAGCGCGCGGGATCAGGACGCCAGTGGTGTCGCTGATGCTCGGCGAGGTGGTCGGACCGCACGAGCGGCTTCACCAGGACCGCCCCCGCGACGAAGCCGCCGATGTGGGCCCAGAACGCGACGCCGCCGCCTTCGCTGCCGACGGTGGTGATGCCGCTCGCGACCTGGATGAAGGCCCAGTAGAGCAGCATGCCCCACGCCGGCAGCGTGACCCGCGTCAGGATGATGCCGAGGGGGATCATCGCGTACACGCGGACGCGCGGGAACAGAATCAGATACGCGCCCATCACGCCGCTGATCGCCCCCGACGCGCCGACCATCGGCACGACCGACGACGGGTTCGTCCACACCTGCGCGAGCGCCGCCGCGAGCCCACAGACCAGGTAGAACACGACGTAGCGCGGCCGGGTCATCGCGTCCTCGATGTTGTTCCCGAAGAGCCAGAGGAACCACATGTTGCCGAGCAGGTGCATCCACGACCCGTGCATGAACATCGAGGTGAAGAGGGTTTCCGCCTGCCGCCCCGGATCGGTGAAGCAGGTGACGCCATCCCCCATCGGGAACGCCGACCCCGGCGGCTTCGTCCCGAGCAGCTCCGCCGGGATGAGCCCGAGCTCGCACACCGATTTCGCGAGCGGCATCTCCTGTCCGGCCCCCTGCAGCAGCACCCACGCGGCGACGTTCAATCCGATGAGCGCGAAGGTGACGATGGGGGTGCGCTGGGTCTTGTTTTCGTCGTGGTAGGGAAACATGCGCCTGCAGTCTTAATGGTCGGCGCCGACGAGTGCCACTATCGCGACGAGTGTCAGCCTTCGGCGTCGCGCGGCTTCTCGCGGAACAGGATCCACAACGCCGCCGGGAGCGCGGTGAAGTCCGCGATCATCGACAGCACGAACGCGAGGGCCGCCAGCATGCCGAACTGGGCGATCGGCGGCAGGTCCGAGAAGCCGAAGGCGACGAAGCCGCCGGCGTTGATCAGGGTCGCGAAGAGGATGGCGCGGCCGGCGACGAGCAGCGTGTGCGTGAGCGCGTGCTCGACGTCGCCGTCCTTCCGGCCTTCGAGGAAGTGGTAGAAGAAATGGATCTGATCGTTCTCGGACGTGCCGAGGATGGTCGACGCGATCAGGATCGTCGCGATGTTGAGCTGCATGCCCGTGAGGCGCATGACGAGGAACATCACGAGGATCGCGAAGATCGACGGGATCATCGCCATGAGCCGCGCGGTGCCGCTCCGGAAGATGACGAAGAACGCGGCGAAGATGATCACGACCGTCAGGATGAAGCTCTCGACCAGCGTCGGGACGAGGCCCTGCGCCATCTTCGCGTGGAGCGGCGCCAGGCCGACGATCTCGAGCTTGAACTCCTTGAGGGCAGGGATGCGCTCCGCGGTCTCCGCGAAGATGCGGCGGATGGCCGCGCCGAGACGGGCCAGGTCCTCGTACTCGGGCTTCCGGCTCACGACCGTGAGCTGCGCCTGCGCGAGCTCGTGCGGCTGGACGAAGCGCTGGAGCAGCGGCTCTTGGCCGACGAGACCCTCGAGCTGCCCCGCGGCCTCCTCGACCTGCGCGGGGTCGGTCGGCCACGCGTCGCCCTGGCCGCCGAGGTAGCGGATCATCCGGAGGATCGTCGTCGGGCCGACGACCGATCCGACGTCGGGGTCGGTCTCGAGTCCCTTCTGGAATTCGTGCAGGCCGTTCAGCACGGCGGGTTCGGACACGCTGCCGAGGCTGCCCTTCAACCACACCTGCGTGACCGAGAGTCCGGGGATCTGCGGCTGCAGGCGCTGGATGTCGAGGTAGAGCGGCGCCTGCGGGTTCATGTACGCGACCGGATTCGTCAAGATCTTCATCGGCGACACGAGGCCCGGGAAGCCGAAGAGCGCGACGGCGCCGAACGCGGACAGCACGAGCGCGCTCGTCACGAGCGGCCAGCGCCAGCGGTAGGTGGCGCGCGGCAGCCATTCCGCGAAGCGCTCGATCCACGCGCCGGCGACGCGGCGCTCGGTGCCGGTCGGCGTCCGGAAGATCGACTGCAGCGCCGGGAAGAGCGTGAAGCAGATGATCCAGACCGCGGCGAGCCCGAGCGCTACCCAGACGCCCATCTCGCGGATCGGCCGGATGTCGGACACGGCGAGTGCGGCGAACCCGACGGCGGTCGCGAAGATCGAGGCGGTACAGGCGACGAACTTGTTCGTGTAGGCGAAGATCTGATGCGCCTCGACGGGGCGATCGGCGGGGCGGTCGACGAAGCGCGAGTGCAGATAGACGAGCGTCGCCGTCGCCGTCACGAGGATCGTCATCGGCACCATCGGCGAGACGATGGTGAGCGTCCCGTCGAGCATGCCGATGATCCCGACCGAGAACGCCAGGCAGACGAGGAGCGTGATGATGAACGCCCCGAGCGTCGCTATCGAGCGGTACAGGAACAGCACGAGGCCGACGACGAAGGCCATGAAGAGGACGAAGTACTTCCACGTGCCCTGTTGGGTCTCGTCGAGGTAGGCGTCGACCCACGGCGCACCGAGCTCCGTCAGCTTCTCGAGCGGCGCCGGCTGCTCCTTGAACGGGTGGATCGCCTTTTCGATCGCGTCGAGTGCCACCCGCCGGTCGTTGGTGTCGTGGACGTCCATGATGAGGCCGACCGCGAGGTAGCGGTCGCCGATCAGGCCCTGTTTCTTGAACAGGTCGGTTCCCGAGACGAACTTCCGGAACTCCGCCAAGCTCTCGGGGGTCGGCGTGAACCCGGCCTTGGCCTTCCGGTAGATCGAGAGCGTCGAGTTGACGGCGACGTGCGGGATGCCCGCGAGCGCGCGCTCGATCTCGTCGACGCGGGTCACGATCTCGGGGGCCAGCGGGTCTGCGGCCTCGGCGAGAAGCAGCGCGAACTCGCCCTCGCCGAAGACCTGCTCGAAGTCGCGGGTCGCGATGAAGTCGGGGTCGGTCGCCACGATCAGGCGGTCGACCGAGTTGTCCTGCTGGACCTTCGTCGCGTAGTACGCCGCCGGCCCGATCAGGACGGCGTAGATCAGCAGCACGATCCAGCGCTGGGCGATGATCGCCGCGAAGATGCGCGCGAGCGGACCCTGCAGCTCGGCAAGGTCGGAATCGTGTTGCTGGCCCTCCCCGGGCTCGGCGTCGGCGCGGATCCGGGTCGGAACAGTCATGACGATCGTGAGGTATCAGACCGAGGGAACGCTCGCCACGGAGGGGGGCGGGACGTGCGGGCTTCGCCCGCGGGACGGTGGCGAAGACCGTGGGACCGTCGTAGGACGTGCCCCATGACCGACGTCGGCACCATCGAAGAGATCCGGCGCTACCCCGTGAAGAGCATGGGCGGCGAGGTGCTCGCCGCGGCGGCGATCGGCCCGCGCGGACTCGTCGGCGACCGCGCCTGGGCGCTGCGGGACGAGGTGAGCGGCGGAATCCGCGGCGCGAAGAAGATCCCGCAGCTGATGAAGCTCGCGGCGATGTATCCGAGCGAGCCCGCGGCCGCGGGCTCGAGCCCCGCGATGATCACGTTCCCGGACGGGGCGACGTGCCGCACCGTCGACTCCGACGTGAACGAGCGGCTCTCCCGCGCGCTCGATCACCAGGTGAGCCTCTGGCCGCTGCTCCCGCCGGACGCGCTCGACCACTACCGTCGCGGCGCCCCGGTCTGCGAGGACATGGAACAGGAGATGCGGGCGGTGTTCGCTCGCACGCCCGACGAGCCGCTGCCGGATCTGACGGTGTTCCCGCCCGAGCTCTTCGAGTACGAGTCGCCGCTCGGCACGTACTTCGACGCGTTCCCGCTGCTCCTCATGACGACGTCGTCGCTCGCCAGCATGCAGGAACGGCACCCGAGCTCGCGCTTCGACGTGCGGCGCTTCCGGCCGAATCTCGTGATCGACACCGGCGCCGCCGCGGGCTTTCCCGAGTCCGAGTGGGCCGGGCGGCGGCTCCGGGTCGGCGACGTCGTGCTGGAGGTCACAGTGACGTGCCCGCGCTGCGTGATGACGACCCACGGCTTCGCGGACCTGCCGAAGGACCCGGGCATCATGCGGGCGCTCGTCAAGGAGACCGGCGGGCAGCTCGGCGTGTACGCGGCGGTTGCGACCCAAGGCACCGTGCGGCGCGGCGACGCCGTCGCGTTCGCCGACTGACGCGGGCGGCGGATGCCTCGGACCCGCGGCCCACACGGCGAGCACCACCGGACCCATCGCGTCGGCTGGCTCCGCGCCGCGGTGCTCGGCGCGAACGACGGGGTCGTCTCGACGGCGAGCCTGGTGATGGGTGTCGCCGCGGGCGGCCGGTCGCGGGCCGAGATCCTCCTCGCCGGCGTCGCGAGCCTCGCCGCGGGCGCCATGTCGATGGCGGCGGGCGAGTACGTCTCGGTGCAGTCGCAGGCCGACAGCGAGGAGTCCGACCTGGCGCTCGAGCGCCGCGAGCTCCGCGTCCACCCGCAGCGCGAGCTCGACGAGCTCGTCGACATCTACGTCGGTCGCGGCCTCGACCGTCCGCTCGCGCGCGAGGTCGCCGAGAAGCTGACGGCCGAGGACGCGCTGGCGGTGCACGCACGGGACGAGATCGGGATCACCGACGAGATGCGCGCGCGGCCGCTCCAGGCGGCGGTCGCGTCGGCGGCGTCGTTCGCGGCGGGGGCGGGAGTGCCCGTCGTGGCCGCGTCGCTCGCCGCCGCGAGCGCGATCCCTACCGCTGTCGGTCTGACGACCGTCGCGACCCTCGCCGTGCTGGGCGCGCTCGCTGCGTGGGCCGGCGGCGCGCCGCCGCTGCGCGGCGCGCTCCGTGTCACGGCCTGGGGCGTGGCGGCCATGGCGGTCACGGCGGCGGCAGGGCACTACTTCGGCGCCGCGCCATGACGACCACGATCGACTCGACCACCGTCGGCAACCCCGACGCGTTCCTTCCTCTCGACGTGCTGTGCGAGCGTCTCGCCGCCGCGCGGACGGCGCCGCGCGATCGCGGCCGCGTGGCGCTCCTCGTGACCCGCGTTGCGGATGGCGGCCGGCGCGAGCTGCCCGCCCGCGTCGTGCTGACCGCGGCCGGCGGCATGCCGGGCGACGGCTGGCTCCGCAAGTCCCCCGACACGCGCGCAGCGCAGCTCACGGTCATGCGGCACGACGTCGCGACCCTGATCGCGAACGGCCAGCCGCTTCCGCTCTCCGGCGACAACCTCTTCGTCGACCTCGACCTCTCGGCCGCAAACCTGCCGATCGGCACGATCCTCCGCGTCGGCGCGGCACTCCTCGCCGTGTCGCCGAAGGCGCACAACGGCTGCCGCAAGTTCCAATCCCGCTTCGGCGGCGACGCGCTCCGCTTCGTCGCGCACCCGGAGCGGCGTGCGCTCAACCTTCGCGGCATCTACCTGCAGGTGGTCGAGGACGGCGAGGTGGCGGTGGGGGATGCGGTCGAGGTGGTGCAGCGCGCCAGCGTTTGAGCCGTCTGAGGCGGCGCGGCGGCGAATCTCGTCGAGGACGGCGATCAGCTCGTCGACCTCTGACGAGGCAAAGACCCCTTCGACGCCACGCGAGCTCAGGTCGGTGTAGGGCGGCGCGTAGAGTCGCTCGGCCTCCAGGGATCCGTTCGCGGTGAGATGATCCACGATCAGGTCGAGAAACTCGATCTGGTTTGCACGGAGGTTCTTGCCCTTCATGAACCCCGAGAGCGCATCTTTCGCGGCTTCGCGGTCGAGACCGACGAGAGAACGGACGAAGAGGCCGAGTCCTCGGCTCTCCTGCTTGGCACGCTCGACGTCGGCGGTCGTCCCGATGCCGGCGTCGGCGAGCATGCGCTCGAGCTCGGCGAGGTCGGCCGGCGTGAGTTGCGCGTTGGTGCGGAGCTTCCGGATGCTGAGATGGTCTGCATGCGCGCGAAGGAACTGGCGCGCCTTCTCGCGGAAGCGTGCGAAACCGTCGGACGTAGGGAAGCCCGGCAGCTCGACGACGGTCTCGCTGCCCATGACGTCCTCGAAGTCGGTGTAGATGGGCTGGCGTTGGCGCTTGTCGATGAGCTTCACGAGGCCGCGGAGGCGACGGCGCACGCCTTCGAGCATCGGCGCCGTGACGTCCTGCCACCAGGCGTCGGTTTGTAGATCCAGGATCAGCGCCAGGTGGGGCTGCACCATCGGAATGTTCGATTTTTCCGCGAGTCGCTCGGCGATGGCCTTCACCCGGTCACGGAGCCGTGTGAACCCCGGCTCGTCCCGGAGCACGGCGAGCTGCAGATTGAGCAGCAGGAGGTCGAAGAGCTTCGGCTCCACGTCCTCGGTGGGCAGCTCCGAAGGCAGCCCCGCGAGGTCGCGGCTGAGGTCTCCACGCGCTTCGGGGCTCAGGG
>JANNPN010000367.1:0-21686 GCA_031400185.1 Polyangiaceae bacterium
CCGGAGTCGTCGATCACGAACCCGGAGCCGAGACTGCGCTGCTTCGAGGGGCCGCGCCCCCGGCCACCGCCGAAGCGGTCCCAAAAGTCCTCGCCGAAGAACTGCTCGAACGGATCCTGGCCGCGCGGGAACTGGCGGCGCTGGGTCCGGGCGGGGACGTTCTTGGTGGTGTTGATGTTCACCACCGCAGGCATCACTTGCTGTGCGAGTGCGGCGAAGGACGGAATCGCTCCGTCCATCTGCGACTCGATCCTCGCCGGCGTGAATGCCGCAAAGACGAGTGCCCCGACCGCGCCGCCGCTCACGCTGATCAGCGCCAGGTGCCAGGGCCGCACGCGTACTTCTGTCTTCATAGCTCCTCCTCCGTATGACGGCATCGCTGCCGTGAACTTCCCGATTGGATGGCGAGTATTGTGGACGGAGTTGTTCGGAACGCAATCCGGGATTGACACGCTTGCTTTTCGTGCACCGAGGGTGGACTGTGCGCGCGGATGGCCGAGGGAGCGGGGCAGGGCGGAGGAGGACTTCGGCGCCTTCTGCAGATCGGATTCACGATCGCCGCGGTCGTGCTGATCGCCCGGCTGGTCGACGTCCGCGAGACCTGGCGCATCGTCACCTCGGCGAACCCGATCTGGATCGGACTGGTCGTCCTGATCTATCTCGTCGGCCAGGTGATGAGCGCGTTTCGCTGGTGGCTCATCGGACGGTCCGTCGGGCTCGGCAACCATTGGGGCGAGTACGTGCGGTACTACTTCATCGGGATGTTCTTCATGTCGTTCGGGCCGAGCACGCTCGGTGGCGATTTCGTTCGCGGGCTCTATTTGGCGGAGGGTGGCGGACGCCGCGCGCGGGCCTTCAACTCGGTCCTCTTCGACCGCTTGAACGGGCTCGTCATACTGGTCGCGATCGGTGCCGCGGCCTTTCTGCTCTTTCCGGAGTACCGCAGCCTCGCGCCCGAGTTCGCGCTGATGTTCTGGATCACCGTCGCGTTCGGGAGCGCGCTGCTCTTCGGGTGGATGCTCGCGCCGTGGTTGGTACGTCTCGTGCTGCCGGAGGAGCACAAGATCCGCCGGTTCGTGGAAGTCGATCTCGGTCCCTTCTGGTCGGATCGCGGCATGTTGCTGTCGGCGTCGCTCGTCTCGTTCTTCTTCCACCTCGTGCAGGTCAGTGCGCAGTGGTTGGTGAGTCGCGCGATCGGCATCGACGTGCCGTTCTCGTACATCTGCGTGTTCCATCCGCTCGTGAGCGCGATCGCGTCGATTCCGGTGAGCTTTTCCGGCATCGGCATCGGTCTCCGTGAGGGCGGCTATCTCTACTTCCTCACGAAGTACGGGGTCGATCAGCCGAGCGCCGTTGCGTACGGGGTGCTCTGGCTCTTCGTGATCGTCGTGAACAGCTTGGTCGGCGGGCTCGTCTTTCTCGCGAGCGGCGCGCGCCTCCCGGCGCTCCGCGACGCGCAGAGCTGACGCCCACGTCTCGGATCAGCCGTCGCAGAGCTCGGTCACAGGGAGGCCCGCGGCCTCCGGAGCACGTTCACGCCGTCGGTGACGCTGACCATGCCGTTGCCGTCGGCCGGGTCAGCACGCAGTCGATCCCGCGTGCAGTCGCAGCATCTCGACGATCACCTCGGCCGTCCGCACCATGTCGCCGACCCGCAGCCACTCCTTCACGGTGTGAATGTCGCGCATGCCGGTCCCGAGGTTCGCGACCTGGAAGCCGCGCCCGTTGAGCACATTGGCGTCGCACCCTCCGCCCATGGGGGCGCTCTCGACGCTGTGCCCGAGCGCCTGGGCCGCACGGAGCACCAGCTGGACGATTGGCGCCGCGTCGGGGACGTTCATCGCGGCGTAGCTGCGCTCGATGACGGTCTCGACGCGGGCGCGAACGTCGCGTCCGTCGACGACGATCGTGTGCCGGGCGGCCGCCGCCTCGAGCGCCTCCTGCATGTGCCGGCATTGCGCCGCGAGCTTCGTCTCGTCGTGGCTCCGCGCTTCGCCTTCGAGCCGGACGTGCTTCGGCACGACATTCACCGCGCCGCCGCCGCTCACGATGCCGATGTTGGCCGTCGTCTCGTCGTCGATGCGCCCGAGCCGCATGGCGGCGAGGCCTTCACCGGCGACCTGGATCGCGTTGATGCCGCGCTCGGGTGCCATCCCCGCGTGGGCCTCGAGGCCGTGCACGTCGAACGTGAGGTGGTTCGAGGCGGGAGCTTTCGTGAAGAGGTAGCCAGGGGCGTCGCTGTCGAGCACGAGCCCCGTCCGCGCGGTGAGGCCGCTCACGTCGAGGTGCTTCGCTCCGAGCAGGCCGACCTCCTCGCAGATCGTGAACGCGACCTCGACGTCGCCGTGCGTTACGGCGTCGTCGCGAAGCACGCGCAACACCTCGCAGATGATCGCGCAGCCGGACTTGTCGTCACCGCCGAGCACGGTCGTCCCATCGCTGCGGATCACGTCGCCGTCGACGACGGGCTTCACGCCCTCGCCCGGGATCACCGTGTCCATGTGCGCCGACAAGAGGAGCGGGGGCACGGGGGCGGAGCCGCGGACGCGCGCCAGCACGTTGCCCGTCGTTCCGCCGACCTTGGCGCCCGCGTCGTCGACCCACACCTCGGCGCCGAGGTCCCGAAGCTCGCGTCCGAGCCGTTCGGCCATCCCACGCTCCTGGCGTGAATGACTGTCGATTCGAACGAGCTCGAGGAAGAGCGCGGTCAGACGTTCACGCGAGATGCCGGGGCCGGCCACGCAGCCGTCTATAGCCACAAACGGCAATGCCGGCGATCCTCACGGGTCGCCGGCATTGTGTTGGGTGGTGGTGGGGCGGGGGGTGTGGAGCAGCTCAGTCGCTGATGATGAAGTTGGGCTCGCCGGGGAGCGGGTCGCTCACCCAGTCGTACTCGTGCGACGCCTGGTCGTGACTGCCGTGGATCTTGAAGGAGGTCGCGATGTTCCCGGTGTTGCCGGCGCTGATGGTGATCGTCACGCCCTCGTCGATGACCATGCCCTCGAGCTCGCCGACGTCGGCGGAGTACCTCGAGTGGCCGGCGTAGAAGGCTTCCTGGCCGGTTGCGACGTGCCGCACTTGCGACTCGACGATCGAGTCGTAGCCGCGCGCCCGGTAGGACGCGTACTGCGGAATAGCGATGCTCGCCAGGATGCCGACGATCGACACGACGACCAGCAGCTCGATCAGGGTGAACCCCGTGTCGGTGCGCGTTGCCATGGCCGGGAACCCGAGCAAGCCCGGTGCCAGCGCCTCGAAAGCCGTAGAGACAAGGAAGGCCCACGTGTCTCCGGCCCGATTTGCCGCGTAACTCCGGGGCTCGTACAGCATCCGCAGGCGCTCGGGATGACGCTCGCTGCCAAGAATTGTCAACGACCGGGAGGGGTCGTCCGGGGGTGAGGAGCGAGTGACGTTTCGCGGCGGTCCGCGGCGGAGCGTCGTCCGCCGCGAAACCGGGCCGCGTTTGGTGAGAGACGCTACGGCGTCTGTGGTGCGCCGGGGACGTTCACCCGAGATCCAACCTCCGCGCGCGCAGAGCGCGCGGCCGAGCGGCGGGCAAGCCGGGTGTTACCGAAGGCGGCGGGATCCCCTTTGTCAGGCAGTCGCGAGGCGCGCCATCAGTAGCTCGCGTTCGAGCTTGATCGGGGCGGGCAGTGTGCGCTCGAGCTTGGTGAACAGCTCGCCCTGGGACTCGAGCTCGGGTCCCCACTCCGCAAGATCGATGCTGGTCGCCTTGCGAACTTGCTCCGGGGTGAGGTCGAGGCCGGTCGTGTCGAGGTCGCCGGGGCGCGGCACGAACCCGAGCGGGGTCTCGGAGGCGCCGGTGGTACCCGCGGCGCGGGCGAGGATCCAGGCGAGGACGCGCATGTTGTCGCCGTAGCCCGGCCAGAGGAACTTGCCGTCGTCGCCCTTACGGAACCAGTTGACGAGGAAGATCGGGGGCGGATCGGCGAGACGCGCCTGGATCTTCAGCCAGTGGCCGAAGTAGTCACCCATGTCGTAGCCGCAGAAGGGCAGCATCGCCATCGGGTCGCGCCGGACGACGCCGGCCTGACCGACCGCGGCCGCGGTCGTCTCCGAGCCCATCGTTGCGCCGAGGTACACGCCGTGCGCCCAGTTGAAGCTCTGCATGACGAGGGGCACCGTCGTTGCGCGCCGGCCGCCGAAGATGATCGCCGAGATCGGCACGCCTTCGGCGTCGTCGGCCTTGTCGGAGAGGATCGGGTTGTTGCGCATGGGAGCGGTGAAGCGGGAGTTCGGATGGGCGGCCGGGGTCTTGGAAGCCGGCGTCCACGGCTGGCCGCGCCAGTCGGTGAGCTCGGCGGGCGGCTCGCCGTCCTTGCCTTCCCACCACACGTCGCCGTCCTTCGTCATCGCGACGTTGGTGAAGATCGCGTCGCGGGCGACCGACGCCATCGCGTTCGGGTTCGTCTTGTTGTTGGTGCCGGGCGCGACGCCGAAGTAGCCGTTCTCGGGGTTCACCGCCCAGAGGCGGCCGTCCTTGCCGATGCGGAGCCACGAGATGTCGTCGCCGAGCGTCGTGATCTTCCAACCTTTGAAGCGGGCGGGCGGCACCATCATCGCGAAGTTGGTCTTGCCGCAGGCGCTGGGGAACGCCGCCACGACGTAGTGCTTCTTCCCCTCCGGGCTCTCGGCACCGAGGATCAGCATGTGCTCGGCGAGCCAGCCCTCCTCGCGGCCGAGGAAGGACGCGATCCGGAGCGCCAGACACTTCTTGCCGAGGAGCGCGTTGCCGCCGTACCCGCTGCCGATCGACCAGATCGTGTTGTCCTCCGGGAAGTGACAGATGAACCGCTTCTCCGGGTCGAGGTCGAGCGTGCAGTGGAGGCCGCGGTTGAAGTCGTTGCCGGTGTCCCCGAGCGTGTCGAGCGCAACCCGGCCCATGCGCGCCATGATCCGCATGTTCAGCACCACGTAGACGCTGTCCGTGATCTCGATGCCGACCTTCGAGAATGGCGACCCCGCCGGGCCCATCAGGTACGGGATCACGTACATCGTGCGGCCCTTCATCGAGCCGTCGAAGAGCTTGCCGAGCTTGGCGTAGCCTTCCTTCGGCTCCATCCAGTTGTTGTTCGGACCCGAGGCTTCCTTGGTGCGGGTGCAGACGAAGGTGAGATGCTCGGTGCGCGCGACGTCGTTCGGATCGGAGCGGTGGAGGTAGCAGCCGGGCCGCTTTTCGGGGTTCAGCGGGATCAGGATGCCTTTGTCGACGGCGTACTCGGTGAGGCGTTGCTTCTCTTCCTCCGAGCCGTCGCACCAGACGATCTGGTCGGGCGTGGTGAGCTTGGCCATCTCGTCGACCCAAGCGAGGAGCTTGGGGTTTTGCGTGGGGGCAGCGCTCTGTTTCGTGGCGGCGGCACGATTGTCGGGCATGGGGTCGACCTTTCCTTCGCGGTGGTTTCGAAGCCGGGGGTACAGCGAATTCGAAGGGGGCGGATAGTATCACACCCGATACGGGTTCCAATCGCTCGTCCGGCGTCCGTGAGGGCGCTATAGACCGCGCGATGGCTCTCCGGGTGCTGATCGCGGGCGCAGGGGCGGTCGGGTCGGTGATCGGAGGTCTCCTGGCCGTGGCCGGTCACGACGTGACCTTGCTCGGCCGCCGCGCCCACCTCGACGCGATCGCCCGCGACGGGCTCGCGATCGACGGACTGTGGGGCGAGCACCGGATCCGCAACCTCGGCCTCGCGGCCGCCGTCGCGGACGTCGCCGGGACGTTCGACGCCGTGCTGCTCACGGTGAAGTCCTTCGATACCGCGGAGATGCTGGCCTCGGTCGCAGGCCGCGTCGAGGCCCACGGCTGCGTGATCTCGCTTCAGAACGGCCTCGGCAACGTCGAGCAGGTCGTCGCGTCGGTCGGAGCGGAGCGCGCGCTCGGGGGACGGGTGATCTTCGGAGCCGCCGTTCCGACCCCCGGCGCGGCGCGCGTGACCGTCTTCGCCGACCCGATCGCGCTCGGCGCCGGCGTCACCGGCAATCCCGTTGCCGAGGGGCGCGCGCGGGAGTGGGCGGCACGCTTCGTCGCCGCGGGGGTCCCGACCGAGCTCGCGCCGTCCCTCCAGGCTCACCTCTGGACGAAGATCTTCTACAACGCGGCGCTCAACCCGCTCGGCGCGCTCCTCGGGTTGCCCTACGGGGCACTCGCGGCAGACCCTGACGGTCGCGCGCTCATGGACGAAGTGATCGACGAATGCTTCGCCGTCGCCGGCGCGCGAGGCGTCGTTCCGCTCGTGCCGACCGCCGCGGCCTACCGCGAGCTCTTCTACGGCCGACTCGTACCGTCGACCGTCGACCATCGTTCGTCCATGCTGCAGGACCTCGAGCGCGGTCGGCGGACCGAGATCGAGGCGATCAGCGGGTGTATCTGGCGCTACGGTCGCGAGGCGGGTATCCCGACGCCCGTGAATGCGACGATGACCCGCTTGATCCGGTTCCGGGAGCGCATGGTCGCGGAGACGACGGCATGATCGAGATCGAATCGCGGGTGATCGACGAGATGCGGGCGCACGCCGTCGCGGGCTTTCCGGAAGAGGTGTGCGGCGCCGTTTTCGCGACCCCGGGCGGTCAGGTCGTGCGGCGGCTCAAGAACATCCAGAACGAGTTGCACGCGCAGGATCCGGTGCAGCACCCGCGGACGGCCGCGACCGCGTACTGCATGGACTCGCGCGAGCTGTTCGAGGTCGAGAAGCAGGCCCGCGAGCCCGGGTGGAGCATCGCGATCTTCTACCACTCCCATCCCCAGCACGACGCGTATTTCTCGCCGACCGACAAGGGGCAGGCGACGTACACGGACCCGATCGACGGCTCGCGCGGCCCGACGTACCCCGGAGCGAGCTGGGTCGTCGTGTCGGTGTACGACCGCGAGGTCCGTGATCTCAAGGCGTACGTGTGGGACGACGCGGCGCAGGATTTCGACGCCGCGCCGTTCACGGTGACGGGCGGTGGCTGAGCTCGATCGCGGCGGCTGGTTGCTCCGCTACGAGCTCGCGGGTGACGGTCCGGAGCTCGTCGCTCTGACGCACGGATTCGGCGCCACCGCCGAGACCTGGCGCCATCAGGTGCCCGCGCTCGTCGAGGCAGGATATCGCGTGCTCACCTGGGATCTCCGCGCGCACGGCCGCTCCGGGTCGCCCGACGCTGCAATCACCATCCAGACGCTCGCGGACGATCTCGCCGCACTCGTCCGGCACGTCGGCGGTCCGGCGCACGCGCTCGGGCATTCCGCGGGCGGCGTCGTCACCATGCGATTCGCGCTCGACCACCCGGAGCTCGTGCGAAGCCTCGCGCTGGTCGGCACCGCGAGCGAGTGCAACGCCAAGGCCCACGCGTGGTACGAGACGCTCGCCGTCACGGCCGAGACGGAAGGCGGTGAGGCGTTGCTCAAGAAGCTCGGCTCACGCGACGCGTGCGACGCGCCGCCCGAGCCGCGCGGGTTCGCGCGCATCGCGCGTGCGATGGGCGGGCTCCACACGGCGCCGCTCACGGGCGAGCTCGAGCGCGTCGCGGTCCCGACGCTCGTGATCGTCGGTGAGAAGGATTTCCTCGGCGTCGGCGGCTCGGTGATCATCAGCCGGCGGATCGCCGGGGCTCGGCTCGAGATCGTGTCGGCGGGCGTGCACGCGCTCTTCCATCAGGACGCGGCCGGCTTCAACGTTCGGCTACTCGACTTCCTGCGCTCGGTCGGCTGAGGCTCAGCCGGCGAGGTCGAACGCCGCGGGCATCGCGTCGGCGCTCGTGATCAGCGTGTGTCCGGTCGCCGCGACGACCGTTCCGCTGATGAGGCTTCCGGGGGCCGCGATTGCATTCACGACGGCGGTTACAAACTGCGGCGTCTTCCCGGCGACGTGCCCGGGTGGCCGGCGTGCCGGCCCCTCGACGAGGATCTCGACGGTGCGTCCGATCCACTCGCGGTTCCGCTCGGCCGCGATGCGCTCCTGGAGCACTATCACCTCGGAGAGGCGACGGCCCTTCTCGTCCTCCGGGACCGAGTCGTCCCACGTCGCGGCGCGCGTCAGCGTCCGCGGCGAGTACTTGTAGAGGTACGCCTGGTCGAAGCGCAGGTCTTCGAGGAGCGCGTACGTCGCCTCGTAGTCCGCCGCCGACTCGTCCGGGAAGCCGACGATCACATCGGTCGTGAGCGCGATCTCCGGCACCGCGTCGCGGACGCGTGCGACGAGCTCCCGGAAGGCGGCGACCGTGTAGCCGCGCTCCATGCGCGCGAGGACTGCGTCCGAGCCGGACTGCGCCGGGAGGTGGAGCTGCGGGGCGATCGCGGGGACGTCGCGCATCGTGGCGATCAAGGCGGGGGTAACGTCGGCCGGATGCGGTGACGTGAAACGGATGCGCGCGAGCCCGGGCACGTCGGCGGCGCGGCGCAGGAGCTCGGCGAAGTCGCAGTCGCCGTCGCGGTACGCGTTCACGGTTTGACCGAGGAAGACGACCTCGCGTGCACCGTCGGCGACGGCGGTGCGGACCTCGCGAAGAACCGCGTCGACCGGGAGGCTGCGCTCGCGGCCGCGCACGTACGGCACGACGCAGAACGTGCAGAACTTGTCGCAGCCACGCATGACGGTGATCCATGCGCGCACCGCGCCCGGCGTCCGCGCGCTCCGAAGATCGGCATAGGTCTCGTCGGGGTCGAGGCGGACGTCGGTGCGCGCGCGCTCGCCGCGTGCGCGCGCGCGGTCGTTCGGATCGTCGTCGGGTGCCTCACGGAAGTCGGTCACGGGCGTGCGACTCGCGCGGATTGCATCGAGGAGGCCGGGGAGTCGGCGGTACGCGTCGGGGCCGACCACGAGGTCCAGCATCGGCACGCGGCGCGTGACCGCGGCGCGGTGGTGCTGTGCCATGCAGCCGGACATCCCGAGGAGAAGGCCGGGACGCTCGGCCTTCAAGCGGGCGAGGTCGGTCAGACGGCCGATCACGCGCTCCTCCGCGTGCTCGCGGATCGCGCACGTGTTGAGCAGGATGACGTCGGCCGCGGCCGGGTCGGTCGTGCGGACGTAGCCCGAGTCGCCGACGTGGCCGAGGATCAGCTCGGCGTCGGCGAAGTTCATCTGACACCCATACGTCTCGAGATAGATGGCCGGAGCCACGGCGGCGGGACTATAGCGACGGCCTCCGGGACCGGCAACGCGCGCGCCGCCGAGCGGGCAATGCGCGCGCCGAGTCGTCGCCTGTGGTAGACCACCGGCCATGCGCAGCGCCGACGACGACCCGCGGCGTCAGTTCCGCGACATGGAGGCGACGCTGCTCCTCTGCCCGCGCTGCAACGTCGCAACGCCGGTACGGAAGCGCCTGCTCCTCGTGCTGCCGGAGGGCGACAAGTTCGAGTATGTCTGCTCGCGCTGCAGCGCGACGTGCGGGACGAAGATCGAGCGTCCGCCGCCGCCGCACTTCGGGCGTTGAGCGCTCGCCGCGCGCATCGAGGAGCGCATGGCGTTGCTCGGGGCACGGGTCGCCGGCCGCGCCGCACCGACGATGGCGTGCGTCGAGTGGCTCGATCCCTTCCCGAGCTCGTACGTGCCGCGGGCGGCACCTACCCGTACGCGGATGCGGCGAGCACACTCCGGGGCCGCGTCACGTGGAAAGCGCGGAGATCCTGGCCGGGTTGCTTCATCCCGACACGTCCGGCCGCATGAGCGCGGGCGCGTGCGTGCCGATCGCGCCTTGACACTCGAAAACGAAGGGCAGTACGGGTCACGAGTGCGCGTTCTCCTCGTCGACGATCACACGCTCTTCCGGCAGGGCCTACGCACGCTGCTCGAGAAGCACGGCGCGTTTCAGGTGGTCGGCGAGGCTGAGGACGGCAGGCGAGGCGTGACCCTGGTCGAAGAGCTCCACCCCGACATCGTCGTCATGGACATTGCGATGAAGGGCCTGAACGGCATTGAGGCGACGCGCCAGGTGCGAAGCCGCTTCCCGAACACGCAGGTGGTGATGCTGTCGATGCACCTGCTCGAGTCGTACGTGCGCCAGGCGCTCGAAGCGGGAGCGGCCGGATATCTGCTGAAGAGTGCGGCCGGGAGCGAGCTCGTCGCGGCGCTCGAGAGCGTGCGGAACGGCGGCAGCTACTTCAGCGCGCCCGTGTCGCGCATGATCGTCGAGGGCTACCTCGAGACCAGCAAGGCGGCGACGGTCGAGAAACTATCGGTGCTGACGCCGCGCGAGCGCGAGGTGCTGCAATTGATCGCGGAAGGCAACAGTTACAAGGAGATCGCATCGGCGCTGAAGATCAGTCCGAAAACCGTTGGCCAGCACCGCGATCGCTTGATGCAGAAGCTGCATTGTCGGCGCACAGCGGAGCTCGTGAAGTTTGCTTTGCGAGAAGGGGTAACGCCCGACTCAGAGTAAGGCACTGTAATCATTCGTGAATTGGCTGTCCGGCGGATTGCCAAACGGCGGGTGCGGAGTCAACCTCCGCATTCTAGGGAAATTTTCCCTAGGCCATAGGGAAATGGATGCATTTACATAGCTTCGTGGTCGCGAAATAAGTGGTCGCGTCGTGGGAAGTTGGGTTCGGCCATTCCTCAATGGCTTATCCAGAACACCAAGTGCTCATGGCTTATCCTCCTTCTCTCTAGGGGGCGGCGCTCACGGACACGGCACCCGGGATCGTCGCCCCCAGAGGGGCTCCTCCCAAAGCTTCCCCCGCTAGATTCACTGATTTCGCTAGATTCACTGATTTTTTTGATTCACTGCGGCTCGTCCGCTAAGGCCGGTCTGGCATGGCGTCACATCATCGCGCGCACACCGTGCGCCGCGTCGCGTGCGCGGTCGTCACCGTGAGCGACACGCGGACCGCCGCCGACGACCGGAGTGGGATGGCCATCCAGGCCGCGCTCGAGGCGGCCGGGCACGACGTGGTGGCCAGCACGATCGTCCCGGACGACGCCCACGCCATCCGCGACGCGGTCGTCCGCACGGCCGCCCGGAGCGACGTGCAGGCGGTCATCGTGTCCGGCGGCACCGGCATCGCTCCGCGCGACGTCACGATCGAGAGCCTCGCGGGCGCGTGGACGAAGGAGCTCCCCGGGTTCGGCGAGATCTTCCGCGCCCTGAGCTTCGCGGAGATCGGCGCGGCCGCGTTCCTCAGCCGCGCGACCGCCGGAGTCATCGAGGGGACGTTCGTCGCGGTGCTGCCGGGGTCGCCGGCCGCCTGCCAACTCGCGGTCGAGCGGCTCATCCTCCCCGAGATCGGCCACCTCGTTGGGTTGCTTGGTTCCGGCAAGGCGTCATGACCGTCCGGGTGCTCTTCTTCGCGTACCTCCGCGAACGCTGCGGCGTCCGCGAGATCGCGTGCGAGCTACCCGAGGGCGCGACCGTCGACGATGTCTGGCGCACACTCCTTGCGCGCTACGACCGCTTGCCGCCCGAGGCGCCGCGCTTCGCCGTGAACCGCCTTTACGTTGACAAGGCTCACCCCCTCCACGACAATGACGAGCTCGCGCTGATTCCCCCCGTAAGCGGCGGATTGTAATGGCAAAATCATCGTTTCGCGTGGTGCAGGACGAGATCGACACGCAGGCGCTGCTGGCGGAGGTCGGTGCGCCGGGCGCGGGCGGCACGACGCTTTTCGTCGGCACGACGCGGGACGAGAACGAAGGGCGGGTCATCGAGCGCCTCGAATACGAAGTCTACGAGGCGATGGCGGTCGATGAAATGCGTCGTATCGGCGACGAGATCCGCCGCCGGTGGGACGTAGTTGCGGTGTCCATGGTGCACAGGGTAGGGGTCGTGCCGATCGGGAACGCGAGCGTCGCGGTCGCTGTGTCGGCGGCCCATCGGGACGAGGCGTTCGCAGCCTGCCGCTACGGCATCGACACGCTGAAGGCGACGGTCCCGATCTGGAAGAAGGAGTACTATCGAGGCGGCGAACATTGGGTGGGGCCGTGTCATGCACACGCCGCATCCGGACGAGGGTGAGATGAAGATTCGGAAGGCGGTGCACGCGGGATATTGCTGGGGGGTCGAGCGGGCGCTCGACATCGTGACGGACACGGCGGCCGCGCATCCCGGCGAGACGGTCCGAACGCTCGGTCCGCTCATCCACAACTCGCACGTCGTGCAGTCCCTCGAGGACAAGGGCGTGCAGGCGGTGAACGGGCTCGAGGAGCTCGCCACCGGCGATACCGTGATCATCCGGACGCACGGCGTACCGCCCGAGACCTACGAACAGGCGAAGACGCAAGGCCTCAACGTCGTCGACGCGACGTGCCCGCTCGTCACCCTCGTGCAGAACAAGGCGAAGCAGCTCGTACAGGAGGGCTATCACCTCGTGATCTTCGGGAATCCGAAGCACCCGGAGGTGATCGGGACCCTCGGCCACGCCGGCGGCAAGGCAACGGTCGTCGAGCGTCCCGAGGACGTCGCGAAGACGTCCTTCCCGAAGAAGGTCGGGGTGGTCGTGCAGACGACCCAGGAGACCGAGCTCCTCGCGGCGTTCCTCGCGGCGCTCGCTCCGCGCGTCAAGGAGCTGAAGATCTTCAACACGATCTGCAATCCCACGATCGAGCGTCAGGAGGCGGCGCGGGAGCTCGCGCGCGAGGTCGATGTCGTGATCGTCGTCGGCGGCAAGAACAGCTCGAACACTCGTCACCTCGCCGAGGTCTGTCGCGAGGAGGGCGCGGTTGCGCATCACATCGAGGACGCCGAGGAGCTCGACCCGACGTGGGTCAAGGGACGCGCCAACGTCGGCGTCACCGCCGGGGCGTCGACCCCCGGTTGGCTAATGGATCAGGTCATCGAGCGCATCCAGGCTCTCGGCGACCAACCGTAGTCGAATCGCGCGCAATTGGCAGAAGTTACGTTGACGGTTTTCGAGACTGCGTGATAGCTTTGCCGACTGCCATCATGTCTCGCTCCGTCCCCGTCGGCTTGCTGATCGCGGGGCTCGTGCTCGTCGCCGGATGCGGACCTGTCCGGCGCACGTTGCCTGCGCCGCCCGCCGACTTCGAGTGGAATGCGCAGGCTGGCCTGTTGCCCGGACGCGCGGTGCCGGTCGACCCCAAGGTCGCGGCCATGGGCGACTTCGTGACCGGCGAGGTGGCGCTGAACGACGGCAACTACGACGTCGGCCTCAAGTCCTTCCGTTCGGCCGTCGCCCACGACCCCGAAAGCCCGCTTCTTCGCCAGCGGCTCGCGATGCTGTTGGTGCGGAAGGGGATGCTCGCCGAGGCGCTCGAGCACTGCCAGAAGGTCGTCGAGATCGAGCCCAACAACACCGAGGCACGGCTGCTCTACGCCGGCATCCTGTCGGCGCTGGACCGGCCGGACGAGTCGGTCGCGCAATATCGGCAGGTGATCCAGCTCGAGCCGCGCAACCAGGAAGCCTATCTCTACCTCGGCGCGCTCTACGGGAAACAAGGCAAGTACGATCAGGCGGTCGCCACCCTGACCAAGCTGATCGAGCTGAACCCGCGCTCGGTCCTCGGCTACTACTACCTCGGCCGCGTGCACACGTCTGCCGGACAGCTCGATCGCGCCGAGCACTATTTCCGCGAAGCGCTCGCGCGCAATCCGCAATCCGAGCTGATCCTGATGGATCTGGCCGCGCTCTACGAGATCCGCAAGGACTACCCGAAGGCGATCGAGCTCTATCAGCAGATCCTCGCGCAGAACCCCGGAAGCGCGCTGGTCCGCAAGCGCCTCGGCGGGCTGTACATTGGCCAGAAGAAGCTCGACGAGGCCCTCCTGCAGTACCATGCGCTCGAGAAGATCGAGAACGATCCGGAAGAGACGCGAATCAAGATCGCGCTCATTTACTTCGAAAAGGGTGAATACGACCGCGCCGCGACCGAGCTGAACATCGTGCTCGCCGCCGAGCCCGAGAACGATCGCGTGCGGTACTACCTCGGGTCGGTCTACGCGCAGACGCAGGAGTTCGGCAAGGCGGTCGAGCAACTTGAGCGGATCTCGCCCACCTCGGAGTACTACGTCGACGCCCGCATCCAGATGGCGGCGGTGCACCAGCGGCAGAACAAGACCCCCGAGGCCATCGAAGAGATCCAAGATGCGCTCAAGGTGAAGGGAAAGAGCGTCGAGCTCCTCGCCTTCCTCGCCGCGTTGCACCGCGAGGAGAAGCAGTACCCGCAGGCGATCGCGGTGCTCGAGCAGGCCGTCAGCCTCGAGCCCGACAACGATCAGCACGTGTTCTCGCTCGGTGCGACGTACGACGAGGCCAAGAACAAGGTGAAGGCGATCGAAATGATGCAGCGCGCGATCACCCTCAATCCGCAGAACGCCGCCGCCCTGAACTACCTCGGCTACACGTATGCCGAGCTCGGCGAGCGTCTCGACGAGGCCGAGAAGCTGATCCGTCGCGCGCTCGCGATCGAGCCGGACGACGGCTTCTACATCGACTCGCTCGGTTGGGTGTACTACATGCGCGGCGACTACCCGCGCGCGGTCGAGGAGCTCGAGCGCGCCATCGAGCATGCCACCGACGACCCGACCGTCACCGAGCACCTCGGCGACGCGTACGAAAAGACCGGCAAGACGCGCGACGCGATCCGCGTGTACCAGGAGGCGCTCGGCAAGGCCAAGGAGCCGGAGCAGATCGATCGGCTGCGGGGTAAGCTCCGCGCCCTCGGCGTGGGAACGCGCGCGGGTGCGATCTAGTCGGAGTCGCGCGCAGCTCGCGGTGGTGATCGCGGCGAGCCTGCTCGCGACCGCATGTCAGCCGGCGAAGCTGCGTCCACGGCTGCCGGCGATGGCACCTTCGGCGTCGCAGGTCATGGCCGCGCTCGCCGAACGCCGGGCGGCGATTCGCTCGGTGCGTGGGTTCGCGCAGATCGCGTATGCCAGCGGCGAGGAGAACCTCGGCGCCCGCCACGCGGTGCTCGTGCGCCGTCCCGACCACTTTCGGCTGGAGGTACTGTCGCCGTTCGGCGCGCTCGCGGTGATCGCGAGCGACGCGCGCGAGCTCGTCGTGTACGCGCGGCGCGAAGCCAAGATCTACCGGGGCCCCGCGACCGCGGCGAGCGTCGGGGCGTACACGCAGGTGCCGGTCGACGTCGCGGACGTCAGCGCGATCCTGCTTGGTACACCACCGGAGCGGTTGCCGACGGGCACGCCGACCGTCGTACCAGATCCGGAGGCGGGTGCGTTCAAGCTCGTCATCCCAGTGGCCGGCGGACGCCAGCTCGTGTGGGTCGAGCCGGGAACGCTGGTGCCGGTCGCGAGCGAGACGCCTCTCGAGGACGGCCTCACGCTGCGGGTCGCATTCGGCGGGTACGCGCACATCGGAACGCTCCGCTTCCCGCATGCGATCGACATGCGCGCCGATCCCCGGGGTCGCGTCGTCCGCGTCCGCTACACGTCGCCATCGCTCAATACGGACATCACGGACACCTTGTTCACTTTCCCGCCGCGCGCAGGGCTCGAGGAGCTGGTAATCCAGCAGTACCCAGTCGGAGGTGGAGGATGAGCGGAGTATGCACGCGCGTCGTGTGTGGTGCGTTGGCGTTCGTGCTCGTGGGAGCCGGAGCCGGTTGCCGCAAAGGCGGCGGCGATCGTCTCCGCCAGGGCGACCGCATGGTCACTGCGATGATCAGTGATCCCAAGACCTTCAATCCGTTGCTGTCGGTCGACTCCGCATCGTCGGAAGCGGTCGACGAGGTCTTCGAAGGCCTGGTCCGCCTGAATCCCAAGACCACCGAGACGGAGGGCGTGCTCGCGACCTCGTGGGAGCACGACGAGGCCGGGACGACGTGGACGTTCCATCTGCGCGAGGGCGTCACCTGGCATGACGGCACGCCGTTCACCGCCGACGACGTGGCGTTCACGATCCAGGCGATCTTCGACCCGAAGGTACCGAACAGCTCGAAGCACGTGCTGATGGTCGGCGGACAGCCGATACGAGCCGAGGTCGTCGACCCGCGCACGGTGAAGCTGGTCCTCGCCGAGCCTTTTGCGCCGCTCTTGAACAGCATTGGTTTCGGCATCCTCCCGAAGCACATCCTCGGGCCGCGGCTCGCCGACGGTACCTTCACCCAGACGTGGGGCATCGACACGCCACCCGACAAGATCGTCGGCACCGGGCCCTATCGGCTCTCCCGCTACGTGCCCGCGCAGCTCCTCCAGTACACGCGCAACCCGAGCTATTGGATGAAGGACGAGAAGGGCGGGGCGTTGCCGCGGCTCGCCGAGCGCACCAACCTCATCGTCCCCGATCAGAACACGATGTACTTGAAGTTTCTCGACCGCCAGCTGCACGTGTACTCGCCGCGCCCGGAGGAGATCGACGACCTGCGCACGCGGAGCCAGGAGCTCGAGACCAACCTCACCAAGATCGGCCTCGACACGGGCATGCTGTTCGTGAGCTTCAACCGCAACCCCGCCCACTACGTGAAGGGTGACAAACGCGACCCTCGGCTCGACTGGTTCACCGACCCGAAGTTCGTCCAGGCGATCGCCCACAGCGCCGACACGAAGAGCATGATCCAGAACACCTACTTCGGGTACGGCGAGCCGGCGGTGTCGTCGATCTCGCCGGAGAACACGCTCTTCTACAACCCGAACTTGAAGCCCTACCAGTACGACCTGGAAGTTGCCCGCAAGCTCCTCGACGAGGGCGAGTACCGCGACCGCGACGGCGACGGCGTCCGCGAGGACGCCAAGGGGAACGTGCTTGAGTTCGAGCTCTCGACCAACGCCGGCAACCAGGTGCGTGAACGGCTGTGCTCGATCTTGAAGGAGGACTGGACGAAGCTCGGAATCAAGGTGAACTATCGTCCGCTCGACTTCGCCACCTTGGTCGAGAAGCTCTCGAGCAACTTCGACTGGGACGCGATGGTCATGGGATTCACCGGGGGCGTCGAGCCCCACAACGGATCGAACCTGCTGCGCTCGTCCGGCAACCTGCACCTCTGGCATCCCAACCAGCAGACGCCCGCGACGCCGTGGGAGGCCGAGGTCGACCGCGAGATCGACGCGGGCGCTCGCGAGCTCGACGCCAAGAAACGGCAGGCCCACTACTGGCGCATCCAGGATATCCTCCAGCGCGAGCTCCCGATGATCCAGCTGGTCCGCCAGCAGCGCTTCATTGCGGCCAAGACGTACCTCGTCGACTTCGTCCCGACCGTCTGGGGGCTCTACCAGCCCGAGCGCATCGCGATCCAGCCCTGAGCCATGCTGCGGTTCGTCCTCCGCCGGAGCGTGCAGATGATCCCGTTGCTCATCGGGATCACGTTCCTGTCCTTCGTGGTCGTGGACCTGGCGCCCGGCGATTTCTTCGACACGCTCGCGATGAACCCGACCATCTCCCCCGACATGGTCCGCGAGATGAAGGCCGAGTTCGGCTACGGCCAACCGCTTCCAGTGCGATACGCCCATTGGCTCTGGCGCGTCGTGCATCTCGACCTCGGGATGTCGATCGCGTATCGAGTCGGCGTGCTCGAGCTCATCGAGAGCCGCGCGCTCAATACCGTGATTCTCGCCGTCGCGAGCATGGTCTTCACGTGGGCGCTGGCGATCCCGATCGGAATCATCGTGGCGCTCCGACGCGGCACGTTCCTCGATCGGGCACTGTCGTTCGTGTCGTTCTTCGGAATGTCGGTGCCGAGCTTCTTTCTCGCGTTCCTCTTGATGTACCTGGCGCTCGAGACGGGATGGTTCCCGGTCGGCGGCACGACCTCGCTCGACTACCCGATCCTCTCGCCGCTCGAGAAGATCGGCGACCGCGTCGCACACTTGGTGCTGCCGGTGATCGTGCTCGGTACCGGCGGGATGGCGAGCTTGATGCGGCTCATGCGGAGTCAGCTGCTCGAGATCCAGAGCGCCGACTACGTCCGCACCGCGCGCGCCAAGGGCGTGCCGGAATGGCTCGTAGTATCGAAGCACATCCTCCGGAACGCGCTGAATCCCTTCGTCACGCTCGCAGGCTACGAGCTCGGCACGCTGCTTGGCGGCGCGGCGCTCGTCGAGGCCGTCATGAATCTCCAGGGGCTCGGGACGTTGATGCTCGACGCCGTCCGTTCGCTCGACCTCTACCTGGTGATGGGCTCCGTGCTCATGGGGTCCATGCTGTTGCTCGTCGGCAACTTGCTCGCCGACGTCGCGCTCACGATGGTCGATCCGCGGATCGACTTCGCGCGTCTCGAGACGGTGCGCTGACGTGGCACGTTGGCGCGTCTCGATGAGCTGGCCCGTCCGCATGAGCGTCGGGGTGCTGTCGATACTCTACACGACGGCGCTCTTCGCGCCGTTCTTCGCACCGTACGACTACGCCGAACAGAATCGCGGATTCCCGAATTGTCCGCCGTCGTCACTGCGCCTCAACACCCCCGGCCTCTGGGCGAGCGAGGGGATGCTGTACACGCACCCGTTGGTGCTGGCGCCTGGGGCGGGCCGGCGGTACACGCAGGCCGAGGAAAAGGTCCCGCTCGCGTGGCTCACGCGCGGCAGCCTCCTCACGACGCGAGACCCGAACGCGCGGGTGTTCTTTCTCGGGACCGACGGTCTCGGCCGGGACCTCTTCTCGCGCATCGTCTACGGGAGCCGCATCAGCCTCACGGTCGGTCTGCTCGGCGTCGCCATCAGCTTCGTAATTGGGCTCACGGTCGGGGCCGTCGCGGGGTATGTCGGCGGGCGCCTCGACGACGTCGTCATGCGCGGGACGGAGGTGTTGATGTCGCTGCCGTCCTTTTATTTCCTTCTGGCACTCGCCGCGGTGATCCCGCCGTCGCTGAGCTCGGCGCAGACGTTCGTCTTGATCGTGGTCATCATGAGCTTCATTCGCTGGGCTGGGTTCGCGCGCATCATCCGCGGCATGGTGTGCTCGATCCGCGAGCTCGACTACGTGCAGAGCGCCCGAGCGCTCGGGGCGGGCCGCGCGCGGATCATCCTCCGCCATGTGATCCCCGCGACGTTCGGCTACACGATCGTCGCCGCGACCCTCAGCATTCCGGGATTCATCCTCGGCGAGAGTGCCCTCTCGCTGCTCGGCCTCGGCATCCAGGAGCCCGACGCGAGCTGGGGGAATCTACTCGCCGACGCGCAGAACGTGCAGAGCATCGCGCAGTTTCCGTGGATCCTCGCACCGGGAGTCTTCATCTTCCTCACCATCATGTCGTTCAATTTCCTGGGCGACTATCTTCGCGACCGGCTCGACCCGCGGAGCGTCGGAGCCGGAGGATGACCACGCACGCCGCGCCGTTGCTCGAGGTCGACGACCTGCATACGCACTTCGAGACCTCCGAGGGCGTCGGGCGCGCCGTCGACGGCGTGAGCTTCACGGTCGACTCCGGCCGGACACTCGGGATCCTCGGCGAATCCGGGTGTGGGAAGAGCGTCACGGCGCTCTCCATCTTGCGCCTCGTGAGCCCGCCGGGACGCATCGTGGCGGGCGCCATCCGGTACCGCGGCAAGGATCTGCTCTTGCTGTCGGAACGGGACATGCGCGCCATCCGGGGCGGCGAGATCGCCATGGTGTTCCAGGAGCCGATGACGTCGTTGAATCCGGTGTTCACCATCGGCAACCAGATTGGCGAGGCGGTGCGCTTGCACCAGAACCTCTCCGGAGCGGCGGTGCGCGCGCGGATCATCGACGCGCTTCGCACGGTCGAGATCCCGGACCCCGAGCGGCGCGCGACGAGCTATCCTCATCAGCTCTCGGGCGGCATGCGTCAGCGGGCGATGATCGCCATGGCGCTCGCGTGCGAGCCGAGTCTGCTGATCGCCGACGAGCCCACGACCGCACTCGACGTCACGATTCAGGCGCAGATCCTCGAGCTGCTGCGCGGACTCCGCGATTCGCTGGGCATGGCAATGATGCTCATCACCCACGACCTCGGGATCGTCGCCGAGCAAGCGGACGATGTGGTGGTGATGTACGCGGGCCGCATCGTCGAGCGCGCGTCGGTCATCGAGCTGTTCGAGCGGCCGCTGCACCCCTACACGATCGCATTGCTGGCGGCGGGCACGCAGCACACCGGCGACCAGCGGCGGCTCGCGGCTCTGCCGGGGACCGTCCCGAGCCTTTTTGGCCGACCGAGCGGCTGCCGGTTTCGCGATCGTTGCCCGCGTGCGATCACCGAATGCGCCGAGGTCGATCCCGTGCTCGATGAGAAAGTGCCCGGCCACGAGGCCGCGTGCATCCGCGTATGAGCGACGCCGGGAAGACGTCGAGCGCCGCCGATCCGCGCCGCGTGGCCGCGCCGCTGGTCGAGGCACGCGGCCTCCGCAAGCACTATCCGGTCGGCGGCGGCCTCTTCGGGAGAGGGAAGCTCGTCGTGCGCGCGCTCGACGGCGTCGATCTCGAGATCCAGGCCGGAGAGACCCTCGGCATCGTCGGCGAGTCGGGGTGCGGCAAGTCGACGCTCGGGCGGTGCCTCCTGCGGATGATCGAGCCGACCGCGGGCGAGGTGCGGTTCGACGGCCAGGACGTGCTCGCGCTCAAGTCGGGGGATCTCCGGCGCATGCGGCGCGCGATGCAGATCATCTTCCAGGATCCGTATGCGTCGCTGAACCCGCGCATGCGCATCGGGGCAATCGTCGCAGAGGGGCTCGAGGTGCACCACCTCGCGGTGGGTGCCGAGAAGCGGCGCCGAGTCGAGGAGCTGCTGCAGCGCGTGGGGCTCTCCGCCGAGCACTACGATCGGTATCCGCACGAGTTCAGCGGCGGCCAGCGGCAACGCATCGGGATCGCGCGGGCGCTCGCCGTCGGTCCGCGGTTCATCGTCGCCGACGAGCCGGTCTCGGCGCTCGACCTCTCGATCCAGGCTCAGGTGCTGAATCTGCTGAGCGAGCTGCAGGAGACGATGGGGCTGACGTACCTCTTCATCTCGCACGACTTGCGGGTGGTCGAGCACATCAGCCACCGCGTGGCGGTCATGTACCTCGGACGCATCGTCGAGCAAGCGCCACGCGCAGTGCTGTACGCGAATCCGCGGCATCCCTATACGCGCGCGCTCCTTTCTGCGGTTCCCGTGGCCGACCCCCGCCGTCGTGCGCAACGCATTCCGCTCGCGGGCGACGTTCCGAGTCCGGTGAATCCGCCGAGCGGGTGCGCGTTCCACCCGCGCTGTTCGTACGCCGAGGCGCGCTGTCGCACGGAGACCCCGGCGTTGACCGAGGGCGCCAACGGACACGCCGTCGCGTGTCACGTCTTTCCCGCACCGCCGGAATGATTTAGGAAGGCCATGTGAGCGAGCGTTGGCAGCCGCGGCGCGGGACACCAGCGAAGCCGCTTGCTCCGCGTCCCATTCCGGCGCGTGCGCCCGAGGCCGGAGTCCTCGGATGGCGCGAGATCCGCACCGTGCTCGACAAGGGCACGCAGGTGAACGGCAAGCTCAGCTTTCAGGCGCCGACCCGTATCGAGGGACGTCTCCGCGGTGAAGTGCGCGCCGCCGATCTGTTGGAGATCGCCGCGTGCGGCGTCGTGCACGGCTCGATTTGGGCGAAGACGTTGATCGTCGCGGGGGAGGTGCGCGGCCAGGTCCTCGGCGCCGAGCGCGTCGAGATCCAGGCCGGTGCGCGATTTTTCGGGCTCATCGAAACCCGCTCGCTCGTCGTTGCCGACGGTGCGGTCTTCGAAGGGGATCTCCGGATGAACGCCGGGGAGGCTGCCGACGAGGTTCCCCAGCCCGCTCGCGGGTGTCGCCGGGCGGGACGGGGGGGGTCGCGGGATTTGGTGGTGGGCGGGGAGGGGGCCGACGCGGTGCGCG
>JANNPN010000386.1:0-7858 GCA_031400185.1 Polyangiaceae bacterium
CGCTCGATCTCAAGAAGGCCGGAAATGCCATCGTCCGCGTGATTGGCGGACGCGAAATTCATCCCGTGAACGTGCGCGTCGGCGGCTTCTATCGCGTCCCGACCCGGGCGGAGCTCGCGCCGCTCGCGGAGCAACTGCGCGCGGCCCGCGACGCGGCCTACGAGATGGTGCGTTGGGTGGCGGGCTTCGACTTCCCGGATTTCGAGTACGACTACGAGTTCGTGGCGCTCTGCCATCCCGACGAATATCCGCTGGCCGAGGGCCGGATTGCCTCGAATCGGGGCCTCGACATCCCGGCGGCGGCGTACGAGCAGCACTTCGTCGAGGAGCACGTGCCCCATTCGAACGCGCTGCACTCGCGGTTGCGGGAGCGCGGGGCATACCTCTGCGGACCGATGGCCCGCTACGCGTTGAACGCCGCGCGGCTTTCGCCGTTGGCGCGCGCGGCGGCAAGCGAAGCCGGCCTCGGCGACGTGTGCCGGAATCCCTTCCGCAGCATCGTGGTGCGCGCGGTCGAAGTGCTGTGGGCGTGCGACGAGGCGCTCCGTGTCATCGACGCCTACGAGCCGCCGCCGCGGCCGTTCGTTCCGGTCACCCCCCGGGCTGCCACCTGTTTCGCCGCAACCGAGGCGCCGCGGGGTCTCCTCTACCATGGCTACCGGCTCGACGCCGGCGGCGTCATTCTCGAGGCCAAGATCATCCCGCCGACCTCGCAGAATCAGCGCATGATCGAGGAGGATCTCGCCCGCTTCGTGCCGCCGCGGCTCGGGCTCGCCCACGCCGAGCTCACCGCCCAATGCGAGCAGGCGGTGCGCAATTACGATCCGTGCATCTCGTGCGCGACGCATTTTCTGACGGTGAAGGTCGAGGAGGCGTGATGCCGGCGCGCGTCATCGCGATCGGGCAGGCGGCCGCAGGCGACGACGGCGTCGGCTTCGCTGTCCTCGACCAGCTCCGGCGCGACGGCGTCCCACCCGGCGTCGAGTTGCTGCGCGCCGACGAGGATGCCGCGCTCGTGGCCCTGCTCGAGACGCCGCGCGCCGTCGTGCTCGTCGACGCCGTCCTCGGGTCACCTCCGGGCCGCGTGGTCGAGTACGCGCCCGCGGATCTGGCCGCCAGTGGTCTCCGGCCGGTCTCGACCCATGGCCTCGGGGTCGCCCAGGCGATCGAGCTCGCCCGGGCCGTCGCGCCCGACGGCATCACGCCGTCGATCCGCATCGTCGGCATCACGATCGAGCGGCCGCTCGGCTACGTCCAGGCGCTCTCCCCGCCGGTTGCCGCCGCGGTCGCGCCGGCGGCCGCCCGGGTGCGGGCGCTGGTGGCGGAGTAGGCGATGCACGAGGCCGCCCTGGCGCGCCAGTTGTTGACGGTGGTGCTCGGTCGCGCCGCCGAAGCCGGGGCGACCCACGTGCGATCGGCGCACGGCTGGATCGCCGAGACCGAGACGCTCTCGGCAGAGAGCCTCGCGTTCCACTTCACGGCGCACGCGCGTGGCACGCCGGCCGAAGGCGCGCATCTCGAGCTTCGCCTGCTGCGTGTCGAGGCGCGCTGCCACGCCTGCGGGGACACGTACCTGCCCGAGCATCACATGCTCTTCTGCCCGGCGTGCGGCAGCACCGACGGGGAGCTGCTCGGGCCGACCGGGCTCGGGCTCGACGCGCTCGAGGTCGACTAGTGCACCATCGCGACGGCGGTGCACGAGTGATCCGCGTCGCGGTCCACGTCGCGGGCGTGGTGCAGGGCGTCGGCTTCCGGCCGTTCGTCTACGGCGCCGCGATCGAGCGCGGCCTCGCGGGCTGGGTCGCCAATCGGTGCGACGGCGTGCACCTCGAGGTCGAGGGACCGCGAGCCATGGTGCGCGACTTCGTCACGGTGCTCGGACGCGACGGACCACCGGCCGCGGACGTCGCCCGCATCGAGGTCGCGGAGCTGACGCCGGTGGGCATGCAGTGCTTCCGGATCGTCGCGAGCGTCGTCGACGGCGTCACCCGCGCCACGCTCCCCGCCGACCTCGCGACGTGCGACGCGTGCCACGCGGAGGCCCGCGACCCGGCGGCGCGGCGGTATCGGTATCCGTTCACCAATTGCACGCGCTGCGGTCCGCGCTACACGGTCATCGAGGGTCTCCCGTACGACCGGGCGCGCACGGCGATGCGGCGCTTCCCGCCCTGTCGGGAGTGTATCGGCGAGTACACCGATCCCGGCGACCGCCGCTTCCACGCCGAGCCGATTGCCTGTCCGGCATGTGGTCCGCTGCTGCGCCTCGTCGATCGCGACGGGCGGGAGCTCGCGCGGAGCGCCGCCGCCGTGGCCGCGGCGGCGCGCGCGCTTCGTGCCGGTTGCATCGTCGCGCTCAAGGGACTCGGCGGGTTCCAGTTGCTGGTCGACGCCACCGACGCGATCGCGGTCGCCCGGCTGCGGGCGCGGAAGCAGAGGCCGCACAAGCCCTTCGCGGTGCTGTTCGGAACGCTGGCGGCGGTGCATGCCGCATGCGCCACGACCGGGGGCGGAGGACGCCGCGCTCGCCGGTCCGGCGGCGCCGATCCTGCTCGTGCGCCGCCTGCGCCACGCCATCGGCCGTCTTGGTCCCGAGGCGATCGCGGTCCCCGTGGCGCCTGGCACGCCGTGGCTCGGCGCGCTGCTGCCGGCGACGCCGCTGCACGCGTTCGTCGCCGACGCCGTCGCCCGTCCGCTCGTCTGCACCAGCGGCAACCTCGCGGAAGAGCCTCTCTGCATCGACGACGACGAAGCGCGCGCCCGACTCGGGGCGATCGCCGATGTCTTCCTGGTCCACGATCGGCCGATCGTGCGTCCCGTCGACGACTCGGTGGCGCGCATGGGGCCGCGCGGGCTCGTCGTGCTGCGCCGCGCGCGCGGCTTCGCGCCGCGGCCGCTCCGCATCGCCGCGGGCCCGGGTGCCCCTGTGGTGCTCGCGCTCGGGGCGCAGCAAAAGAGCACCGTTGCGCTCCACCGCGACGGCGAGATCGTCGTCAGCCAGCACCTCGGGAATCTCCACAGCGTGGAAGGGGCCGCGCTGCTCGAGCGCACGGTGCAGGATCTTCTGACGTTCTTCGCGGCGCGCCCCGCCCGCGTGGCCTGCGATCTCCATCCCGACTATGCGTCGACCCGTCTCGCCGTCCGCCTCGCGGCCGCCTGGGGCGTGCCGCTCGAACGGGTGCAGCACCACCATGCCCACGTCGCCGCCTGCATGGCGGAGCACGGCCTCACCGGTCCCGTGCTCGGCCTGGCATGGGACGGGGCCGGGCTCGGCGCCGATGGGACGCTCTGGGGCGGGGAGGTGCTGCGCGTGGACGCGGCCGGCTGGAGCCGTGTCGGCCACCTCCGTCCGTTTCGCCTGCCGGGCGGCGAGCAGGCGATGCGCGAGCCGCGGCGCGCCGCGCTCGGTGTCCTGCACGCGCTCGCCGGGGCTGCGGTCGCCGGCGTCGCCGACCTCTTCACCGCGGGCGAGCTGCGCGTCTTGCTCGGCGCCCTCGACGGGGGCGTCCAGGCGCCGATCACGACCTCGGTCGGGCGGCTCTTCGACGCCGTCGCCGCCGTCCTCGGATTGGGCGCGCGCCCGAGCTTCGAGGGCCAGGCGGCGATGGCCGTCGAGCTCGCCGCCGCCGCCGTCGAAGACGCCGAGCCCTATCCGTTCCCGCTCGGCGCCGGCCTTCCCGCCGTCGCCGACTGGGGGCCGCTGGTACGGGCACTCCTCGACGACCGCGGGCGCGGCGTTCCGGTGGCGGTGAGCGCAGCGCGCTTTCACGCGGCCCTCGCGGCGCTCGCCGGCGCATTCGCCGCCCGGGTCGGGCTTCCCGACGTGGTGCTGAGCGGCGGGTGTTTCCAGAACGCCCGCTTGGCCGAGGCCGTCCGGACGCGACTCGCGGCCGACGGCTTCACCGTGCACCTACCGGCACGCTATCCGCCGAACGACGGCGGCATCGCGCTCGGACAGGCGCTGATCGCGATCCAGCGCGCGCAGGAGGACGACGATGTGTCTCGGCATCCCGGGTGAAGTTCGGAGCGTGACCGAAGGCGAGCTCCGCAGCGGCACGGTTGCCTTCGGCGGGATCGTGAAGGAGGTGTGTCTCGCCTACGTGCCGGAGGCGCAGGTGGGCGACTACGTCGTCGTGCATGCCGGCTTCGCGATCAGCGTCATCGATGCCGCGGCGGCGGCCCGGGTCTTCTCGTACCTCGACGAGATCGGTGCGACGGCCGAGATCGACGACGAGCCGCCGGGATGAAGTTCCTCGACGAGTACCGCGACCAGGCGACCGCGCGCCGCTACGTCGAGGCGATCCGCGCGCGTGCGACCCGCCCGTGGACGCTCATGGAGGTCTGCGGCGGGCAGACGCATGCGATCGTGCGCTTCGGCATCGACGAGCTGCTGCCGCCGAGCCTGACGCTGCTCCACGGCCCGGGCTGCCCGGTGTGCGTCACGCCGGTCGAGCTGATCGACCAGGCGATCGCCCTCGCCGCGCGTCCGGAGGTGACCTTCTGCTCCTTCGGCGACATGCTGCGCGTCCCGGGCTCCGAGTGCGACCTCCTCGCAGTCAAGGCGGCGGGCGGCGACGTCCGCGTCGTCTACTCGCCGCTCGACGCCCTGGCGCTCGCGGCGCGTCACCCCGAGCGCGAAGTCGTGTTCTTCGCCGTCGGCTTCGAGACCACCGCGCCGGCCAACGCGATGGCGGTCGTGGAGGCGCGCCGGCGCGGGCTCGGCAACTTCTCGTTGCTGGTCTCCCACGTGCTCGTCCCGCCGGCCATGGAGGCCGTCCTCGCGGGACCCGAGCGGCGCGTCGACGGCTTTCTCGCCGCCGGTCACGTCTGCGTGATCATGGGCATCGACGACTACCGGCCGCTCGCCGCGCGTTATCGGGTTCCGATCGTCGTGACCGGCTTCGAGCCGCTCGATCTGCTGCAGGGGATCCACATGTGCGTCACCCAGCTCGCCGAAGGACGCGCGGAGGTCGAGAACCAGTATGCCCGCTCGGTCCGGCGTGCCGGCAACGCCGCGGCGCAGGCCGTGCTGCGCGAGGTGTTCGAGGTGGTGCCGCGCACCTGGCGCGGCATCGGAGAGATCCCGGCGAGCGGGTTCGCGTTGCGGACCGCGTACGCGCAGCACGACGCCGCGCGCAAGTTCGGGGTCGGCGGGATCGGCGGACGCGAGGATCCGGCGTGCCAGAGCGGCCGCGTCTTGCGGGGGCTCCTGAAGCCGCCCGATTGCCCGGCGTTCGGCATCCGCTGCACGCCGGAGACGCCGCTCGGGGCCACCATGGTCTCGTCCGAGGGGGCCTGCGCCGCGTACTTTCGCTATCGGAGGTTCGCCACGGCATGAGCGACTTCGTCGTGCGCTGCCCGACGCCGCAAGCGCCGGCCACCATCCAGCTCGCGCATGGCGGCGGCGGCCGTCTCATGCGCGAGCTGATCACGCGCGAGTTTCTGCCGGCGTTCGCCGGCCCGGCCGCGCTCAGCGGCCACGATGGTGCGGTGGTCGCTCTCGACGGCGGCCGGGTCGCGTTCACGACCGACACCTACGTCGTGCACCCGCGCTTCTTTCCGGGCGGGGACATCGGGAGTCTCGCCGTCTACGGCACCGTCAACGATCTCGCGGTCACGGGGGCGGCGCCCGCCTACCTGAGCGTCGCCTTCGTACTCGAGGAAGGACTCGCGCTCGCGGAGTTGCGCGCGGTCGTCGCCTCGATGCGTGCGGCCGCGGCGGCGTGTGGCGTGGCGCTGGTCACCGGCGACACCAAGGTGGTCGATCGCGGGAAGGGCGACGGGCTCTTCATCAGTACGGCCGGGATCGGGCTGGTGGCGCCGGGCGTGGAGATCCATCCGCGGCGCGTCCGCGCCGGCGACGTCGTCCTGCTCTCGGGTGACGTCGGCCGCCACGGCATCGCGGTGCTCTCGGTGCGGGAAGGCCTCGCCTTCGAGACGCCGGTTGCGAGCGATTGCGGAACCGTGGCGCCGCTCGTCGCCGCCCTGCTCGCGACCGGCATCGACGTGCACTGCCTTCGCGATCCGACGCGCGGTGGTCTCGCCGCCGCCCTCAACGAGATCGCGGTCGATGCGGCGCTCGCGATCGAGATCGACGAGGCCGCCGTGCCGGTCAGCGACGAGGTCGCCGGCGCTTGCGAGCTGCTCGGCCTCGACCCGCTGTACGTGGCGTGCGAGGGGCGTTTCGTGGCCTTCGTTCCCGCGGCGCAGGCGGAGCGGGCGCTCGCCGCGCTGCGACGGCACCCGCTCGGCCACGCGGCCGTGGCGGTCGGACGGGTCGTCGACGGCTCGGCAGGCATGGTCACGCTGCGCACTCGGCTCGGGGCCAGCCGGCTTCTGGATTTGCTCTCCGGCGAGCAGCTGCCCCGCATTTGTTGAGGTCCCGGCCCCTGAGGCCGCGTCGTGTGCCACACCGGGTGGGCCACGTGCTTGGCGTCGTGATTGACATGGGCAGAAGTCACCCGCTCTATCGACGGTGCACGCAGCGTGGCACGAGGAGGTGCGAAAGATGACGACGAGCCGAACCCAGGATCTGCACGTGCGAGATGCAATGAGCGGGACCCCGAAGACCCTCGGTCGGAACGATCAATTGTCGCTCGCCGACGACGTGATGCGTGCCGAACGCATCCGTCATCTCCCCGTCCTCGACGACGAGGGCAGTCTCTGCGGGATTCTCAGCCAACGCGACATGTTTCGGGGCGCGCTCGCGCAGGCGCTCGGATATGGCACAGCGGCGCAGCAGAAGGTGCTGACGATGCTGCGGGTGAAAGAGGTGATGACGACCGATGTGATCACGACCCGCCCCGATGTTCCCCTCACCGAGGCGGCGACGACGATGCTGGAGCGCAAGATCGGGTGTCTCCCCGTAGTGGACGGCGTTCGTTTGGTCGGCATCCTGACCGAGAGTGATTTCGTCGCGCTCGCGGCGCGCTAGCGCGCGGCGATCAGCCGCGATCTTCACGGATCTCGGGACCCGACCGGGAGCTGGGTCGTCTGGGGACGGTGATGGCCCAAGAGCGCGTGAAGAAGGAGCCGCGCTCAGACAGGCCCTGCTGAAAGCTGTCGCCGAGAAGGAGATCCGCGAGGTCGCGGCGAAAGTCCGCATTGCGCTCCTGAGCGGCGTGCCGCCACGGGACCTGTCGTCCTGCCGTGGGTCCGGTTCGCCCAGACCGGCTCGCCACCTCGGATCGACGACGAACCGTGGTCGTGAGCGTGCGCGCAGACAAGGTAGTTGTACGCGTAGACGGTCAGCCGATTGGCAAGGTATCCGTCGCGTCATTCGACGACGCGCCCGATAGACGATCTCTAGCGCGTCCCGCTTTCGGTGGCTTCCGCATGAGCCCCGCCGTTGACGCGTCGGCGGTACACGCGCTGAGTCCGGGACAATCGTGGAACCCAAAGAGACGGAAACTCTTCAGGCGCTCCGAACGCTCCAGCTGAACGAGGCACGGTGGCAGGCGATCCTCGACAGCGCGCGCGACGCGATCATCTGCATCGACCGCCGCGGCCGTGTCACCCTCTTCAACCACGGCGCCCAGAGCATCTTCGGCTATCGCAGCGAGGAAGTCCTCGGGCAGAACGTCAAGATGTTGATGCCGGCGCCCTATCACGAGGAGCTTGATGGCTACATCGGCGGCTACCTGGACACCGGTGCCGCCAAGGCCGTCGGCCGCGTACGCCGGGTGGAGGCACAGCGGAAGAACGGCGAGATCTTCCCGATCGAGCTGTCGGTGTCGGAAGTCCGGGTGGGGAACGACCTTCAGTACAATGCGATCATTCGTGATACCAGCGAGCGCGAACAGGCAATTGCCGAGCGCGCCGAGCTGAGCCGGCGACTATTGCAGGGCGAGCGTCTGGCGGA
>JANNPN010000396.1:0-4543 GCA_031400185.1 Polyangiaceae bacterium
CGGGGAGCCGCACCTCGCGTGTGCGCAAGTCAGAGAAGCTGCGGCGGGCAGTACGCGCTGGGAGCCAGGAACCCGGCGACCGTAGGAGCCCTCCCGGACCCACCCGCCGCCGACACCGCACGCAGACCGCTCGCGACAGACGCGGAGGCTCCGGCTTGCTCTCGGCCCGTCGCGATGATTTTCCATCGCCCGTGCGCCGGGACGATCTGCTCGCGGTCGCGGCGCTCGTCGCCGCATGGATTGCCGCGATCGTGCTGGTCGACCCGCGCGCCGATGTGTCGATCCTCGACGACTGGTGCTACGCGATCACGGTCGAGCAGGTGCTGCAGGGGCTGCCGTTTCGGGTATCGCCGTGGAGCTCGACGTTTCCCCCGGTGCAGCTCTGGTGGGGGACGCTCTTCGCATGGATCGGCGGCTTCTCGTACACGAGCCTCCGGTTGTCGACGCTGACGCTGTGGCTCGCGGGCACGCTCGCGTCGTTTGGCGGCTTGCGGGGGCTTGGCGTCGGCCGTGCCGGCGCGCTCTTCGGGGCGCTCACGTTCTTTCTCAACCCGGTCGGCTTCGTGCTCGCGTTCAGCTTCATGAGCGACATGCCGTTCGTCGCATTCGCGCTGCTCTCGCTCTGGGCGCTCGTGACGGGCCTCCGGGACGGGCGCCCGCGGACGATCGCGCTCGGCCTCGTGCTCGCCTTCGTCGCGTTCTTCGTGCGGCCGGTCGCGATCGCGCTTCCGGCCGGCCTCTTCTTCGGCGCGTTCACCCTGGAGCGGCGCGAGCTCCGCTGGCGGGTGATCGGGCTGGCGCTGCTCACGATCGCGGCGATGGCGGTCACGTCGACGGCGCTCACTCGGCTCTTCCCGTGGGGCGGCGACGGCGGCGTGCAGTACCGCGTGATGCGCCTCGCGTTCATCTTGATGGTGCCGCCGGTCGTGTACGTCGAGGCCGGGCTCAGCATGCTGGCGCACGTCGGGCTCTTCGTCGTGCCCGTGCTGGTCGCGTTCGGACCGGCGCCGCGGCGCGGGACGTGGGTCGCCGCGGGGGGATTGATCGCGGCGGCGGTCGTCGTGTCGCAGCTCGCGGACGCGGCGGTGTCGGCGCTCAAGTTCGCGCACACGGTCAGCATCGAGGAGCTCGGGGCGGCGCGGCCCCTCCTCCAGGGTGCGCCACCACGGAGTGCCTTCGGGCACCTGGCGGCGCACGCGGCGACCGCGCTCGGTCTCGCGAGCGCGGCCGTCCTGCTCGAGCGGATCGTGGACGCGCTCGGTCCCCGCGGCCGGCTCCGGACGCCGGCGTGGGCGTGCGTCGGCGGGTTCGCGCTCGCATCCGCCGGCGTCTGCTTCGTGCTCTGGTTCTTCTACGACCGGTACTACCTGCCGCTCGTGTGGAGCGGCATCGTGCTGGCGCTCGCCGCCGAGCCGGTCCCGGTCGCGCGGTGGCGACACGGCGTCGGGATGGCGCTCCTCGCCGCGCTTGCGTTCCTGGACGTCACCGGTACGCGCGACGAGCTCAACTATGCCCGCACCGTCACCGCGACCGCTGCCGAGCTCCGCGCCGCCGGCGTCGCCGAGCTCGACCTCGACGCGGGCTACGTCGAGAACGGTTGGCGCCTCTACGCCCACCCGGAGCGGCTCCCGGAAGGAAAGAGTCCCTATCTCGACGTGCCGCACGTCACGGCGAAGGCCGATGGGCTCCCGTGGGTGCTCGCGAACACACCACTTCCCGGCTACCGCGTCACCCGCACGATCGAGATCCCGACGTGGTGGGCCTACACCGATCGCATCTACGTCCTGCAGGCCGACGCGGCCCGGCAGGCGACCGCCGATTGAGGCCGCCTAGACCGCTTTCAGGTGCCGACGCGGCATCACCGGCTGGGGCGGCGGCTGGATCAGCTGTGCGGCCGGGAAGGCGCCGGCGTGGGTCGCACGGTGCTCCTCGAGGAGCGCGTTCTGCGCGTCCGCGGCCTCGTCCATCGCGGCGACCCGGAAATAGAGGCGCCCGAAGTGCGAGTGCAGCGTCTGCGGCGCGCCGAGATGCGCTGCCAGGGCCTCACTCAGGTTTTCCCCGGCGGCGCCGATGAAGACGACCGTGCGGACCAGGGTGGCGAGCTCGTAGACGCCGGGACACGTCGGGGCCTCGGCAACTATTGCCGGCGTCAGAGGCTTCCACGGCGAGAACGGAATCGACATTGGCTCTGCCCTCGCGCCCTTCAGCAACGGATGTGCCACGGCGCGTGGAGGGATGCGTGCAACACCCGTCTACCTCGACCATGCCTCATCGAGAACCCTGGCGCCACATTTCTAACACCGTGTACGCGCACGTGCCGCCCGGCTCCCGATCCTACGGTGCGGTCCCCTCGATGAGGGTGAGGCGGACGCCATGCGCGGCTCCCGGATCGACTGCGAGCGTGCGTTTCGCCCCCTTGGTCTCGACGCTGAAGCCGATCCCGGCGTTCTTCAGAGTCGCCTCGGCGGCCGCGAGGCTCGCGACCTCGAGGCAGACTTCCGCCAGGCCTTCGCCGCTTTTCGCGAGGACGGTCGCCAATGTCGTACCGTCCGCGGGCTTGGTGAAGGCGATCCGGGCGTCGCCGATCGTCAGCGCGGGCGAGCCGACGACCGGGGCCGCCGACGGCAGCGAGAAGTGACCGTGGAAGGTCGCGGCCGCACCCTCGGGGTCGGGGGTCGCCACCACGACGTGGTCGATCCGTCGGGTCTCCATCAGTGGTGTCCCTCGTCGAGCGGCTGCGCGTACTCGACCAGCACCCCGCGGGTCGCCGTCGGGTGCAGGAAGCAGATCATGCCGGCGAGCCCGAGGCGCGGCTTCTCGTCGATCACACGGATGCCCTTGGCTTTGGCGGCCGCGAGCTCGGCCTCGACGTCGTCGGTTTCGAAGCAGAGGTGATGGATGCCCTCGCCGCGCTTCGCAAGGAACTTCCCGATGCCGCTCTTGTCCGAGAGCGGCTGCAGGAGCTCGATCTCGCTCTCGCCGACCTTCAAGAGCGCGGCGGTCACGTCCTGGTCGAGGACCGTCTTCGCGACCATGACCGGGAGGCCGAGCACGTCCCGCCAGAAGCCGTACGCCTGCTCGAGGTCACGGACGACGACGCCGATGTGGTGGATCTTGGAGAGCATCGCTGGACTCCTCGGGCTATTTCGAAGGCGCGCCCCGCGCGCTATGCGACGCTGCTCACCAGGAAGTCGTTCGGGGTCGGCGGCGTGGTCGAGTAGTCGTAGAAGCCCTTGCCGCTCTTTCGGCCGAGGTAGCCCGCGAGCACGAGTCGGCGGAGCAGCGGCGGCGGCGTGAAGCGCGCCTCGCGATACTCCTCGTAGAGGTTGTTCGACATGTGGAACACGATGTCGAGGCCGATGAAGTCGGCGAGCGCTAGCGGCCCCATCGGGTGGTTCGCGCCGAGCTGCATCGCCGAGTCGATCGCCGAGATCGACGCGAGCCCCTCCTGCACGGTGCGCATCGCGTCGACCATGTAGGGGGTGAGGAGCCGGTTCACGACGAAGCCGGTGAAGTCGCGTATCGTGACGCCGGTCTTCTTCACCTTCCCGGTGAAGTCCTGCGCCGCCTTCAGCACCTCCGGATCGGTGCGGAGGGTCGGCACGATCTCGACGAGCTTCATGATGGGCGCGGGGTTGAAGAAGTGGAGGCCGATCACGCGCGTCGGGCGCTTGGTCGCCTCGGCGAGGGCGGTCACGGAGAGCGTCGACGTGTTGGTCGCGAAGATCGCGTTCTCCTTCACGACGTCTTCCAGGCGGCCGAAGAGGCGGCGCTTCTCGTCGAGGTCCTCGATCACCGACTCGATGATGAGGTCGCACTCGGAGAGGTCGTGGATCTTGTTCGTGCAGGAGAGGCGGCCGAGGGTGCCGTCGAGCTCCTCTTGCGTCATGCGCTGCTTCTCGACGTCACGCTGCAGGGCCTTCGCGATCTTCTGCTTGCCTGCCTCGACCGGGCCTTCGGTCATCTTCATCAAGATGGTGTCGAGGCCGGCGCGCGCAGTAACCTGCGCCATGCCCGTGCCCATCTGACCGCTCCCGATCACGGCAACGCGACGAATCTCCATTGAATGGCTCCCCTTCTCCGGACGTCTGAGGTTTGTGCTGCGGCGGCTGCGAAAAAGCCGGGTACCCATACGATCCGATCGTCGCGCCGTCAACGACATGCACGGACGTGCACTTCGGTCGCGTCGCCGTGGGGGTGGGAGGGTGCTCGGCGGGCTCGGAGGCCGGACGCCCATCCCGTTCAAGAAACAAGTATTCGCAGGTCCGCGGGTCCAGCCTACGAGCCCACCGAGCACCCTCCCACCCCCACGTCGCACCGCCGCAGCGCCGCAGCGCAACGTGGTCGAAGACCTGTCGACGCTACCTCTTGCAGTTGGGCCAAGAAATTGTCGACGCGCGCGGTATCCCGCTCACGTCGGATCGTCGCGGTCGTCGCCTAGCGCGTCGCGCAGCGGCGGTGCTGGCGGGGCGTGGGGGGCGGGCTCGTGGGCGCTTTGGCGAGCACACGAAATACCTGCGAATGGTTGAAAGGTGCCGGGATG
>JANNPN010000008.1:0-38348 GCA_031400185.1 Polyangiaceae bacterium
TGCTCGAGCGCGTGCTGCGCGAAGACCCGACCGCGTTCACGGCGCGCCTGACGCTCTCCGAGCTCTACGCCGAACGCGGCGCCCGCACGGACGCCGTGGCCCTCGCCGCGCAAGCCCGCGAGCTCGCCCGCACGAGCGGCCGCGCCGACAAGGTCGCCAAGGCCGAGGCTACGCTCGCCAAGCTGAAGGCCGAGCCCGGTGAGATCAGGGCCGGCCTCGCCGTCACGACGTGCCCGGGACAACCGGGCGTGAGCTGCCCGCCGAAGATCACGACCGCGCACGCCGCGCACTGAGCCCAGCGGCGTCGTCGATCAGCGCAAGCTCGGCGTGCCGCTCCCTGCCACCGTACGTAACGCAAGCAACAGGCCGGGAATCCCCGCGGACTAGGGGAGGGGCGTTCCGCCGAGGTCGATCAGCTCGCGCAGCCGGGGCGACTCGCGCTCGAGCCATTGCTCGACCCGACACTCGTGCTGGCGCGCGACGCAGGTCGCGAGCGCGGCCGCGGAGTCGAGCGTCGGGACGCCGAGCCCGCTGCACGTGGAGGCGGCGGCCGCGTAGCCGAGGCCGTTGACCGCGAGCACGTCGGCGAAGCCGGGCGTGCCGCAGCTCTTGACGATCGCTGCCACGAGCTTCGCCTCGACGCCCTTCGCGGGGCGGGTGAGGGTCGCGATCGCCTTGGCGCACGCCGATTGCGCGGCGCCGAGACACGGCGGCGCCGCGACGCCGTCCTCGTAGAGACACCCTTCGAGCGCGCGGAGGCACTTGCCGACGGCCTTGGTCTTGCCGCGGGCGAACTTCGCCGTCGCCGTCTGCAGGGCCTTGGCGCAGCGCTCGAGCGCGGCCGCGCGGGCGGCGTCGCCGATCCCCGCGCCGTTCCCGTCGGCGGCGATCCCGAGACACGGGAAGTCCGCTGCCGGGTCCTGCCCCGCGAGCGCCAGGAGCTCGCCCGCACGCGGCGCCGCGAACCCGGCGAGCGCGTCGGCGCGACACGCGTGGCCGCGCTGGACGCACGCGGCGAGATCGGCGGCCGAGGCGACCGCGGCGGCGCCGTCAGTGACGCACGGGACGTCCTCGCCGGCGAAGCCGAGCCCGCTCGCCGCGCGGAGGTCGGCGATCGCGACCGCGCCGCACGCCCCCTGCACGCCGGCTGCGAGCGCGGCCTCGTCGCTCGCGAATGCGCTCCGCTCCTTGGCGCAGACGAGGCTGGCATGGTCGAGACAGCTCGCGTCGCCGGGCTTCCGCTGCACGCACTTGGTCGCCGCCGCGAGGCACTTCTGCGCGCGCGCGAGGCGACGCGCGCCGTAGCGGTCGCCCGCCTTCCGGAGCCCGAGCACGCAGCGCTCGAGCGCGGCCCCGGCACCGCCGGCGATCCCCTGCCCGCCGCCGTCGGCCGGCGGCGCACACTCCGCGTCGGCGCGGTCGACGTCGCCGTCACCATCGTCGTCGACGCAGTTGGCGCAGTCCTCGACGGCCGGCGTCGGGGTGACAGTCGGCGTGACCGTCGCGGTCGCAACCGCCGTGTGCGTGGGAGTCGCGCCCGGACCGGGCGTCGTCGTCGCGGTCGTCGTCGCGACCGGGGTCGCGGTGCGCGTCGGCGTCGGCGTCCGCGTGGCCGTCCGGGTCGGCGTCGGCGTCCGGGTCGCGGTGCGGGTCGGGGTCACGGTGATCGTCGGCGTTCCCGTCGGCAACGGCGTGCCCCCCGACACGAACTCGTACGCGCCGATGTCGAGGGTGGCGTCGACCGACCGTGCGGTCCCATTCTGATGCTTCACGTACTCCTGCACGACCGCGTGGGTCGGGAGCACGGCGGCCTCGAGCGCGGTGCCGGCGTCGCGGCCGGCGGAGCCGCTCTGAAGGTGAAAATCCTGCCCTGCCTCGTTGACGAAGCCGGGCGACGTGCCGGTGACGTTCGGCACCGGGATCGTGATGGTGCCGGTGAGCCCGCTGTGGCTGTTCACCCAACCCGTCTTGAACCAGTTGCTGCGGAGCGCCAGTTGGCCGGCCCCGTCCAGCATCGCCAAACGATTGCCGGTGGCGGTCACGTAGACCACGTTGTTCCGCACGTCGGCGCTCTCGTCGTTGGTCGAGAGGCGGAGGAGCGTGGTGTTGCCGCTCCGGGTCGAGACGACGGTGTTCTCGTAGAAGTGCAGCGTGCCCTTCCGGTAGATGTCCTCGTCGCCGCTGTCGCCGCCGTAGTGGACGATCTGGCTGTTGCCTGCACCGTCGGGCTCGATGAGCACGTTGCCGTAGACGTAGGTGTCGCGGTAACGCGGGTCGACGATCAGCGTCGGGTCGTCCTCGGCGTCGACGAGGTCGAGCTGCCGGTTGCCGCTCTCGATCCAGTTGTACCGGACGACGGTGCCGATCGAGCGGTCTTTGAGCGCGTTGCCGCCGCAACCGGCGCAGAGCGGGCCGAAGCGGTTGTACTGGAACACGATGCCGACGGCCGCGGTGTAGTTGTTGTGCTCGAAGGCGCTCCCGACGTTGCCGTTGTCGTAGAGGTAGCTCTTCTCGACCAGGATGTCCTGGGTGTCGCCGTCGTAGATGCCGATGAAGAGGCCGTTCCCGGCGTCGTGCATCTTGCAGCCGCGGATCGTGATGTTCTGGCCGCGCTCGACGTAGATCGCGGCGGCGTTGGCGGCGTAGGCGATCCCGGCGTTGCCCGCGTCGTCGGTGAACGTGTAGCCGGGCTTGGCGCTCTGGAGGTCGAGATACTCGATCACGATGTGCTGCGGCAGGACGTTCGGGCTCGCGGTGCCGATCTTCACCAAGCCGCGCTGCTCGTTCGTGTAGTCGAGCTGCAGGCGGGTCGTGGCGCCGTCGCCGCTGATCACCGGCAGGGTGCCGCTCGCGTCGGGGATGCCGCGCACCGTGATCGGCTGCGCCGCCGTGCCGGCACGGCTGATGACCCACTTTTCCCGATACGGCGTCGCGCGCCAGTGGATCTGCACGATGTCGCCGGGCGCCAGGGATTCCCACGGCACGCTGCCGATCGCCGTGAACGGCTGCCCCGGCCCAACGTCATACGTCGCGGCGTGCGCGCGCGCGGCGAACGCAAGCACCCCTACCAGCAGCGTGACGACCACATACGAGACCCGACCCATCCTGCAAGCGGTAGCGCTCCGGTTCGTACGGGGCAAGTCTGAAAACGCGTGCGGGTTGTCGTGTCAGGCGCGCGCAGGCGGGCAAACGTCCGTTGGCGTGAGAATCGTGCGCGAATCGTCACGTCGGGTCCGCGGACGACGACTGAACGCGCACCCAAAGAGGTTCAGGGCGCGGCCAGATAGCCTGCCACCTGCTCGCGTGCGAACGCGCGCCCCGCCGCCGGGTCGTACGGCGCCCCCTCGTCGAGCTTCGACGCGTACTCGAAGAGGGGGACGAAAAGCTGTGCCTGGTCGGGCGCGGCGCGGAGCGTGAATCGCGGCCGGGTGCGGGCGACGTCGGCCCACGCCTTCCGCACCTCCGCCCACAAAGGCTCGGTCCGCTCCTGATAGCGGCGCCCCGCCGAGTCGTCGAAGCCGACGATCCGATCGTAGCGACTGAGGCCGAGCTCTTTGGCCAGGACCGGGGCATCGGCGTTCGGGCGCTCGGGGCCGTCGAGCGCAACCTTCAAATTCTCCTCCTCGTAGACCCAGCTCGTCGGCGTGATCGTCACCCGGTTCGTCCCGACCAGCACGTCGTAGTCCTTCCGCACCGACCACTCGCGGCGCGGCAAGGGCCGCCACGTCGGCGTGCTCACCCACGTCGAGAGGTTCCCGAAGTGCTGCCAGCGCCCGACCGCCTCGTAGCGCGGCGAATCGTCGACCTGGTACACCGCCTGCGTCCACGTCCCGCGCGCGTCCTTCGGCTCTTGCCGAGCGCGCGCCCACGCGAGCCGGCCGCGATACGTCGTGAGCTCGGTATCTTCGTAGCGCCAATCCTGCCGCCAGTGCTTGGTCACGAACGGCCCGACCACCTTGCCGCCGCTCTCCATGAACATCACGAGCACGTGCTGCAGCGAGACGAGGCGCGGCTCGTCGCGGACGACGTAGACGTACTCGGTGCCCCAGGATTGGTACGGGCGATCCGGCTTGAACCCGGGCTGCAAACCGATCACCTCGAGGAAGTCGAAGCTGGTCCGGAAGGTTCCCGCCATCGCGAGGATCGCCCGCCGATCGCGCTCGAACGCCGACAGATTCGGTTGTCGGAGTCGATCCCATGCGACGCTCGGCTTGGTGTCGAGCGTGATGTTCGGCCCACGCGAGGTCCCGCCGCGCGGCGCGAGCGAGTCGTCGTCGACGCCGTAGCGCCAGGCGTACGTGAACTGCCGCGACGGCGCGGCCGTCTGGGGCGTGGGGTGCGGGGGCGTAGCGGGGCGCATCGGACCGCAGGCGGCGGCTGTGATGATGCTGAGCAGTGCAGCACGAACGATGCGGACGTGGTTCTTCGGCATGGGGCGCAATGTGCCGTCGGAAATGGAGGCATGCAATGCGGCAGCAGGCGGGCGGGTCGGGGATGGCTTCTACGGTCGCCGGGTCGCGACACCCAGCGCGTAAAGCCCGTCGCAGCCTCTCTGGCTTGCGCACACGCGAGGTGCGGCTCCCCGAAGCCATCCCCGACCCGCCCGCCTGCTGCATCATCTTCCTGCAGCATCTTCTCAAACCCGTCGGGTGCGTTGCGAGACGAAGGACCGGCCGCTAGGGAGACCGCGGAGATGCACCGCAACGGGCGGCGATGCGTGTCTCCCGTACGTCCGCGCCCTCACGCGAAGGAGCCTCACCATGACGGGAACGCTGAAACGCGGCGTGCAGGTCGGCGCCATTCTGACGATCTTCGGAGCAGGCTATCTCTGCGGCACGGTCACCGAGCGGCGCGCGATCGCCGACATGAACGACCTCGGCGGAGCGGTGGGCGGAGCGGTCGTGAAGGAGGCCGCCGGCGGCGGCGGCGCGCTCGGTCAAGCGGCGAAGCTCGGCACGGCCATCACCGACATGGAGAGCCAGGTCAACGGCCTCCAGAAGAACCTCGAGACCCTCAAGGTAATCAAGGGCGCGCTCGGCGGCTGATCCACTCAGGCGGAGCGCCGCGACGGCCGCCCGTCAGCTGCGCTCCGCCCGCTGCGCGCGTTCGGCGCCGAGCTCGCGTACGACGGACGCCATCTCGTCGGCCAGATCCGCGAGCGCGGCGCTGAGCGCATGCACACCGCCTTCCGTCGTCGCGCCCGTCGCTTGCCGCTGGTGCTGCGTCTGCTTGATGCGCTGGATCTTTCCGGCGCCGTCGCGGACGGCCCAGCGCGCAGTGAGCTGCGCGCTGCCGTCGGGCCCGGCCTCGAAGCGCACGACGACGACCTCGATCCGGTAGTCGGGTATCAAGGTGGGAGCGGTCGTGATGGTTGCGACACGGTCGCTGCCGAGCGCGGTCCCGAGGTCCTCGACGAGCACGCGCGTGAAGTTCTGGACGAGCGGCTCGGCCCAGCGCTCGTTCTGCGCGTACGTGAGCTCGTTCGGGCTCACCCGGACCGCGATCTCGTTGCGGTCGAGGTAGGCCGGGAGCGCCACCGGACCAACGACGACGCTCGGACCCGCGCTGCCCGGCACCCCGCCGGACGAGCGCGCCGCGAGCGTGTAGAAGCGCGACGGATCGTGGCGCGGCGAGAGGAGCGTACAGCTCGAGACGACGAGACTCAGCGCGACCACCGCGACGGCGCCGACCGGGTGCTTCATGGTGTGGTGACCTCCCGCCCCCGCACGAGGGCACTCGGGTTGCGTTCGAGGTAGTCGGCGAGGAGACGAATCGAGCGCGCGGTGCCGCGGAGCTCCTCCAGTACGCCGACGAGCTGCCCGGCGAGCGGCGCGCCGGTGTCGGCGAGTCCTTGCACGCTCTCGAGCGTCGCGCGCGCCTGCTCGACGGCGCGCGTCGACCGCTCCGACGTCTGCTGGAGGCTCGCGAGCAGCGGGCCGCTCCGCTGATCGAGGTTGGTCGCGAGCTTCTGGACGCTCGCGAGCGTCTGGTTCAACGACGCCAGCGTGTCCGGCAGCGACTGCAACGCCTTTTGCAGCCCGGGCGCGTTGACGGTCGCGTTGATCCCGTCGATCGACGCGCGGAGCGCCTTCCCGAATCCGTCGAAGTCGATCTTCCTGAGATTGGCGATGATCTCGGCCGCCACTTGCTGCGCCTGCTCGAGCGTCGTCGGGATCGTCGGGATCTCGCTCAGCCCCGCCTCCGGCGGAGTGATCAGCACGACGGGCGTCTCGGGGTGGAAGTCGAGCTGCACGAACAAGAGGCCGGTCACGATGCTCTGCGAGTTCAGCTGGGCGCGGAGGCCGTGCTCGACCGCCTCTTTCAGCAGCTTGGCATCGCTCGGCCACTTGTCGGCGCCGTGCGCGATGATCTTCTTGTTGTCGATCTCGATCCAGACCGGGATGCGGGCCTCCTCGCCGAGGTCGAGCTGGATGCTCGTGACCGCGCCGATCTCGACGCCCTTGAACTTGACCGGCGACCCGACCGAGAGCCCGTCGACCGAGCCCGAGAAGTACATGACGAACGGGGTGGTGTCGGCGAAGAGCCGTCCCGACCCGAACACCACGATGCCGAGGACGGCGAGCGCGATCGCGCCGACCACGAACGCACCGATCATGACCGGATTGGCTTTCCTACCCATGCGCGTCCTCCGCCTTTCCCTCGTCCTCGCCCCGCGTCAGAAACCGCCGCACCTTCGGGTCCGTGTCCTTGGACTCGAGCATCTCCTTCGGCGACCCCCGCGCGATGATCGTCTTGGTCTCGATGTCGAGGAAGACGCTGTTGGTGGCGATCGCGAAGATGCTCGGCAGCTCGTGGGTCACGACGACGATCGTGGTGCCGAGAATCGCGCGGAGCTCGAGCATCAACTCATCGAGCTGGCGCGCGCTGATCGGGTCGAGGCCGGCCGAGGGCTCGTCGAAGAACAGGATGTCCGGGTCGAGCGCCATGGCCCGCGCGATACCGGCACGCTTCCACATGCCGCCGCTGATCTCCGACGGGAAGAAATCCTCGAAGCCCTTGAGTCCGACGAGCGCGAGCTTCATCGCCGCGACCTCGCGGATCTCGGCGTCGCTGAGCGTCGTGTACTCGCCGAGCGGGAGCCCGACGTTCTCGGCGAGCGTCATCGAGCTGAACAGCGCCCCGCCCTGATACATGACGCCGAACCGCTGCAATATCTTCTGCCGCGTCGCCTCGTCCGCGTGGGTGAAGCTCTCGCCATCGTACGTGACGTCGCCCTTGGTCGGCTCGTTGAGCCCGATCATGTTGCGGAGCAGCGTGCTCTTGCCGGAGCCGCTGGCGCCCATGATGACGAAGACGTCGCCGTGGCGAACGGTGAAGCTCAGGTCGCGCATGATGACGAAGTCGCCGTACGCGATCGTGAGGTCCTCGACCGTGATGTGCGGTCCCTGGTCTTTGGCGTCGTTGGCGTCGTTTGGTCGACCCGTCATCTCAGATCCCGAGGATGTAGAACGACACCGAGAAGATCCCGCACGCCACGATGATCGCGACGATCCCGGTCACGACCGCCGAGGTCGCCGCGTCGCCGACCGCCGACGAGCTGCTGCCGGACTGCAACCCACGGAGGCATCCCGACACCGCGACCAGCACGCCGTATACCGACGCTTTCAGCACGCCGCCGCCGAGGTCCGTGAGCGACACCGCGTTGAACGTCTGGTTGAAGTACGTGATCGGCGGAAGCTTCAGCATGCCGATCCCGATGAGCGACCCGCCCAGCACGCCGAGGGCGTCTGCGTAGAGACAGAGGAGCGGCATCATGAGGCAGAGCGCCAGGAGACGCGGCAGCACGAGGAAATCGAGCGGCGAGAACCCCATCGTCGTGAGCGCGTCGATCTCCTGGGTGACCTTCATGGTTCCGAGCTGCGCCGCATACGCCGCGCCGGTGCGGCCCGCCATCACGATCGCGGTCATGACCGCGCCCATCTCGCGCACGACCGCGATCCCGACGAGGTCGGCGACGTAGATGGTCGCCCCGAAACGCTCGAGCTGCACGGCGCCCACGAAGGCGAAAATCGTCCCGACGAGAAAGCTGATCAGCGTCACGATCGGGAGCGCGTCGGCGCCGGCCTGCTGCACGAGCAGCCAGAAATCGCGGGCGCGAAAACGCGCGTGCCCGCGGACGAGGCGCCCGAACGCGAGCGTGATCTCGCCGATGAACTCGAGCATCTCGAAGAGGTCCGCCCACGCCGCGAGGGTCACGACGCCGACCCGCCCGACCCATGACGCCTGCGGCTCGACGTGCCGCACGTCCTTCTGGCCCGGCACGCGCGACGCCAGCGCGAGCAAGCGCCGGAGCCCCTCGGGAAGCGTGTTCTGGTCGACGGGGATCTTGCGGCCGGCCGCGAGGTCGCCGACGCGGGTCACGAAGCTCATGAGGCCGCTGTCCCACTCCCCGATCTCGCCGAGGTCGAACGCGATCCGCTGCGGAGGAGGCGATGCCGCGAGCTCGCGCTCCACGTCGGCGAGCGGCGGGAGCCCCGTCGCGAGAGTCCAGGCGCCACTCAAGCGAACGACCAGCGTGCCGTCGCCCGCCCGGCTCGCCGTCATGTCGCCGCGTTTGCGCGCCGCTTCGGTCATCGTGTTGCCCACGTCAGGTACCACATCGGTCCGCGGTCGTCGCCACGCGCGTTTCATCTCCGGGCGCGACGTGCTACCGACGCCCTCATGATGACTTCCGAGCAATGGCGCGCGGTGCTCGCGACCGCGCTGGCGTTCGGCTTGGCGAGCGCCGCCCCCGCGTTCGCGGCCGGCTGGGAGATGCGGGAGCTCGAGACGCCGGCCGGTGAGAAGGCGGTCGGTCTCGCGGTCGGCGCCAAGCGCCAAGCCGGTGTCCGGCTCGTGATCGGGTGCGACGCCGCGACGGGGACGCAGTGGCGAGGCGTCGCCGTCGTCGAGGAGCCCGAGAGCAAGGCCGGGCTCGGCATGCGCGGCGACGTCCGCATCCGCTTCGGCGAGACGACGTCGCGGGACATGTGGCAGGTGCGAACGACGCCGACCGAGCGCCGCCTGTTCGAGGCCGACGACGCGACCCGGCTCGCCCGCCGGTTGCTCCGCGAGGAAGGCGCCTCCCCGGCCGCCGAGGTCGCGATCGAGATCCACGGCGTCGCCGGCAAGCCGGTCCAGCTCACCTTCCCGCTTGCGGGCCTCGGTACGAAGATCGGCACGCTCTCCGAGAAGTGCGGCAACTGGGACTTGCAGGCGAAGGAGTGAAGGGGATGCGGAACGCGTGGATCGTGGTCGTCGCCGTCGTAGCGCTGCTGCCGGCCGGGTGCTCGTTCTATTACTCGTCGGAGAGCAGCGCGAAGTCGATCACGAGCTCGAGCGAGTCGAGCTCGGACGACGACGACGACGATGAGAAGAAGGAGGCCTACCGCAACGACGTCCGCGACTTCACCGCCGCGTACGCCGCGGAATCGGCCGACCCCGCCGCGTTTGCATCCGGCCTCTCCGCCGTCGCGCGCCGCCACGGCATCACCGACTGGGAAGCCGAGGACGCGACGTTCACCGCGATCGGCGCCGGGCCGAAGCGCGCGAACGTGGCGGCGTCCGACGTCGCCCGCTACGAGTCGGCACTGGCGGGCAGCGATCGCGAGCGCATCAGGCTGCTTCGCGACGCCTGGGCGTCGTAGCGACCGTCGACGCACCGGCGAACGCGCGCTTCCGCCCAGGCGACTGCCATCCCCCGCGTCAGGAACGTTCCGGGGCCACTTCAGAGGCATCCATCGGGCTATGGCGTCCGTTACGGCGAGCGTGCGGACCGACGGCGATCCACCGCGAGCTGCAGTTTCCGTTCCGAAATTGCTTGACCTCTTCCTGGCGAGGACCGTACAGCTTGCAGGTCGCACGTTCTCACCGCGTCCCACTCGATGATCGCCCACTCGCAGAGCCAACGCCGACGGCGTGACGTTTCTTCGCCATACCCGGCAAGGTGGCGGCCGTTCGCGGTCGCGCTGGTGCTGTCCGTAGGCGTGCAGGCTCCCCTCGCGGCGTTCGCGGCCGACGGTCGACTCGAAACGCCGGCCCTCCGCAAGGCGGCGCTCAAGTGCCAGAAGCTCGTTGCACAGGTGACGACCAAGCTCGTCGCCAGCAAGCTCAAGGCAATCGACGCGTGCGGCAATGCCGCGCTCGCGTGCGTGCAAACGAAGCAAGCCGACGGGGCCGCCTGCGGCGCCGCCGCGGGCCAGTCGTGCGCCAAGAAGCTCGATGCGGCGACGTCGGCGCTCGTGAAGGCGTACGCGAAGATTGTGAGGGCCAAGTCCTGCGCGACGGATCTTCGCACACCCGATCTGCTCTCGCTGGACGGCCTCGGCTTCGGCGAGATCGCGGGACGGTGTCAAACCGATTTCGCGATCGACGTCTGCGGCGGTTTGCCGCCCCTCGCGGAATGTCTGGTGCTCTCGCATCAGCGGGCGGCCGGTGTCGTGTACGGCCCCGCTCGCCCGCGTACCGCCGAGCTGTTGGGATTGCTTCCGACTCCCAACCTTCTGCCCATCGACGGTCTTCCGACCTTCAGCGGCTGCGGTACGTGTCCGACCACGTCGGGGAATCCCAAAGCAGTCGAGAAATGCGGGAAGGCTCTCTCGAAGTCGACGCAGGCACTGCTAGGCGCCCTCGAGAAGCGATTCAGCGCGTGCGTGCAGCGAGCTCTGGGCTGCGCACAAGCGCCCTCGGCGGACCCAACCTGCTTCGCCAGAGCGGCTGCGAGCTGCAATGCAGACGCAGTCGTATCGGGCGTGGAGGCAACGAAGTTCGCGGCGGCCGTCACCAAAGCATGCGGTCCCAAGAGCAAGCTTGCGTTCGGCGAGCTCGCGGACCCGTCCGGATTGAACCTTGTCGCGTTGAACGAGGCGTGCACCGAGCTGGTCGGACTTCCCGTCACGAGCACCGAATCACTCAGCAGCTGTCTGCAGCAACGCGCGGCCTGCACTGCTGCCGATCTGATTCAGCAGTCCGTGCCGCGCACGCGCGCCTTCGGGGCGGCCGGGTCGCTCGGAGCGCTCACCTCGCAGCTCACCACGACGTGCCCCGCAGCGAGCATCGCGTCGACCGCCGTCAGCGGCCGCGAGCGGGTCGTCTTCGGTAGCCTCGTCAAGTTCTTCAAGGGCATTCGTTTGCGCAACAACGGCGCGCCGGGCATCCGCGTGAACGGCGGCGCGCCCGGCGTGAGTCCAGGCGCAGGACGTCGCATCACGTTCGGCGGGGCGCCGTCCCGGGCCGTGTTCGGCGGCATCACGAAGATCCCGTTCACGCTGCTCCGCAGGCGCGGCCGCGAGGCGCCGGCCGCGCCGCGCACGACGGTGGACGCTCCGATCCTGATCGTCACGATCCAGCGAGACGACCTCGCCTTCGAGGACCATTTCGAGGTCCCGCTGGATCCCGCCGCCGGCGAGCTGGAAGACGTCAGCGACGAGCTGGAGATCACGTATCAGGATGCGCTTCCGGCGTGTGCATTCACCCTGGCCGTCACGGCGCGCGTCGACGGAGTCGTAGGCGACTATGCTCCGCTGCCGCAAGTGGCCGATCCAGGTACTGCGCCGACGATCTCGGATGGAGCGATCAGCCTCGTGGAGCTCAATTCCGGGTTCTGCAGCGGTACGAACGGAAGCTTATTCCGCGTCACCTTCAACTATGCGGACACCGCCGGTGCAGTCCTCCCGACGTCGACGTCGATCGGCACGACGTTGCACTTCGAGCCTTCCAACGCCGAAACCTCCTTCACCGCTCCGCCGGTCGAGCTGACGGGAGACGGCTTCACCGGCACGGCGGCCATCGAGCTGTGCGCAGCCTTCAATCTGGACACGGATCTCGAGGTCACGGTCGTGCTCAATCACTTCGGGGGCGCGAGCAATCCGTTGAAGGTGACCACCCCGCGGCCCCCCGGCGCGAATTGAATGGCCGCGCGGGCTAGCGTGACATTCTTCGCCGCGCTCGCGCTCTCGAGCATGCTCTCGATCGCCGCTACTCGTACGGAAGCGCAGGAACTGTCGGGGGCTGCGGGCAAGGCGGCCGTCGGCTGTCAGAAGGCGATCAACCGAGCGTCGGCGGCGTTCACCGAGACGGTGATGAAAGCACTCGACACGTGCGCCGACGGCTTGCTGGCGTGCGTGCAGGAGAAGCCGCGCGCGAACGGGGCGCGCGACAAGTGTACGACGAAGGCCACGAGAGCGTGCTCCAAGCTCCTGGCCCGACGGCACGCGGCGGCCACGAAACTCGCCAAGAGCGTCGGCAGTGCGTGCGCGACCGTTCCGCCCGCAACCCTCCGCGACGAGGAGGGCCTCGGCTTCGCCGGTCTGGAATTGGCGTGCGGAACGGTCCTCGGCACCCCGGATACGATCGCCGAGTGCATCGCTACTCGCTCATCATGCGTTGCTCAGACTCTGTTCGCCGTCGCCGAACCCCGCGCGGCGGAGCTGTTGCGAACGTTCCAGGTGATCGGGGCTGGGGATCTCGTATGCCTCCCGGACTACGGTGGTGCGGGGGAAGGGTTCGGCGACCGCGAGCCCGACGGTGCCCCCGTTGAAAAGTGCGAACGGGCGATCAAGCGAGCGGCGCGGGCATTCGCGGTGGCCCGATTGAAGGCCCTTCATGGCTGCGCCGAGGCCGTGCTCGTCTGCCGTTACAAGAGCGGCAACGACGCCAACGCGCTCAGCGAGTGCCTCCTCATGGTGAACGGCACGTGTCGGAAGACGCTCGCAAAGCTTCAGGCTGGCACGTCCGATCATTCGACTCTGGAGCACGCCTTGCGGACGAAGGTCGAGGCAAAATGCGGGGCCGATGTGGTCGCGTTTGCAGATCTTCTGGCGCCGGAGGGCGCCAATTTCGAGGCCTTGGTGAATCCGCCCATGCTGCGCGCAGCGCTCGTCGATGGTCGCTGCCCGGCGCTCGCGAATCTCGCCGACTATCAAGCGTGCTTGGGACGCTCTCATATCGGCGGAGCCGCGACCCTCGCGGCGAGCGCGTTTCCCCGCTCCGAAGCCCTCTTCGTGGACGTCGGGTGTCAACCGGACGGCGCCGGATGTGGGGGTCCTCCGAGTCGAACGACCCCTTCCCCGCGCGCCACAGGCACGGTCCTTCCGACTGGCACACGCACACGAACACCCACACCGTCCGTCACGCGCACCTCTACCCCGATCGCGAGTCCGACAGCGTCAAGCTCCTCGACGGCAACCGTCACACCGTCACCTCTTCGAACCTCGACCCCGAGCGCGACGACCACTGCTACCGCGACGGGGACGCCGAGCGCCACGCCAACGACGACTCGTAGCGCGACGCCGACCGCCACTTCCACGACGACGCGCAGTCCGACACCGATCGTCACGTCTACGGCGGCTGCGACAGGCACACCGACCCAAACAGCAACGTTCACCCCGCCAGCTACACTTACGCCAACGTCGACCGTGGTCTTGGGTGCGACCGTGAGCCCGACGCGCACGGCAACGAGGACTGGCACGCCTACGCCGATCGCGACCGGGAATCCGTTGATTCGAGAAATCGTCGATTCCAGCGGCGACGGTGCGGGCAACAGCCTTGTCGGGCCAACTGCTCTCGCAGTGGATGATTTTGGCGATGTCTACGTTGTTGGATCCTCGAGCCACAACGCATTCGTGATCGGTTCCGGTGTTACACAGATAATAGATGCCAGCGGGGCTGGCTCAGGCCGAACGCTCGAGGCCCCGAACGCGATTGCTGTGGATGCGAACGATAAAGTCTATGTGACTGGACGCAACAGCGACAACGCGTTCTCGATTGATGTCCTACTCGGACCCTTCGGCGGCCCCTTTTTCATCGAAGAGATCGTCAATCGCTTTGCGGGGCCCAACTCCAATCTCGACGATCCCACGGGTATCGCTGTCGATGACGCCGGGAACGTTTATGTGGCGGGCCGATCAAGCAACAACGCGTTGAAAGTGACTCCGGGCGGCACGATCACCCAGATCGCAGATGAGAGTGGTGACGGTGCCGGGAATCCTTTGAGCTTTCCGCAATTCATCGGCCTGGACGGGGCGGGGAACGTGTACCTGGCGGGTTTCCGTGTGCACCGCGTTACTCCTGAAGGAATCGTGACAAAAATCAGCGACGAGAATGCCGCCGGGATGGCCGTCGACGACGTGGGAAATGTCTACCTGGCGCTAGCAGGCCTGCCCCTATCGGACCGCGTTATCAAAATCGCGCCCGACGGCACGACTGGTGAAATCATCGACATAGATGGCGATGGTCTGGGGAATCAACTGAGGGGTCCTAGCGGTATTGCGATCGACGATGCGGGTAACGTCTACGTCACTGGCGGCTTTACACACAACGCATTCAAAATCACGCCCGAAGGAACCGTCACTGAAATCATCGACGCGAGCGGTGATGGAAGGGGCAACAACCTGGATACCCCTGTTGCCATCGCGGTCGATTATGCAGGGAACGTGTATGTCGCCGGCATACATAGCAACAACGTTTTCAGGATCTCGCGCTAGCCTGATCAGGATTTCGACGACGGCACCATTCACGAAAGAGACTACGTGTCGGAGAGTGGGACGATTGGCGCGTCCCGAATGCTGTCGAGCTCGCGAGCCTCATCGGCTACGGCGCGCTCGACCCAGCGGTAGAAAGTGTTTTCAATTCGAGCTGTGTTCCAGGATGCTCGATCGTCGCATGCTCGTGCTGCCTATCGAATGCTTTTGGTCGTCAACTTTCGACTATCCGGCGTAGAACCTCGCCTGCGCCGTCGATTCTCGCACTGGCGATCCCTTGGCTTTCGGCCACCACCCATGCGGCGACCGTCTACCCCCGCCGTACGGGAGGCGTGCCGTGCGCCGTGGTCCGTAGTTCCGGTTGCCGCGTGGCTCCACCGCGAAGTCCGTTGCCGTACCGTCGCGAGGAACGAGGTTTCTAGCTGCAAAAACTGCCCCGAAACGTCGCACGCCTTGGTGCGGAAATACTGCTTGACCGGCTGCTGCCGGGTTCCGTACAGCTTCCGAACTCGCAACGTTCGCCGATCGGATGACAGCCGTATGCAAGACCATTCGCCCTCGAGAGCATGGAGTCCGGTCAACAGTGGCCTCGTACCGTAGCCCGAGCATGGCGGCCTGCCTCGCGGGGCTCGGCGCGCTCGCGATCGTCGGCGCGAACGTCGCGCGGAGCGCGACGCCGGCGCTGACGGGCGACGCCGGCAAAGCGGCGGTCGCCTGCCAAAAGGCGATCGACAAAGCCTCCGCAACCTTCATGGGAACCTCCCTGAAGGCCCTGGCCGGGTGCGGCGGGTCGCTCCTGAAGTGTGTGGAGGTGAAGTCGACGCGGACCGACGAGCGCGCCCAGTGCACGGCGAAAGCCGCAGCCAAGTGCGACGGCCAGCTCGCGACGATCGCCGCCGCGCGGGCGAAGCTGCAGCAGGTGATCGCGACCAAGTGCGCGCAGGTCCCGATCGACGTCCTGCGAAGCGACGCGGGCCTGGGCTTCGCGAGCGCGGACGCCGAGTGCGGCACCGGCATCGCCAGCGCCGCTGCGCTCGCAGTGTGCCTCGCGCAGCGCGTGTCGTGCGCCACTCAGGAGCTCTTCGAGATCCAGCAGCCGCGCGGACGCGAGCTGATGCGGGTCTTTGGGGTGTCGGGCGCGAGCGGCCTCGGCTGTCTCTCCGATCTCGGCGGCACCGGTGACGGATTCGGTGACCGGGAGCCCAACGGCGCCGGAGTCGCGAAGTGCCAGCGCGGCATCCACGGGTCGGCCGCATCGTTCGTCCGCGCCCGGCTCAAGGGCCTGCACAAGTGCGCAGAAGCCGTGCTCGCCTGCCGACAGAAGAGCGGATCCGACGATGCCCGGCTCATGGCCTGCCTCGTCAAGGCCAATGCGAATTGTCGGAAAGCGCTCGCGGCACAGACGACGTCGGGAGCCGGTTCCGCGCTCGATCGGAAGCTCCGCGGCACGATCGCAGCGAAGTGCGCTTCCGACAAGGTCGCGTTCACCGACCTCGTCGATCCTGCGGGCGCCAACCTGGCGGGGCTGAGCGACGATTCTGCAGTCAGCCGAGCGACACTGATCGCGGGATGCACCGCCATGACGAGCCTCGGCACCTACCTCGATTGCCTGAACGACCGACAAGGTCAGGGCGTCGAGGGGTTGCTCGCGACGCAGTTCCCGCAAGCGCAACGGCTGTTCGGCCAGGTGGGCTGCAACCCGTCCGGAGGAGGATGCGGAGGTCTCCCATCGAAAGGCTCACCGGTTCCGACGCCCCATCCGACCGTACACGTCGACGGAGCCGAGCTCATCGCTGCGGGGCTTCTCCACACGCGCGACGTCGCCGTCGACGGCGCCGGGAACGCGTACGTCATCGGGATGATCAGCGACAACGCGTTCAAGATCACGCCGGCCGGAGTCGTCACGGAGCTGATCGACGGCAGCGGCGACGGGGCCGGCCACTTCCTCGACCAGCCGTACGGCATAGCCGTGGACGTCCACGGCAACGTCTACGTCAGCGCTCAGCTGAGCCGGAACGTCTTCAAGATCGTCCCTGATGGCACGGTAACGCAGATCCTCGACGCGACCGGCGCCGGGCCGTTTCACGAGTATCACGGGGGCAGCGAGATGGTGCTCGACCGTGCCGGCAACCTGTATGTGAACAACGCCGTCTACGCCGACGAGATCCTGAAGGTGGCGCCGGGCGGCGCGGTCTCGTCGTTCGCCACGCCCGCTTCCCAGGTCCTCGGCATGGCGATCGATGCCGCGGACAACCTCTACGTCACGGGCTCGACGAGCGACGACGCGTTCAAGATCTCTCCGACGGGTACGGTGACAAAGCTGATCGACGCGACGGGTGACGGCGCGGGTCACGCGCTCGACCGGCCGACGCAGATCGTCGTCGATGACGATGGAACCGTGTACCTCGTCGGGACGCTGAGCCACAACGCGTTCAAGATCACGCCGGACGGTACCATCGCGCAGATCATCGATTCGAGCGGGGACGGTGCCGGGCGACCGCTGACGTTCGCGAGCGACATCGCGCTCGATGCCGCGGGGGACGTTTACGTCACCGGGCAGAACTCCAGAAACGCGTTCCGGATCAACCCGTCAGGCACCGTGACGGAAGTCATCGACGCGACCCGCGACGGGGCGTCCGACCCGCTGAGGTTGCCCCGCGCAGTCGCCGCGACCGCGGCAGGGCGGATCTTCGTCGCCGGCGGTGCCAGCAACGACGTCCTCGCGTTCGCGGCTGGCGGAAGCGTCGAAACGGCGATCGACCTCACAGGCACCGGCGACGCCTTCGCGCTCGGCGCCCCGGGCAGCATCGTGTTCGACGCCTCCGCCAACGCGTACGTGGGCGCGAGCTACACGCGAAACGTCCTGAAGATCGGTGGATCCAGCGGCCTGGTCACGCAAATTTTCGACCCGACGGGCGACGGCGCCGGCAACGTGCCGAACTCGCTGACCGGGCTCGCCATCGACGCGGACGGGAACATCTACGCGGCGGGCGGATTCGTCTTCAAAATCACACCGCAGGGAAGCGTCACGCGTCTCCCGATCGGATCCGCCCACGGACTCCACGGAAACACCAGCGCAATCGCGGTCGACCCGTCCGGAAACGTGTTCGTCGCCACCGGCCTCAGCGACGCCTTCAAGATCACGCCTGCCGGGAGCGTCACCAAGATCATCGACGTGCACGGTGACGGGCTCGGACACACCTTCGGCGGGAGCCACTCGCTCGCAGTCGACGGCGAAGGCAACGCGTATGTCGGAGGCTCGCTCAGCGACAACGTCTTCAAGGTCTCCCCCGCCGGGACGAAGACGCTCATCGTGAGCGCCGCAGGTGACGGCGCGGGCCATGCGCTCGATGCACCGTACGGCCTGGCCCTCGACCACGTCGGCAATTTGTTCGTTGCAGGCTACAGCAGCCGCAACGTGCTCAAGGTTACCCCGAGCGGAGTCGTCATCCAGATCATCGGACCCGAGGGCGACGGAGCAGGCCACGTTCTGGCGGGCGCACGCGGAATCGCGGTCGACGCGGACGGCAACGTCTACGTGACGGGCAGCTTCAGCGACAACGCCTTCCGGGTTCGTCCCAACGGCGAAGTCACGGCGCTCATCGACCGCAACGGCGACGGCAACGGCAACGTCTTGGACAACCCCGTCGCGATCGCGTTGGACCCGCTGGGCCGAATTCACATCGTGGGCGACGACAGCAACAACATATTCCGCCTCGCACCGTGAGTCGTGGCGACCTCCGGCGACGAAGGGGGCGCCGTCCCCGGCGGTTCCCGCAACTGACGATGCCCTCCGCGGACAGCTCGAAGACGCCGCCGCGCGGATCGAGCTCGTCCGCCGCGGCTACGCCTCGTAGTCCGCGGCGGCTCGCGCGGCCTACCTATCGACGTTCGCCGGGCAGCTCGTCCGGAGAAGCGCCGGATCGTTGCAGCTCGCCACCGTCGACGGCGTGCCGCCGGCCAGCGTCACCGTGACGCCGCCCGTGTCGGTGAACGCCACCTGACCGAGCGGCGCGCCGTCGACGGTGACCTCGTAGGCGCCGCCGCGCGGGCAACCGTCGCCGTTGCGGTCGAAGCTCGCCGGCGTGAGCGTGCGGTACGCGAAGGCGCGGTCGAGGCCGCTGCAGACGTTCCGCAAGCTGCCGTCGATCGTGAGGGTCGTGGCGCCCTTCTTCTCCCCGCTCGGGAGCACGTACGTGAGGTTCGCGAAATTCGTCGAATAGGACTCGCCGTTGACGTCGTCGACCGTGGAGATCTCCCCACTGTCGCCGCTCGAGATCGTCGTGTTGAGGGGGCCGCAGAGAGCGAAATCCCGGGAGAGATCGACGGAATCGAACACTTGCGTCAGGGACGCCGTCTCACCGGTGGAGTCGTTCGTTCTGATGACGGCTTCACGTGAGCCGGTGATCCCCCGCCGCGACACGGAGACCAGCCGCTGATTGGAATCCACGCAAAGGTTCGTGGCCGTGGTGAACATGGAGCCGTTTTCGGTGTCCCGCTCGAGCAGTTGGCCCGCGGCGCCCGAGATTTTGGTCTCGAAGTTCCGGCGCTGCTCGATGACCTCGACGCCGACTTGAATCTCCGGTGGCGTGAAGAGTGAGCAGAACGTGGAGTTGGCCCTGTAGATCTCGACGGTGCCGTTCTGGACGACGAGGTTGTCCTGGTCCGGACCCGCCGTACAGTCGACGAACGTGATCGAGCTGAACGCCGTGTTCCCTTGCTGCTCGCACTTGTCGAGCCGCTGGATGCCGGTCGTCGGACACGCGGCGACGTCGCCGACCTTCGCCGGAGCCGTGATGGCGGGCTTCCCCAGGATGAGGTCGTTGACCGGGCCGCCCCTGCCGGTCTGGGTGCGAAAGGGGTTGCTGACGACCGCAAGGCGAGACGCTTCAGCCAACAGGTCCGGGTCGGGGACGAAGAAGTACTTCGGCAGCGTGATCGCGATCGGATCCCCGTACGTCGCGCACGACGCGGGGAGCGTGAAGAACGTGTCCGGCAGCGTGACGCTACCTGACAAGGTCGTGTATTGGCCGCTGCACGGCAGCCCCGTGCAGCTCCCCGCGACGGCGCACGAGTAGCCTCCGACATCGTCGGGCCTGCAGAAGAGGAACGTAGCGGCGCCGGTCACGAAGCCGAAGACGTTCCCCGTGAGCGTGCCGTCGAGGTTCTGCGTGATCGCGAAGCGCTGACCCGACACGTCCTTGCTGACGAGCACCGCCGCGCCGTCGAACGCCCGCTGGATGCCGCTCTCGCGGCTGGCGCTCGGATCGCAGGTGGCGGCGACGCGGCAGTTGAACGCGTTCAGGCCGGTCGGCGTGCACGAGATGAACTGCGGCGCCGAGCCGTCGGTCGAGAAGACGTTGCCGGTGACGGTGCCGTCGGCGACGTTCAGCGTGATCGCGTAGCGCTGCCCGCCGACGTCCTTGCTGACCAGCACGCGCGCGCCGTCGGGCGTCCGCTGGATGCCGCTCTGGCGCTGCGCGGCCGCTTCTCCGGCGGACAGGACGACCAGCACTACCATGATCCACACCCCGACCTGCGGACCCTCGACTCGCATGAGATCTCCCTGGATGCCCGCTGACGTGGTGCGGCGATGACGGCGCCGCGCGGTGTTCAGTTGTTCGCCGCGCAGGTCCGCAGGATGAGGGCGGTGTCATTGCAGCTCGCGAACGTCATCGGCGTCCCCGACACCGGCGTCAGTGTGACGCCGCCCACGTCGGTGAACGACAGCTGGCCAACGACGACGCCCTCCGCGGAGAGCTCGAACGCGCCGCCGCGCGGGCAGCCATCGCCGTTGCGGTCGAAGCTCGCGGGCGTGATCGTCCGGTACGCGAACGACCGGTCGCTGCCGCTGCACTCCTCGACGAGGCCCCCGTCGATCGCGAGCGACGTGTCGTCGTTCGTGCCGCTCAGCGCGTACTGCAGGTCGTCGAACCGCGTGGCGTAGGACTCGCCGAAGCGGCCGTCGATCGTCGCGATCTGCCCGCTGGCGATCGTCGTCATGCGGGTGCCGCAGTCGTCGGAATACTCGCGCAAAAGCGTCACGTCGTCGTACGTCTGGGTGAGGAACACCTCATCGCCGACGTCGTCGGGGACGAGCCCGATCTGGATCGTGCCGATCAGGCTCCGCCGGAGGTTCGACGCGAAACGCGTATCGACGCCCGCGCAGACTCTCAGGTGGGTGATGAACTGGATGATGTTCTCGACGTCGGTCTCGGTGCGGACGCCGGCGCCGTCGAACGCGCTGATCTGGAACTCCAGACGCTCCTCGAGGATCTCTTTGCCGATCGGCAGCTCCTGGGTCGTGAGGAGAATGCACTTCGTCGAGCTCGGGATCGTGATCCGGAGGGTGCCGCTCTGGACGAGGAAGCCGGTCGACGACGAGCCCGAGGTGCACCCTTTGAAGCCGATCGTGCTGACCGACGCGGGACCCGAGTCGGTCGAGAAGATCTCGCACTGCTCGAGCTCCTGAAATCCGGACGTCGGGCACTGCACGCGATCCCCGGTCGACGAGGCCGCGCTCACCGTGCGGGTCGCGAGGATGAGATCGTCGATCGTACCGACCTTGGTGATCCGGCTGTTGCGAAAGGGGTTGTTGTCGATCACCTGCCGCGATGCCTCGCTCATGATCTCCGGGTCGGGCACGAAGAAGTTCTTCGGCAGGGTGATTGCGATCGGTAGGCCGTACGGCGTGCACCCGTCGGGCAGCGTGAAGAACGTCGCCGGCAGCGTGATGATCCCCGGGAGCGTCGCGTACTGGCTCGTGCACGGCTGGGTCGTGCAGGAGTCGGCGACGGCGCACGTATACCCCTCCCCCTGGGGTGTGCAGAAGAGGAACTTGGCGGCGCCGGTCGCGGAGAAGAACACGTTGCCGGTGAGCGTGCCGTCGAGGTTCTGGGTGATCGCGTAGCGCTGCCCCTGGACGTCCTTGCTGACGAGCACGGCCTCGCTGCTGAACGCCCGCTGGATACCGCTCTCGCGCCCGGCGCTCGGGTCGCACGTGCCGGCGACGCTGCAGCTGAACGCGTTCGGACCGGTCGGGTCGCACGAGATGAACTGCGGCGCGGACCCGTTAGTGGAAAAGACGTTGCCGGTGACGGTGCCGTCGGCGGTGTTCAAGGTGATCGCGTAGCGCTCGCCGCCGACATCCTTGCTCACCAGCACGCGGGCGTTGTCGGGCGTCCGTTGGATGCCGCTCTCGCGCTGTGCGGCCGCCTCTCCGGCGACCATGAGAATCGCCGCCATGGAGAGCGCCCCGACCTTCCACAACCTTGCCTGCATGATTCCCCCTCTGACGCTACGCGCCTGCGGTGGCACGAGAGGCCCTCGCGCGCTGGTGTGCACATCGACTGCCTCGCGGATGACGCCGTGACCGTGGCCGTTCCATCGCCGCTACATCTGATCGTTCACCGGGCACTTCGTGAGGAGCAGCTGCGGGTCATTGCAGCTCACGAGCGTGATCGGCGGACCCGAGACCGGCGTCAGCGTGACGCCGCCCGCGTCGCCGAACGACACCTGTCCGATGACGACGCCCTCCGCGGAGAGCTCGAAGGCGCCGCCGCGTGGGCAGCCGTCGCCGTCGCGGTTGAAGCTCCCGGGCGTGAGCGTGCGATACGCGAACGAGCGATCGCCCGAGCGATCGCCGCCGATCCCGGTGCATGTGTCGAGCAAGCCGCCGTCGATCGACAACGATGTGGCGTCGTTCGGGCCGCTGAGCGCGTACTTGAGGTCGGCGAATCGCGTCGCGTAGGACTCGCCGACGCGGTCGTCGACCGTCGCGATCTCGCCGCTCTGTCGGCTTTCGAGCGTCACGATGCGCGTGCTGCAGTCGGTGGAGTACTCGCGGAGGATCGAGAAGGGCGTGTCGTACATCTGAACCACGGACTTCGGCTCCCCGACACCCGGCGGGCTCATGATCTGGCTTCGGAACGACTCGCTGACCTGCCGCCGCAGCGTCGGCCTGAACCGCGGATCGACCCCGGGGCAGGTGTTCAGGTAGGTGACGGACTCGGAGCTGTTCTCGAGGTCGATCTCGGTGGCTTGGCCGGCGCCGTTCATGAAGGTGGTCTCGAAGTTCTGGCGCCCCCCGGAGAGCTCGATGCCGATCGGCAGCTCCGCCTGGGTGACGAGCAGGCAAGGCGAGCTCGGGGCGAGGATGTAGAGCGTGCCCTTCTGGACGATGAAGCCGTCGGACGGTGACCCTACCGTGCAACTGTCGAACACGATCGTGCTCGCCGAAGCGGACCCACCACTGTCGAGCGTGACGCTCTCGCAACCCACGAGCCTCTGCAGGCCGCCCGCCGGACACAGCGCAGTGTCGCCCACCTTTGCGGGGCCCGTCGGGTTGCGGGTCGCGAAAATGAGGTCGTTGACCGCCGCGTCCTTGGCGAGCTGATCGTCGGTCGCGACGTTGGTGGTGCGGAAGGGGTTGTTGACGATCGCCTGCCGCGCAGCCTGGCCCATCACCTCGGGGTCGGGCACGAAGAAGTTCTTCGGCAGCGTGATCGCGATCGGCGGGCCGTACGTCGCGCACGTCGCGGGCAGCGTGAAGAACGTCGCCGGCAGCGTGACGCTGCCCTGAATCGTCGAGTATTGACCGGTGCACGGCAGCGTCGCGCAGGTTCCGGCGACGGCGCACGAGTAGCCCCCGGCATTGTCGGGCGTGCAGACGAGGAACGTGGCGGCGCCGGTCGCGGAGCCGAAGACGTTGCCGGTGAGCGTGCCGTCGACGTTCTGCGTGATCGCGTAGCGATCCGCCCCCACGTCCTTGCTGACGAGGATGGCCGTGCCGCCGAACACCTGCTGGATGCCGCTCTGGCGGCTGTCGCTCGCGTCGCACGTGTCGGCCACACGGCAGCTGAACGCGTTCGTGCCGGTCGGCACGCACGAGATGAACTTCGGCGCGGACCCGTCGGTGGAAAAGACGTTGCCGGTGACCGTGCCGTCCGCGGTATTGAGCGTGATCGCGTAGCGCTGGCCGCCGACGTCCTTGCTGACCAGCACGCGGGCGTTGTCGGGCGTCCGCTGGATGCCGCTCTGGCGCTGCGCGGCCGCCTCTCCGGCGACCAGGAAAATCGCCGCCACGGAGAGAACCCCGACCTTCCAAGACCCTGCCTGCATGACTCCCCTTCTGACGCCGCGCGACGTGCGACGGCACTAAACGCCATCGCTCGCAGGTACGCAATCGTCGTCGGCGCGCGACGGCGCCCTGGCCGAGTCCATGGCGTCACGCCGAAAAACGGTTGTCACGCACGCGCGGATTGACGTAGGACTGCGGCAGTCGTTTCCGCACACCTCACCCCCAGAGGAGAGTCCCCATGCCGTCATTCACGTCGCTTCGCGTCGCCCGCGCGTTGTTCGTTACGGTGCTCGCCGCCGCCCTGGCATCGCCCGGTGCAGCGCGCGCCGCCGACAAATGCCAGACCGGCGCCTCCAAGGTGGAGGACGACCGCAGCATCGCCGCCCTCCGGGTCGTGATCGACGACCAGTGTCCCTGCGCCAGCTTCGACGGCGCGAGCGCCGCGACCGGCCACGGCGCGTTCATCAAGTGCGCCAAAGCGCGCATCGACGACGCCGCCGACGGCACCCCGCTCCTTGGGTTCTCGCTGCGCTCGCAGTGCAAGGGCGTGGCGAAGAAGATCTATTCCGCCTCGACGTGCGGCTACGCGCCGGCGCCGGCGCGCGTCGCCTGCTGCGAGGTGAAGCCGGCGAACGGCAAGACGAAGAACGGCATCAAGAAGGTCTCGAGCTGCGTCGACACGCCGACCGGCTCGGTCGTCCGCCATGCGTGTCCGATCTCGCCGTTCGCGATCGACGCGTGCAGCGGCGACGCCACCAACAGCTGCGTCGTGCCGTCGGTCTTCGCGCAGGAGACGGTCGACCTGCCGAGCGCCGCCGAGCCGGACTTCACCCCGGGGTCGAGCGGCGTCGTCGTCACCAATCCGAAGCTGCTCACGCAGTTCGGCGGCCCGAGCTTCAGCTTGAACAACGCGCGCTACACGCGGCACTACCTGACGTCCGCCGTCGGCACACCGGACGTCGTCCTGATCCTGGTCCCGGGCTTCGAGGGAGGCGCCGGGAACTTCCGCATTCTCGCGCAGAACCTCCTCCTCCGTGCGCAGACCGAAGGGTTCAGCCTCGAGGTGTGGGCATACGATCGGCGCTCGAATCAGCTCGAGGATCCCGCCGGCCTCGAGCTCGCCGAGCGCTACAAGAGCGCGCAGGTCGCGCTCGATTGGCTCTTCGGCGCCGAGCTCGGCCTCTCCCTCCACCCGGTCCTCGTCGGCGGCCCGAACCGGCGCGGGGTCTTCTACGACGCGCAGGCCGACGTCCCGTTCATCGCGCAGTGGACGACCCTCGTGTTCTCGCGCGACATCGACGCCATCGTGTCCGCCGCGAGCGCGGCCGCGACCAACCAGAACGTCTTCCTCGGCGGCCACTCCGCCGGGACCGGCTTCACGGCGCGCTACGCCGCGACCGATTTCAATCTGTCCGGCGTCGGCCCGGCCGACCCCGGCTACGCGAAGCTCCGCGGCCTCGTGCTGCTCGAAGGCGGCGGCGGCAGCACCGGCAACGCGCTCTCGGCCGACACGCTCGACCGCATCGAGGCCCGCTTCGACGGCGGCCTCTACGGCGCCGTCCGCGACAACGCGCCCCGCTGCGTCGACGGCACGACGCCGTGCACGATCGACACGGAGGCCGCCGACTGCGTCGGTCAGGTCCCGCCCAAGTGCACGCTGCCGACGGCCTCGTACTCCGTCTCCGCGCTGCTGAACCCGCGCGTGCTCGCGGCCGGCGAGGTCACCGGCATCCAGGCGATCGTCGACCCCGATACCGGCTTGAACGTGTTGCGGGCGGATCAAGGCACACTGAACAACAACGCGCTCGCCGTGGTTCCCGACCTCGCCAACCTCGCGGTGTTGCCGAAGTCGTCGGCGTTCGCGGCGCTCGGCAACTTCCTCGACGACGACAGCCTCGTCGCCAGCGTCGCGCCCTTCGTCGCCACGTCGCTCGGCGGACCGAGGGTCGGCGACTCCCTCCAGACCTGGAGGGACATCACGGGGTTCCTGCCCCCGGCGCTCACGCCGAACAACGGGCCCGCGCCGACGACGCTGCCGGGCGGCATCTGGGGCCAAGAGCGCGAGGTCACGCGGATCGATCGCATGGTCGGCAACTTCTACGTCGGCGACACCAACTTCACCGACATGTACTACCCGAGCTCGGGCCTCGGCGTGACGTCGGTCACCGGCGTCTGCACCGCGGGCACGTGCACGGTCGGCAACGTCGGCGCGGGGTGCTCGACCGCGGCCCAGTGCAGCCAAGGCGTGAACCTCGACTCGACGCCGCTCTCGGTCGGCCGCGGCCGTCGCGACATCGAGAACCTGACCCAGGCCGCGAGCATCAACATCCCCGTGATTTCGTTCGGCGGCTCGAACGGCCTCGTACCCGTAGCGGGCGGATTCACCCCGTTCGGGTCGAGCATCGGCGTCTGCACGGCGCCGAGCTGCGACGGCACCCCGCGCGTCGTGAACGCCGCGGCGCCGAACCCCGCGTTCCCGACTTTCGGCGGCGTCAACGGCGGCTTCGAGGTCGTGATCGCGGAAGGCTTCGCCCACGTCGACGTCGTCACCGCCGAGGACACGGTCGTGAACCCGGTCACCCCGGCGTTGATCGACTTCTTGAAGCGCAACAAGCAGTGACCGGCGCGGGCGGGCGTTTCGAGCGACTCGGAACGCCCGCCCCCCGCACGTGCTGCTGCGCGATCGTCCTCGCGCTCGCGCTCTTCCCGACGTCCGCGAGCCGCGCAGCGCCGACCGCCGACCGCTTCGTCGACTACCTCTACATGGAGCCGAACGAGGGTGGCGCGAGCGCGGGGCACGTCGCGTTCGGGCTCGGCAAGCACACGTACGCCTTCCAGCGGCGCGACGACGGACTCGTCGTCCTCGAGCGCGACGGCAGCGAGCACGTGCGCTGGCTCTACGCCGTGCTCGGCAATCGCGTTCTTCACCGACGACCTGCCGGCGTTCCGGCCGCTCTTCGGGGCCGTGAACCTCGGGGTCGGCGTCGGCGCGAGTCTCGTCGGGCTCGCCGCGGCACCGGTCGACCGCGGCACGCTCCTCGAGGCCGGGCTCCTCGGCGTGCTCTGGAGCGTCCCCGAGCTCTTCTTCGTCAACGTCCGGAAGGGCTCGTTCGATCACGTCCCGCGAGGGGATCTCCCGGCCGCGCTGGCGCGGCATGATCCCCCAGCCGCGCCGCAGCGGCACGAAAGCCCGCCACCGTCTCCGCGATGATCTGCGCGACGGGCTTCACCTCGTCGATGCGGCCGACGACCTGGCCGCCGAGCGCGATCGACGCCTCCATGTCGCCGCCGAAGTAGAGGTCCTGGACGGTCGCGAACACGTCGAAGCCGACGTGCTCCTGGCGCTCGAGCGCGGTCGTCTTCTTGGTGCGGAGCGCGCGGAGCCCGGGGCGGCTGAAGCGGTTCAGGAACACGGTATCGGTCTCCGCGGCGGCGAGGATCGCGTTCTTCCAGTTCTGGTGCACCGGCGACTCGGCCGCCGACACCATGCGCGAGCCCATCTGCACGCCCTCGGCGCCGAGCGCGAACGCGGCCGCCACGCTCGGCCCGTCGCAGATGCCGCCCGCCGCGATCACCGGGACGTCGACCTTCGAGCAGACGAGCGGCAGCAGCACCATGGTCGCGACGTCGAGCGGGTTCTTGAATCCCCCGCCCTCCCCGCCTTCGACGACGAGCCCGTCGACACCCGCCGCCACCGCTTTCAACGCTGCTGCAAGCGACGGCACGACGTGGAAGACCGTGAGGCCGGCGTCTTTCAGCTGCTTGGTGTATTGGCGCGGGTCGCCGGCCGAGGTGGTCACGAAGCGAACCCCCTGCGCGACCACGAAGTCGACGATCGCCGGGTCGCGCACGAAGAGCTGCGCGATGTTCACCCCGAACGGCTTGTCGGTGAGGTCGCGCATCTTGCGGATCTCGTCGCGCACGTTGTCGAGCTCGCCGGAGGACGTCTCGATGATGCCGAGCCCTCCCGCGTTGGAGACGGCCGACGCGAGCTGCGCGCGCGCGATCCATCCCATCGGCGCCTGCACGATCGGGTAGCGGACGCCGAGGAGGCGCGTGACCCTGGTCTGGATCGAGTCGTCCGAAGCCGGAACGCCGCTCATCTACGGCTTCCGCGCGGTCACGACCCACGACGCGGTCGCGAGCTCGACGCCGGTCGGCGTCTGGAACGGCACGAGCGCCTCGCGGATGCTCGCGCGCACCTTGGCGACCGTCTCCGGCGTCGCCTCGCGGATGGCGATCGACGCCGGGCCCATCTGCAATGCGAAGTCGGCCGCGTCGTCGAGCGAGCCTGCGCCGACGCTCATCGTGTCGCCGCGCGACTCGAACGCAATCTCGGCGAACCCCGCGGCGGAGAGGATGCCGCGCACGCGGTCGGCGTCGGCGAACGCGAACGGGCCGGGCGCGTTCGGCGGCGGCGGGGTCGGCGGCGGCACGTGCTGCAGCGCCGCGAAGAACGGGACCGTCATCCACGGGTTCTCCTGCAGCGCCTTCCAGCAGTGGAAGCCGAGGCGGCCGCCGGGCGCGAGCGCCTTCCGCAGATTCGCGAACGCCGCGGTCGGGTCCTGGAAGAACATCACCCCGAAACGCGAGAAGATCACGTCGAGGCTCGCCGGCTCGAACGCATGGGTCTGCGCGTCGGCGACGGCGAAGCGGACGTTCGCGACGCCCTTCCCCCGCTCCGCCGCGCGCTCGAGCATCATGGTCGAGATGTCGACCCCGAGGACCGAGCCGCTCGGGCCGACTCTCCGTCCGAGCTCGAGCGCGGTCTCGCCGCAGCCGGTGCCGACGTCGAGCACGCGCTCGCCCGCGCGGAGCGCGAGCTTGTCCATGACGACGTGCCCGAAGGAGGCCAGCTGCGCGTCGAGCTGGTTCTGCAGCCGCACCCAGCGCGGCCCGCCCTGCTCGTTCCAGTACGTGATCTGTTCGGCGTTCGGTCCCGCGGCGTCGAGTCGTTCCATGGCGAGCACGGCTCGCACACGAACGACCCTCAATCAACCGGCGTCGACTACAAGCACGCCGCGGGCGCCGGGGCGTTCTTCGCCTGGAACGTGCCGCCCTTCTTGCCCTCGTTCGGCAGGTCCTTCTTGATCTCGCCGCCGAAGACGACGCACGACGACTCCGTCCCGATCGTGAGCTTGGCCGCAAGGCTTCCCTGCGACGGCTCATCGAGCGTGTAGCTGACGGCGGAGCCGACGCAGGTCACTTGCCACTGACCTGCCTTGATCACGGCGGCGCAGGGATCGCCCTTGAGCTTGTATTTCCACCCCTTCGCCCCGGCCGGCTTGCCGGCGCCGATCCAGCCGACCGGCGGCAAGCTCAGCGACATCTGCTCGTTGGTGGTCGGATTGCGGACGGTCAGTAGCGCGCCGACGAGCGACGGGTCCCCGCTGGCGCCGGGGGTCGCGGGAACGAACCCGTCGTCCTTCACCTGCACCTGGAGCTTCCGCTTCTCCAGCTTCTCGGGGTTGCCCTTCACGAGGATGCCTTTGCCCTCGGCGGGCGGGCCGATCTCGGTCACGGTGAATCCGAGCGAGGTGACGACCACCTCGTTCTGCGCGTTCAACGCGATCGCGGTCCCGGACGACTTCAGGAAGATCCGGTCGAAGATCGTGGCGCCGTTGCCGGCGGCGAGCTTCACCACCTGGGAGCTCGCCGCGAACCCCTTCTTCTTCCGCGAGGTCTCGCCGACCACCACGTAGTTGCCGGCCTGATCGACGACGACGCCGGCGGCCGACCCGACCTGGCCGATCGTCGGGAAGTCCCGCGTCCACACTGCGTCGCCCGTCGCACCGGCCACCTTCCGCGCGTAGATGCTCGATGCGAGGACGAACACCTCGCCGCTCGGACGCGTGCGCTCGCCGACCACGATCAGGTCGCCGAAGGCGTCGAGCGCGACCGCGTTGGCCATTCCGGCGACGTCGCTCTTCCGCCACAGCAACATCCCGTTGTTCGCGACCTTCGCGTAGTAGACCTCGCTCCGCACCGCGCCGACGACCACCGCATTGCCCGCGGCGTCGAGCACCATGTCCGACACGAAGCCCTCGACGTTCGCCGACAGGTCCTCGTTCCGCCAGAGCTCCTCGCCGTCGCTCCCTTTGAGCTTCGCCACGACGAAGATGTTGTCGAACGGGAAGGAGTCGATCGCGCCGGCGGCGATCACGTCGTTGTTCTGATCGAACGCGACGGCGGCGCAGACGTCGTTGGCATCGTCGTCCAACGGGTTGTCGCTCGAGATCTCCTTCCTCCAGAGCTCGACGCCATTGGCGCCGGAAAGCTTCACGACGAGGAACGGGATCTCGTGACCGGTCGTGTTCGCGACGTTGCCGCCCACGACGACGTTCCCGACGCCGTCGACGTCGAGATCGCGGACGAAGTCGCTCTTGTTCGCCGTGCCGTTGATGCGCGTCGACCAGAGCACGTGACCGTCCTCTTTGGCGAGCTTCGCGACAAGGATGTCGTAAGTCTGGTTGGCGCTCAGGGCGAGGCCGGCGAGGACCACGTTGCCGCTCGGGTCGAGCTCGATGCGGGACGTCGTACCGCCCGCCCCGGTGTCGAGGATCGTACGCCAGATCTCGCGACCGTCCGCGCCCGAGAGCTTCACGACGCCGGCGTTCCGATGATCCGGGTTCGCGGGATCGAAGACGCTGAAAGCGCCGCCCGCGATGACGTTCTCGTCCGCATCGGTCAGCACGGTGCCGGCGACGTTGAACCCCGTCGCGGGAAGAAACGGAGCGACGTCCGTCTGCCACGCTCCGGCGCGGCCAGTGACGCAAAGAAGAGCGACGAAGAGAAGCGAAATGCGGCCAGGCGTCATGTGGAAGCGCTCCTTCAGACGGCAGAGAGGATCGCCCTCTAGCGCACTTCATCCCCGCTTGGGAATGTGCCGGACGGCGTACGTGGAGCCATCGGCGGAAGCCCCATCGCCGCGCGGACGTTCGTGAACGCGGGCGTCCAGGCCCCGCCGTGATCGCGCACGACCAGCTGCTCGGGCACGGGCGATGCCGCCACGTCGACGACGTCCCGCGACCGCAGCGCGTACACGTGGAACAACGCCGCTTTGCCGGCGCGCGGCACGACACGCAGCTCGGCCGCGATGGCGAGCCCGGCCGCGGCGCTTCCGGACAGGACACGCTCGTGCTGGAACGCGGCGGCGCACGTGACGAACCGTCCGGCAGGCGCCAGCAACCGCGCCGCCGCGGCACAATAATCTTCGACCGCGCCGCGCTCCTCGAAATGACACGGACCGCATTGCCGGCGCTGCGACACGGTCGCGTGGCCGGGGGTCAGATACGGCGGCGTCCCGGTCACGAGATCGAAGACCCCGACATCGGCGCGGTCGCGGAAGTCACCTTCCTGGACCTCGCAGCGCGACGCCGCCCCGTTCCACGCGAGCGAGCGGCGCGCCAGATCGACGCTCACGCGTTGCGCCTCGATGCCGACGCCCGTCGCGTCCGGAAACGCCCACGCGACCAGCATCAGCACGGTGCCGATGCCGCATCCGAGGTCGAGGAAACGCGCCGGCGGCTTCGTCGCGACGGCCCGGGTCGCGACCCACGCCGTCACGAGATCGTCGAGCGACCAGCGATGTCCCGCCACTTGCTGAAGGATGCGCCAGTCGCCCGCGAGGTAGCAGAGGTCTTCGCCGCGATGCGGGCCGAGCGCGGGATCGGGTGCGGGGGCCGGGAGCGGGCCGGGTGCGCGCCAGCCGTCGGGACGGCGCGCCGCCCGCACGATCCCCGCCGCGCTCGTCACGTCACGCCGACGCCGCGACGCAGCGGTTCCGCATCGTGCCGATGCCCTCGATCGTCGACGCGATCTCTTCGCCGGGTGCGAGGTAGCGGCGTGGGTCGCGCGTCGACCCGACGCCCGCCGGCGTGCCCGTGAAGATCAGGTCGCCGGGCTCGAGCGTGCACCACTTCGAAAGGTACGCGACCAGCGCCGCGACCGGGAAGATCATGTCGCCGGTCCGCCCGCTCTGCATGCGCTCGCCCGCGACGTCGCACGTGAGCGCCAGGTCGTCCGGGTTCGCGAACCCGTCGAGCGAGACCAGCGCCGGCCCGATCGGCCCGTAGCCGTCGAGCGACTTCCCCATCGAGAACTGCGGCGGCTTGTCGGCGAACTGCATGCGGCGGTCCGAGACGTCCTGCCCGACCGTGTAGCCAGCGACGTGTGCGAGCGCGTTCTTCTCGGCGATCCGTCGGCCGCGCCGGCCGATCACGACCACGAGCTCGACCTCCCAGTCGACGCGATCAGAGAACAGCTCGACGTCGGCGAACGGCCCGCTGATGCAGCTCGGAAACTTCGTGAAGACGACCGGCGTCTTCGGGATCTCGAGCTTCGCTTCCTCGGCGTGGTCGCGGTAGTTCATGCCGATCCCGAAGACCTTCGACGGGCGCGGCACCGGCGGTCCGAGGTCGCGCTCCGCGAGCGGCCCCGACACGGTCCCCTCGGTGATCTCGGCCGCCCACTCGGAGAACGCGTCCCAGTCGCGCAGCACCTCCATCGAGTCCGCGGAGAACCGCCCGTTCGACGCGCGCGCGACGTCGGTCGCCGTCGCCCCGGTGACGAGCACGGCCCTGCCGGCGAGGTTGGCGAGGCGGATGGCCATGGCCGAGCCATGGCCCGCCTCGCTCCGGGCGTCAAGCCGCCCGACCGCTTCACGACCGCGGAGCGCTACTTGAAGCGCCCAGCGCCCTTCCGGAGCTGCTTCGCCTGGTCGTCCGTGACCGTGGTGCCTCCGCGAGACGGGTTGTGCATGAAGTTGCCGGTGCCGTCCTCATCCTTCAGCCCGAGCAGCCTGCCGATCAAATAGGCGGCGAGGTTGTCGACCAGATTGAAGTCGGCCGAGCCGTAGATGTGACTGATGGCACCGCCTTTGGCGTCGGGAAACACCTTCGCTGTTCCGCCGGGAAAGAAGACCGAATCCGCGAGCATGAGAAGCGGCGCCTTGCCGGCCTGGAACCGCTTCGCCGCATCGAATTGTCCAAGGTTCGCGACCTCGACCGAAGCCGTGCCCTGATGAATCTTGAGGAACGCGCCGCCGAAGATCGCGTTCAACCCGACCACGATGCCGTCGGCCGTGCCGGCGCTCCATTTGTACCCGCTGGTCGTCGTGGGGCCATTGATCAACTGGAAGTTGACGTTCAGGTCCGCATGCGGCGCCGCTGCGCCTCCGTTCTGCAGGTCGCGGTAGGCGTTTTTCAGCCCGACGACGACCGTGACGATCTGGACGATGACCAAGAAGAGGATCACCCCCATGATGACCGCCCCGGCGCTGACCCTGCCGCTCGGATCACTGCGCTGAATCGGATCACCGCTCGCGTAGAGATACCGGTGCAGTGACACCGGATCGAAGACGTTGCCGAGCTCGGGGTCGGTCGAGAGGAATCGTCCCGACGATTGGTCGTAGTAGCGGGCGCGCAGGTAGTAGAACCCGACGTTCGGGTCGAGCTGCTCGCCGTCGTAGAGATAGAGGTTCGGCGTGCCACCCGTCGACGCGAGCTGCGTCCCGAACGCGTCGAAGGTGTAGGTGTCGCTGACGGCGCCCGCCGCGGTCGTCAGCTGCCGGGTCGAGAGCTGGCCGTCGGTGAGGCGGAAATGCGTCGTCCCCGCGCGCGTCTGTCCGATCAACTGATTGCCGTAGGTGTACGACGTCGTGGTGGCGCCGGTCGTCTCGAGCAAGACTTGCGCGAGGCCGAGGTTCTTGTCGGTCAGGAACGTCGTCGTGACCCCGCCGACCGTCTTGCTCCGGCGCATCCCGTCGGCATCGTAGTCGTACGTGACGAGCCCGGTCGGCGCCGTCGTCTGGACATCGGCGGACACCAGCCGGTTCTGCGCATCCCACACGTAGGTGTCGACGTGCGTCCCGTCGCTCCGCGTCAGCAGGTTGCCGTTGTCGTCGTACGCGTACGTGAGGGTCCGCGTCGGGCTCACCTCGGAGACCAGGCGGTCGTTGTCGTCGTAGGCGGACGTCACGAGGACGCCGTTGCGGTCGAAGCTCGCTCGGTTCCCGACGGGGTCGTACGCGTACGTGAAGGTCTCGTCGTTCGCGACGCCGGGCGCGTCGATCTGCTCGCGTTTCAGGCGATAGACGTCGTCGTAGTCGTAGGCGACGCTGCGACCGGTCGTCGCCGGCCCGGCCTCGACGACCTGGATGCGCTCGCCCGCCGGCCCGAGCGTGTACGTGTACGACGACACGAGGCCGCCTGGGCCGCTGTTCACGACCTGCGTGAGGCGGTTCACGACGTCGTACGTGTAGGTCGTCGCCGTGCCGTTCGGATACGACACGCTCGTCTGATTGCCGACGGCGTCGTAGCCGTAGGTCGTCGTTCCGGACGCGGCGGTGACGCTGCTCAACCTGTTGAGCGCGTCATAGCCGTAGGTAGTCGTGCCGGCCGACGTCGTGACCGACGTGCGGTTGCCTGCCGGATCGTAGCCGTACGACACCACCGCGCCGCCCGCTTTGGTCTCCGCGAGGAGCCGCCCGCGGAGATCGTAGGCCGCGACGTCGCCTCCCGCCGCCGTGCGAAGGCCGCTGCCACTGTACGCCGCGACGATCGGCGGACCGCTCGGCAGCGTCGTCGTCGTGACGCGGCCCGCGCCGTCATACGCATACGTCGTCACCGCGCCGTTGAAGTCGGTGTACGTGGTCGGATTGCCGGCGAGGTCGTACGTGAAGCTCTCGTGCTGCCCGAGCGGCCGCGTCCTCGTGAGCACTTTGCCGACGGCGTCGTACGTGAGGATCGTCGTGTGTCCCTTGGCGTCCGTCTCCGTGGTGCGGTTGCCGACCACGTCGTAGCCGTACGTCGTGACTGCCCCCGAGGCATCGGTCACGGTGACGAGGCGGCCGTCGTCGTCGTAGTCGAAGCGGGTTTCGCGGCCTGCCGCGTTGGTCTCGGCGCTGCGCTGCTTCGCCGCGTCGAACGTCGCGGTCGTCGTCGAGCCGTCCGCGAGCGTGACGCCGAGGGGGTTGGCGCTGGCATACGCGTAGGTCGTCTGGCGCCCGAGCGCGTCGATACGGGCGAGGATGCGGCGTTGGCTGTCGAAGGTCGTCACGGTGACGTGGCCGAGCGCGTCGGTCACCGTTTCCTGATTCGGCGCGTAGGCATTCGTCGTCACGTTGCCGCGCTCGTCGGTCGTCGTGAGGACGCGGCCGACAGCGTCGTAGGAGGTCAGCCTCGTCGTGCCGTCGGGGTACGTGGTCTTGGTGCGACGGCCGAGCGCGTCGTGCTCGTACGTCGCCGTGTGTCCGTCACGATCGGTCGCCTGGAGGACGCGCCCCTCGACGTCGTACGTCGAGGTTTCGCTCGCGCCGTCCGCGTACGTCGTTCCGATACGATTGCCGCGCACGTCGTAGTGATGCGCCGTGACCTTTCCGAGAGGGTCGGTCGAGGTCGCGATCTTCCGCCCGTCTCCGAGCGGGTCGTACGTGTACGCCGTGACGCCGCCGTTCTTGTCGGTCGACGTCAGCAGCCGCCCGGCGCCGTCATACGTCCAGAGCCTGGTTCCGGCCGCGTCGGTCTCGCTCGTCGGACGGCCGGTCGCGTCGGTGCCGTAGGTGGTGACGGCGCCGAGCGGCGATCCCTTCGAAATCCGGCGGCCGAACGCGTCGTACGTGAACGTCGTCGTGCGCCCGAGCGGATCGGTCGTCGTGAGGAGGTTCCCCGCGCCGTCATAGGTATTGTGGGTGAGGCCTCCTTCGGGGTCGGTGGTGTCGGTCAGGTTCCCGGCCGGGTCGTAGACGTTCGTGGTCGTGCGACCTTCGGGGTCCGTCACGGTCAAGGCCTGGCCGCGGCCGTTGTACGTCGCCGTCGTGACGTTGCCCTCGAAGTCGGTACTGGTCAGCACGTTGTTCTGCGCGTCGTAGGTTTTCGTTGCCGTCCGGCCCACGGCGTCGGTCTCGGTGAGCTGGTTGCCGCGCGCGTCATGGGTGTAGGTCGTGACGTGACCGAGCGCGTCGGCCTTCGTCGTCACGTTCCCGGCGGCGTCGTACTCGTACACCGTCAGGTGCCCGAGGCGGTCGCGGACGACGTCGCGCAACCCGGTCACGTCGTGCGTGAACTCGACGCGATGTCCGGCCGCATCGGTGCTCGCGATCACGCGCCCGTCCTCGTCGTACTCGGTCCGCGCCACGTGAGTTCCCACGGGGTCCACGATGTCGATCAGCCCGTGCTTCCGGTCGTAAGCGTAGCGCGCGGTCCCGGTCGCATCGGTGTGGCTGACGAGATCTCCGCGGACGTCGTAGCCATAGGTCTGACTGTTGCCGTCCGGGTCGGTGATCTGGGTGACGCGTCCCTGCGCGTCGCGGGTGAAGACCACGCTCTTCCCGGCCGAGTGGGTGATCCCGTTCGGTCCGAACGTCACGGTGTTGCCGTTCGTGTCGCGGATCGCTTCGACGCCGGTCGTGCGATCGATGTCGACCACGAGCCCTTCGGCGAAGGTGTAGCGGAAGCGCTTGGGATCGAAGGTGTTGAGCGACGTATCGTCGATCAGCTGCACCGGGCCGGGTTGCGGGTCGACGATCAAGAGGTTCGTGTTGTCGAGGACGGTGAGCGTCCCCAGGGTGTCGGGGCGCGGCACGTAGCTCGCCGTCACTGAAGTGAACGGGACGATGCCCGAGGCCGACGGCGTGACGACGAGATCGAAGATCTCGGCCTTGCCGTCGGGAAGCGTCAGGCTCACCTTGTGCTCGCTGGTCGGCGCGAGGCCGTAGCTCAGACCTCCCGACTTGGTCACGATCCACGCGCTGCCTTGCTCTCGGTTCGGTCGCAGGCGCAGCGTGTCGAGCCCGAGGCGCCACCCGACGCCGAAGTCGCCCTGCGCCTTGTCGCGACTGTCGTACGTGCGCGTGACGATGATCGGAATGCCCGCGATGGACACGGAGAGGTCGTCGTACGAGATGCTGAAGATTCCGATCTTCAAGTCTCGCGCAACCTGCACGGTGACCGTCGCCGTCGTCGCGTTGCCGCCGCGGTCGTACACCGTGAGGCGAACGTCGTAGAGGTCGTTCACGAGGAGCGTCGGGTCGAGCGTTCCGAGCACGCCGTTCGTGACCGGGGTCGTCCCGGTGGAAATTGCCGTGAACGCCGTCTCGCCCGCCGGCGCGTATGCGAGCTCGTACGCGAGGAAGTTGGCGTCGGTCGCGGTGCCGACCACGTCGATCGGCTGCGTCACTTCGGCGCCGTCCGCCGGCGACGTGATGATGGCGGTCGGATCCGTCTGATCCCCCGCGACGCGCGCCGCCACGACGAGCGCCGTCGACCCCGCGATTCCGCTCCGTTCCGCGCCGATCGTGGTCGTCCCCGCCGCGACGCCCGTCGCGACGCCCGTCGTCGTGATGGTCGCGAAGCCGGGCTGGCTGCTGCTCCAGACGACGATGTTCGTCACGTCGGCGCTGGTACCGTCGGTGAGGATCGCGGTCGCCGTGAAGGGTCGCGTGTCGCCGGTCAGGATGATCGGGTTCACCGGCTCGACGACGATCGACGCGATCGGCAGCACGCCGTCGATGCCGTCGCAGTTCTCGTCGATGCCGTTGCCGGCCGTGTCGCCGGCGCCGGGGTTGCGGGTCGCGAGCGCGTCGTCGCAGTCGCCCTGGTTCTCGGTGAACGTGTCGCCGTCGTCGTCGACGTCACGCGGGTCGAGCGGCGGACCGAGCGAGACCGTGAAGCTCACCTGGGAATTGTTGAGCGCATCGCGACCGCCGGGAGGCGACTGACTCAGCACCTGCCCTGCGGGGTACGGGCTTACGTACCCCGTGACCGGGCCCACGACGAGGTGCGCCGTCGTGATGGCGCTCTCTGCCGCCGCCTGCTGCAGGCTGACGATGTGCGGCACGATCGTCCTGCCGGTGCTCGGGAGGAGGCGAATGATCTGCGACGCGGTGGCACCGTTGCCGTCCCTCGCCAAGATGACGAAGCGCAGGTCTACCAAGCCGAAGGACTGCGGAATGGGGTTGCAGTGGAATGCGCCGCTCGTGCTGATGCTGCACCCGCCCGCGTTGTCGCCGATCGCGGAGAGCAACGTGTACGTGACGGTGTCGCCCGGATCGGGATCCACGGCGACCGCCTGGTAGTCGACGGCAGTGTTGACGGCGTAGACCGTAGGGGGCGTGCTCGTGAATACCGGCGGACGGTTCAGCGGGAGGATGTCGATCGCCACCTGCGCCGGGACGGCTTCACTGCCGTCGGTCGCCTCGTAGAGGAAGCTCGTCTGGTCGCGCGGCACGAACGTCTGCAGGTACGGATACGGCGCTTGGGTGCCGAAGACGTTGGTGCGCGCGGTCGCGAACACGTTCGCTTGCGGGAACGGGATCGTCCCGTCGTCGTCGACGTTGGCGCCGTAGTACGCGCTTTGCGTCATCAGGCCGTGCTGCACGGGCCGCCAGTCGTCGTTCTGGGCCTTCAGCACGAAGAGGCCGCCCTTGTTGGTGTTGTCCGGACCCGCGCCGCTCCCGGCGGGGCGCGAGAAGACCACCTCGGCGTGACCGTTCCCGTCGAGGTCGGCGATGGTGGGGATCAATCCGTCGAAGTAGTTGGCGCGCGGGTAGCTGTACGAATACTTGGTCGTGCCGTCGGTGCCGTCGAGAAAATGGAGCTGGTCGGAGGCTTGGACCATGACCTCCGGGACGCCGTCGTCGTCGAGGTCGTAGACCGCCGGCCGGCCGTCGCTGCCGAGCATCCCGCCGTTGGCGTCCGTCGCGAAGTTCCTGATCCACTTCACCTGCCCGAGGCGGTCGAGCACGATCATGATGTCGCGCGCATCGCCGTAGCTGTAGAGGCCGAGCATGA
>JANNPN010000031.1:0-23109 GCA_031400185.1 Polyangiaceae bacterium
GTGCAGGATGCCCACAACCTCGCGTGGAAGCTGGTGCTCGTCCTCGCGGGGCGGGCGCCTGCGACGCTCCTCGACACCTACGAGCGCGAGCGGAAGCCGGTCGCGCAGTCGAACACCGATTGGAGCGTGCGGAACTTCCTGGAGGGCGGCACCGCCGTCGGCCCGGGCAACACGAGGGCGACGTTGCAGCTCGAGGCCGGCGGCCCCGACGTGCCCGCGGTGCTCGCGACGCTCCAGCGCGACATCGACAGCGAGCGCGATCACTTCGACGCGCTCGGCCAGGACCTCGGGTTCGTGTACGAGAGCGGCGCGCTCCTACCCGACGGGACCGCCTTGCCGCTGGTCGCCGACGGCGCCGCCGACTACGTCCCGAACGCGCGGCCCGGCTCGCGCGCGCCGCACGTGTGGCTCCGTCGCGGCGAAGAGCGGGTGTCGACCCTCGATTTGTTCGGGCGGCGGTTCGTGCTGCTCGTGCCGGACACGGCGGTCGCGTGGCGGCAGGCGGCCGCAACGCTCGACGGCGCACTTGTTGAGACCGTCCCCATCGGTCCCAGCAGTGGCTACCGTGACGAGGGTTGCTCGTGGCGGGAAGTCTACGGCATCGGTCCCGAGGGCGCGGTGATTGTACGCCCCGACGGTCACGTCGCGTGGCGTACGGCGGATGCCCCGAGTGATGCCAATCAGCTCCAGTGCGTGCTCGGTGCCGTGCTCACTGGTTGACGGTTCGCGGCCTTTCAAAGACGGTTGGTAGGTGGTGGTGGGCGCGGCGTCCGGCTCCGCGCTGTCCGGGCACGCATTCATCGCTGGCCGACCGCCGTCCCGCGATCAGTTCCGAGATATATCCATATATTATTGTGGATATTGAGGAACGATCGCATCTCTGATATACTCCGCGGAATCAAGATGGCACGCCGCTCGCATCAGCTCGCGTTGAACCTCGCTGCGCCCCGCCGTTGGGGCGGGCGTCGGGTCGGGGCCGGTCGCAAGCCCGGTCCGAATCCCGGAATGCCGCATGCGCCGCGTGAGCACTTCTGAAAGATCCTTCCGGCGCACCTGACCCTTCGCCTGCGCCGGGACATCCCATCGCTTCGCACGGTGCCGATCGTGCGCGAGGTCGAGCGGACGTTCGCGACGGCGTGCGAACGTCCGGGGTTTCGGCTCGTGCACTACTCGCTGCAAGGGAATCACGCGCACCTCATCGTCGAGGCGAGCGATCGCGTCTCGTTGGCGCGCGGGATGAGAGCCATCGGAGCCCGGCTCGCGCGTGCCGTGAACCGTGTTGCGAAGCGGACGGGGCCGGTCGTCGCCGATCGCTACCATCTCCGACTTCTTCGAACGCCGCGCGAGGTCCATCGTGCGCTTCGGTACGTGCTCTTGAACGCGCGCCACCACGCCGTGAAGGTGCGATCCGGGGTGGCGCCACACGTCCGGCTGGATCCGGCGTCGTCCGCGCGTTGGTTCGAAGGCTGGCGACGGGTGGCTCCGTGCGAGGCGGGCGACCCGGCTACAGGACGTCCGGTGGCGCGCGCGTGGACCTGGCTCTTGGCGGTCGGATGGCGCCGCCATGGTTTGCTCGATCCCGCCGATGTTCCCGGCTGAGCCGAGAGATGGATCGATCGGACCTCGTGACCGGTCGCGTCGCAGCTCGCGGCCGGTGGCGGATCCGCCGGCGCCGCGGAGGGCGCCGAACGCCGCTCGTCACCACCAGCCCTCCAAGCGTCTCTGAACGGCCGCGAGACTAGCGCACCGCCACGATCACCGTCGGCGCCTGGTCGACCGTCCGCCGCGCGTCCGCCACGAGCCGCGTTTTCTCGTCGGACGACGGTGCGGTGGGTCGCGTCACGTCGAGCGCACGGCGCCCGATCGGGGTCACGGGCGAGCGGTTGGTCGCCGTCGCGTCTTTGGCTTCGAGCGCGCGTGCGTATGCGGCGATCGTCCGGCCTTCGTCCGCCATCCAACGCGCGAACGCGTCACTGATCGTCCCGAGCTCGTAGGTGTGGTTCCTGGTGCAGGCGAAATGGCCGGCGGGGTCGAGGTGGGCGAGACGCGAGCTCGTGATCGGCGTGCCGTTGGAGAAGCGGTCGTCGCCGTGGATCTCGCCGCGGACCGCGAGCGGCGTGCTGCCTTCGCTTCCGACCAGCGACCATCGCTCGATTCTCGCCATGACGTCCCTCCGGAGCCTGTTCGGTGCCTTCCCCCGCTAGGCGTTCAAGGCGCATGGAACGACGTTCACACGGCGGAGACGACCACAGCCGAGGAATTCGTGCGGCTTGGCTCAGGTGCCGACGTCCCACCGGATCGGACGACGAGGATCGGGGCTGTAGACGCAGAAGAGGCCCGTCCGGATGGCGGCGGCGAGATGCTCGCCGAGGCTCGGGCTGCCAGCGCCGATTTTCTTGATGGCCGAGCTGATGCTACGGGTGACGTTCAGACGGGCGCGCTCGGCAGCCGACCCAGCGCGGCGGCTCCGCCCGCCGAGGCCGGTCGCGCGTGCGAGCTCGCGGGTCAGGATCTCGAGCTCCGACTCGGCGCGGGTCGCGCGCTCGACGTCGCCGAGCTCCTTCGCCTCCTCGAGCTCCTCGCGGAGGTCCTCGACGCGCTCCTTGTAGGCGGCGCGCGCCTCGCCATCGAGAAGCTCGCCCGCGTCGCCGAGGTCGCGGCCGACCATGCCCTCGTCCGCGAGCTCGCGACCCGAGGGCATCGCGGCCGCCGCGCCCGTGCCGCCGCCGAGGTCGAGGGCGTGGAACTCCTGGTCCGGGTGGCGAAGCAGCGTCGCGAGATACCCGAATCCCTTGACGTCCTTCACCCGGAAGGACTCGTCGCCGTAGCGGACCGTCCACTCGTCGCCGTCGCGACGGAGCTCGGCCGCGATCGGGACCGCCGCGGCCGTCCGTGCGCCGGGTGCGGGCGCGGGTGCGAGCCTGTCGAGCAGCATGCGGAGACGCGGCATGTCGAGCTCGTCGGCCGTGCGCCGCACCTGGTCGAGGAGCTCGCGGGCGCGCGCCTCGTCGCCGCGGGCGAGGAGCAGGCGGGCGTAGTCGTAGCGCGAGTACGCGACGTACGGGCGCGACGCGATTCTCGTGTTCATCGCGATTGCCGCCTCGTAGTGGCGGGCGGCGTCGTCGCCGCGGCCGAGCGTCTCCGCGAGGAGGCCGAGGTAGCGCGCCGCCGACCCGTAGCAGCCCGCCGACGGACCGACGACCACGACCCGATCCGCGAAGGGCGCGAGCAGCGGATACAGCGCCTCGGCCCACGGGGTCTCGCCGAGATGGTGCGCGAGCTCCGCGAGCAGCGTCAGCGCCGGGATGTAGTTCCCGTCGCGTGGCAGATCGGCGAAACCTTCGGCGGCGAGCGGCGCGATCAGTGTCCGCACCCAGGCGTCGCGTCCGAGCTCGGCGCGGACGACTGCGAGGCCGCACCGCCAGATCGGCATTGCCGGGTAGTGGCGCGCGAGCGCTTTGAACGGCACGTCGAGCTCCGCGAGCCGCAGGTGCTCGCGGGCGCCGATGAAGCACTGAATCATGTAGCACTGGCCGCGCGGTGAGGCGTAGCCGTCCGCCTTCTCGGCCATGAGCTCGGCGGAGCGCCAGCCGCCCTCGCCGAAGTGGCCCGCGAGCAGCACGCGCATCGCACCCACGAGCCGCGCGTGCCAGCGATACGTCGGGAGCCGTACGTCCTCGGCATGGCGCTGGTAGGTGTCGAGCTCGCGGTCCATCGCGGTCAGGTCGCCGTCCTCGAGGAGGTCGAGGAGACGCCAGCGCTGGAGCTCGAAGCCGGGCTGCGGATCGGCGAGCCGCCCCGCCTCGCGCATGCCCTCGTCGGCGATGGCGAGGCGCTCCGCGACGCTGCCCGGCCCCCACAGCATGAAGTGATGGGTGATGAGCGCCGGGAGGAGCGCGCTCGGCTCCCCGAGCCGACGCGCCATCGCGACGGCCTCCGCGCTGAGCGCGTGGCGGTCCGCTTCGGCGCGCGTAAAGTACAGCGCCATCGCGAGTCGCGCCTTCACGGCGGCGGCGAGCGCGCTGTCGCCGGGCCCGAGCTCGCGCTGTGCTTCCTGGAGCACGGCGATCAGGTTCTGATCGGGGGTCCCGGTCTCGGGGCTCGTGCGCCCGAGGCCGAGCGCGGCCTGTGCGAGGAGCGCGCGGGCGCCGAGCGCACGGGCGCTCCGGAGCGCGCGGTGGAAGCTGTCACGCGCCTTCTCGATGTCTCCCGAGCGCCAGGCGGCGTCGCCGAGCGCGAGCATCAGGGTCAGGCGTGCGGCGTCGTCGGGCGGCCGCAGCACGAGGGCTTCGAGGCCGCGCGCGTAGTGGCGGACGGCATCCTCGTAGCCGAGGAGGGCGAGCGCCTGGGCGCCCGCGCGGCGCGCGTACTCGACGGCTTTGTCGGCCTCGCCGACGGCGGCGGCGTGGAAGAAGTGACGGGCCAGCTCGGCGAGCGGCGGGTCGTGGGCGTCGCGATGGAGGGCTTCGAGCGCGATCCCGACGCGGCGGTGCAGCCCGGCGCGCCGCGCGGGCGTCAAGTCGCCGTAGAGGGTCTCCCGGATCAGCACGTGGCCGAAGCGGTAGCGTCCGACGCTTTCCGGGATCTCGTCGACGAGCCCCGCGGCGTGCGCGGTCCCGAGGCGCTCGAGCACGCGGTCGCCCGGGAGCTCGCAGGCGAGCTGCAACGCGGCGAGGTCGAACTCGCGTCCGAGCACGGCGGCGATCGTGAGGAAGCGCCGGTCGTCGTCCGAGAGCGGTCGGAGGTGGCGTCGGATCACCTCGCGCACCTCGTCGGGAAGCGCGATCGCTTCCCCGTCGGTCGTGTCGGCGTGGAGCGTTCCTTCGACCCGCAAGAGGCGCACCATCTCGTCGAGGAAGAATGGGTTGCCCTCGGTCACGCGGAAGAGCTCGTCGACCAGCGACGCCGCCGGAGTGACGGGCGTCGCCTCGCGGAGGAAGTCGTCGACCTCGTCGCGGACGAAGCCCGTGAGCGTCACGCGCTCGCCGACGCGCGCGATCTCGCCGAGCCCGCGCGCCATGCGCCGCATCTCGAGCTCGCGATACGTGGCGAGGATGAGCAGGTGGCTCCGGCGGATCTCGGGCGCCACGAACCCGAGGAGCATCATCGATCCCTCGTCCGCCCAGTGGAGGTCGTCGAGGACGAGCAAAAGCGGCCCCGACTCGCTGGCGCGCCGGAGGAACGTCGCGACCCCGTCGAAGAGCTGGAAGCGCGACTGGTCGTGGTCGGGTGCGGTCGACGCGACGATCTCCGGCAGGCGTTCGCGCACCGTCGGCACGAGGCGGGCGACGTCCGCGGCGCTCGACCCGAGGGCCGCGCGGAGGGTCGCCGGCTCGGCGCGCTCGGCCCAGCCGCGGAGTGCCTGCACCCACGGCCAATAGGCGGGGGCGCCTTCGTGCTCGGGGCAGCGGCCCCAGAGCACGCGGTCCTCGCCGAGGCCCGCCCGGTCGACCAGCTCCTCGACCGTGCGCGTCTTGCCGATCCCGGGCTCGCCGACGAGCGTCACGAGCGCGCCGCGCCCGGCGCGGGCGTCGTCGAGGTGGGTCGCGAGCGTCGCGAGCTCACCGCTCCTCCCTACGAAGAAGCGCGTCGCGCTCATCGGGCGCCGCCTGCGGTCGCGGAGGTCACGGTGGTCGTCAGGGGGTCGAGCAACTGCGGGTCGTCGTTTCCCCGCGGGCCGTGCCTATTGCAAGACGCTGGCGGTCCCCACGGTCGCTTTCGTGCCGTCCGGTTTCTCGCACCAGACGTCGAGGTGCAAGCGCCGTTTCGCCCCCTCCGCGGCCTCTTCGCGGACCTTGCCGTGCGCGGTGAGCGCGTCGTCGACCCAGACCACGTTCACGAGCTTCAGGTCGAGGGTGCCGCCGAGCTGCCACGCGAGCCCGTAGGCCGCCGTCATGAGCTCGGAGACGAGGCACACCGACCACATGCCCTGCACCACGACGTCCGGGAAGCCGAGCATCTGCGCCGCGGCGCGGTCGGTGTGGTAGTTCTTCTCGGGTCCCGAGAAGGCCTCGCACATCGCGATCGTGATCGTGCGCGTGAGCGGCGCGAGCGGCGCGCCCGGCCCCTCGCCGATCGCGAACTGGCGGTCGGTGCGCTTCTCGCGGTCGCGGTCGACGACCAGACCCTGGCGCTCGTCCGCGATGAGGAAGCTCTGGTGGGTGCGGCTCCGTTGCAACCAGCGCCCGGCGTCGTCGGTCACGAGCACCTCGTTCACCACGTACTCGCGGCTCCGCTTCACGTAGCGCTCGACGACGGTCGAGCGCGTGCGGACCTCGGCGCCGACCCGGACGGGCGCGAAGAGCTGCCACTCCTGACGGGCGTGCAGGTTGCCGAAGATGTTCGGCAGGTACCAGGCGAGGCTCCGGTACACCTCGGAGTGGAAGAGGAGGGCAGGGGCCGCCGTGCCGCCGTCGGCGAGCGCAATCTGCGGCGACGCGCCGCCGAGCCCGGTCGTGTACTTCGCGATCTCCGCAGCGCCGATCGTCGTCGTGCGGCCGCCGAGGTCGCGGCCGACGTGGACCTCGTGCTGCGGGAAGAAGCCGGGGAGTGTCTCGTCCATCAGCGGGGGCCTCCGGTCGGATCGCGGGTCAGATCGCGTATCTTGGCGAGCAGGGTATCCGCATCCACGGGTTTCGGCACGTGGTCGTCGAAGCCGGCCGCGCGCGCCTCGTCGCGGTCCTCCGGGCTTGCGAACCCCGTCATCGCGAGCGCCGGGAGCCGGCGCGTTCCGGTTCCCTCACTGGCCCGCACCTCGCGAATCAGCGAGTAGCCGCTTTCGCCCGGCATGCCGATGTCGGAGAGGAGCACGTCGGGCCTCGCCTCGGCGAGGAGGCCGAGCGCCGTCCGGACGGACGCCGCGACTGTGACGGTCGCGCCGTGATGCTCGAGCAGCGCGGCGAGCGCCTCGCCCATCGCATCGTCGTCCTCGACCAGCAGGATGCGGACACCGTCGAGGGACGGGCGCGGCCCCGCAACCGCCGGGGCGGGTGCGGTCGGCACGTCGTGCGCGGCGGGCAGCGTCAGCGTGAAGGTCGCACCGCGGCCGAGGCCGTCGCTCGCGCCGGCGAGCGTGCCGCCCTGGGCCGCGAGCACATGGCGGGCGATCGCGAGACCGAGGCCGAGCCCGCCGTGGCGGCGCGTCTTGTCGCTGTCGGCCTGCCAGAAGCGGTCGAAGACCTTCTCCAGCACCTCGGGCGCGATGCCGTCGCCGGTGTCGTGGACGACGAGCGCGTGGCGGCCGTCGGTCGTGTGGGCCGCGACGTCGATCCGGCCGCCCGTCGGGGTGAACTTGATGGCGTTCTGCACCACGTTGTGGAGCGCCTGCGCGAGGCGCGCCGGGTCGCCGAGCACGGGCCGGGGCGCGTCGAGCCCGCGGTGTGCGATCGTCAGGCCCTTGGCGTGCGCCTCGGGCAACAGCCGGTCGAGGCAGGCGGCCGCCGCCGCCGTCAAGTCGAACGGCGCGCGCTCGACCGTGAGCTTGCCCGACACGATGCGCGAGACGTCGAGCAGGTCGTTGATCAGCTGCTCCTGGAGCTGCAGGCTGTGCTCGAGCGCGTCGAACGCGTGCGCCGTGTCCCGACTGTCCGTCCGTGCCTCGCGCAGGAGGCCGACCCAGGTGAGCATCGTCTGGAGCGGCGACCGCAGCTCGTGCGAGAGGACCGCGAGGAACTGATCCTTCGCCTGGTTCGCCGCCTCCGCCTCCTGGCGCGCGTGCTCGGCTGCGCGCAAGAGCTCTTCCGTCCGCACCTCGGTGGTGCGCTCCGCGTGGACGTCCTCGATCATGCCGATCCACTGGCGAATCGTGCCGTCGGCGGCGAGGATCGGCACACCGCGCCCGCGGCAGTAGTGGTAGCCGCCGGAGAGCGCATGCCACACGCGGCCTTCGACCTCGAGCTTCGTCCGGCCGAGCTGCGCCGCCTCCCAGAGACGAATGATCTGCGCCCGGTCGTCGGGATGCACGGCGTTCGCCCAGCCCTGCGCGGCGTCCTGCGGCCAGCGCTGTCCCGTGTACGCCTCCCATCCCGGTTGCGGCTCGTCGAACGTGCCGGCGGGCCCGGCGGTCCACACGATGTCCATGCTCGCCGCGACGAGCGAGCGGTAGCGTTCCTCGCTCGCGCGGATCGCGTCGGCGCTGCGGTCGGCCTCGGCGCGCTCGGCCTCGAGACGGGCCGCGTGCGCGGTCTCCTGCTCGAGACGGCGCCGTTCGGTGACGTCCCGGAACACGAGCACGACGCCCATGATCACCCGGGCCGCATCCCGGATCGGGGCGGCGCTGTCGTCGATCAGGATCTCGCGGCCGTCGCGCGCGAAGAGCACCGTGTGGTTCGCGAGGCCGACCGTCACGCCCTCGCGGATGACCCGCGTCACGGGGTTCTCGACGGTCGCACGGGTCGTCTCGTTGGCGATCACGAAGACCTCGTCGAGGGGGCGTCCGTTGGCCGCGGCGGTGGTCCATCCCGTCAAAAGCTCGGCGATGGCGTTCATGAAGACGACGCGCCCGTCGGGGTCGGTCGCGATCACGCCGTCGCCGATGCTGCGGAGCGTGACCCGCAGACGCTCCTCGCTCTCCGTGAGCAGCCCCTGCGCGAGCAGCCGCCGCCGGCTCTCGCGCTCGAGCGCGAGCGCGGAAGCGCCGACGAGCGCCGCGGCGAGCGCGCTCGCGAGCGCCAGAAATGCGAGCACGCGGGTGTTGCGGGCGTCGCTCACCACGAGACGGCTCCGGAAGAGCGCCGCCTCCTCGTTCGCCATGGCGGCGAGCGCGGCCCTGATGTCGTCCATGAGGCGTTTCCCGACGTCCGTCGCGACGAGCGCCAGGCTGGCCTCGAAGCCCTGCGTCCGCCGCACCTCGATCGTGCGGGCGAGCTCGTCGAGCTTGGTGCGGAGGAGCGGGGTGAGCGTGTCGAGATGCGCGCGGAACCGCGCGTCGGCGCCAACGCGCGTTCGGAGCGCCTCGAGCTCGGCCGGGAGCGCGTGCTGCGACGCGGTCAGCGGCTCCAGGTAGGCGGGCCGGCCCGTCAGCAGGTACCCGCGCTGCGCCGTCTCGGCATCGACGAGGCGGCGCGTCACGCTCTCGATCGCGTTCAGGACCTCGAGGCTCTGGCGGACCCGCACGGTCGCGCGCCGGTATGACTGGACTTGCCAGACCAGCCCGAGGCCGACGACGACGAGAAGCGCGAGGGCGACGGCGAAGCCGAGCGTGCTCCGTGGGCCGAGCGTCCAGCGCGGGGTCGTCATGCGGGAGGAAGACCGCGTGCACGAAGGCGGCGGGTCTCGGCCGCCGGTATCCCCAGCGTGCGGATCGGTGTCAATGCATGCACGCGCCGGCGGCGCGGGCGGTGAGCGCGGCTCACGTTCAGGGTCACGAGGCTGTGGCGCACCCGCGGGGTCCCGCGGCGATCTGACTGCACCTGAGCAACACGCCGATTCCCACGCCGACGAGCAGGGCCACAGGGGTGGCGAAGCCGAACGTGCTCCGTGGACCGAGCGCCCAGCGCGTGGGCGTCATGCGGTGGAGGCAGAGCACGTGCGAGGCAACGGCCGGTCTCGGCGATCGGTATCCCGAGGGTGGGGTGCGGAGTCAACGCGCGGGCCGCGCGCGCCGGAGCGCCGCGAACGCCTCCGTCACGACCGAGGTCGCGAGCGCCAGCAGGACGATCGCGACGATCCCGTTCGCGAGCTGGGTCGAGTTGAGCGCACCGTCGACACCGCGGAGCGACCCGAACGCCGTTACGGCCTGGAGCGTCAGCGCCGCGACGGTGATCGCGAGCACGAAGAGCATGGGCGCGAACGTGAACCAGACCGGCTTCCCGAGGCGCCGGCGCCAGACGGTGATGCCGAGGAGCGTCAGCGCCGCGAGCAGCTGGTTCGAGGTGCCGAAGAGCGTCCAGAAGGCCATGTACGTCGGCGGGCGGCCGGGGGCGGGCGCGTCGGCGGCGGTGATGAAGAGGAACGGCACCGCGATGGTCGCGAGCGTCGCCACGACCGCGCTCTTCCGCGTCCGCCAGTCGAAGAGCTCTTGGATGATGTAGCGCCCGAGGCGGGTTGCCACATCGAGCGTGTCGAAGACGAAGGTCGAGAACGCCATGGACCCGAAGACGGTCGCGTAAAGCAGGTGCTCCTTGCCGAGGACGACGGTGGCGAACTCGCCGATGCCACGGCCGTAGGTCGCGCCCGCCGGCGTCCGCGGCCCGCCGGGCACGACCATCATGACGGTGACGAGCGCGATCAGTGCGACGAACGCCTCGAGCAGCATCGCGCCGTAGCCTACCGGCCGGCAATGCGACTCCTTCGCGATCTGCTTCGACGTCGTGCCGCCGCAGACGAGCCCGTGGAAGCCGCTGCACGCGCCGCAGGCGATGGTGACGAAGAGAAAAGGGAAGAGGAGCCCAGTCGGGCCGCCGACGTCGAACCCCTTGAACGCGGGCTGCTGAATCGTCTGCCCGCCGAAGAAAATCCCGATCGTGCCGATCGCCAGCACGATGTAGAGGATGAACCCGCCGAGGTAGCCGCGCGGCTGGAGGAGCACCGAGACCGGCAGGAGCGAGGCGACGAGGCAATAGGCGAGGAGGATGACGCCCCACGCCTTCTGCGGGCTCGCGACGTCGAGTGCGAAAACGGTCGACCACTGCGTCCCGAGCCAGACGACGCCGAGCGTTGCCGGCACGAAGACCGCGGTGAGGAGCGAGAGCGGCGGATTCCACCGGCGCTGCACGGCGCCCATCAGCACGCTCAGCGCGAGATAGGCCGCGCTCGCGAAGGCCACCGCGCCGCCCACGTTGAACTCGACGCGGACGCCGTCGAGCTCCTCGATTCGCCCGAGGAACGTTCCCGCGGTGACGTCCGTGAAGGCGACGATCACGTAGACGAGCGCGAGCCAGATGAAGAGCATCACGCTCACCCAGGCCCGCCGGCTGAGATGCTCCCGAATGATCTCGGCGACCGACGAGGCGCGATGCCGGACGCTCGCCACGAGCGCGCTGAAGTCGTGGACCGCGCCGATGAAGACGACCCCGCCGAGGATCCAGAGGAGACACGGCAGCCAGCCGAACTGCTCGCACGCGACGATCGGACCGACGATGGGGCCGGCGGCGGCGATCGCGCTGAAGTGCTGCGGCATCAAGTAGACGGGTGAGGTCGGCACGTAGTCGACGCCGTCCTCGAGGGCGATGGCCGGTGTCACGACCGTGTCGTCGAGACCGTACGCCCGCGCGACGAACCGGCCGTACGCGAGATAGGCCGTTGCGAGGACGGCGAGGACCACGGCGGCGAGGACCGGCAAGGTCATGCGGCGGAGGCTTATGCCGGTACGGCTGAGGCGTCCAGGGCGGCGCGCCACTTCGAACGCGTGCCGCGGGCTCTCGAGCAGCGAATTGACCGCTCGTCGCTTGGCCCCTAAGATCCGCCGCGATGACGCCGCTCGTCGCCTCCGTCGGCTGGACCGTGTCGCACTGGTTCTACCGGATCGATCGCACCCGCTGGCGCGCGCTGTCTGCGGATGCCCGCGCCGCCGCGATCGCCGAGGCGAGCGCGTGGCTGAGCGGTGCCGTCGGCGAGGAAGGCCTGCAGCTCGTTCCGCTCGCGATGATCGGCAAGGCCGACGTCGGCTTCATGGCCATCCACTCCGACCTCTGGCGCCACCAGCAGCTGGCACAGGAGCTCGCGGCGACGGCGCTCGGCAGCTGCCTGGAGCCGGTCTACTCGTTCATCTCGCTCTCCGAAGCGAGCGAGTATATGTCGACCGACGCCGACTGGGCCCGCACGCTGATCGACGACCAGCAGGTCGATCCCGCGTCGCCCGACTTCGCGAGCAAGATGGCGACGTTCCGGAAGCGCATGAGCCACTACGTCGAGGCACGGCTGCACCCGAAGCTCCCCGACAATTTCCCGATCGTGTGCTTCTACCCAATGGCGAAGGTGCGCGGCGAGACGCGGAACTGGTACTCGCTCCCGTTCGCCGAGCGGAAGAAGCTCATGCAGGAGCACGGCGAGTCGGGCCGGAAGTACGCGACGCGTCTCACCCAGCTCATCACCACCGCGACCGGCATCGACGACTGGGAGTGGGGCGTCACGCTCTTCGCGGGCGACTTGAAGGCGATCCGCGACGTCGTCTACGAGATGCGCTTCGACCCTGGGAGCGCGCTCTACGGCGTGTTCGGCGCCTTCTACGTGGGCATCCGGTTCGGCGCCGACGACCTGGCGTCGGTCCTGCGTCTCTAGCCGGAGCGGTCGTGGCGCCCCGGAGCTTTCGGCCACGTCGCCGGCGCCGCGAGGGCGAGAGCGCGAGCGACGCGCCAGCCGCGTCGAAGCTCGAAGCGTTGGTCGCTGAAGCGAAGACGGCGCGGGCCGCGCGCGCCGACGGCTACCGCGAGCGCTCGCTGGCCCTCCACGGCTGGATCTGCGCGCGCTGCGCGCGCGAGTTCGAGGCCGAGAACCTCCATCTCCTCACCGTGCACCACAAGGACGGGAACCACGACCGCAACCCGCCCGACGGGAGCAACTGGGAGAACCTCTGCGTCTACTGCCACGAGGCGGAGCACACGACCCACGAGCTCGGCCGCTACCTACGACGACCAGATCGGTGAGCGCGCGGAAGCGCGGGGCGCACGCCGCCCGAATCGCGTTCGGGCGGCGCGGCCCATCGCGCGGGGCGAAGGGGATTAATGCGCTGCTTCGATCACGCCGCAGCTGATGATGCCGAACGTGGTGAGCGAGCCGGGGTTGGGGGGGTCGCCGCTGATGACGATCGACTTGCCCATGACGGACTTGTCGCCCGGGACGACCGTGAGCTTGTTGGTGGTGACCTTCATCGTGCCCATGCCGTCGGCGCCGACCTGCATCTCGCCGAGGAGGCCGGCATCGTGATCGCCGCCCGGCTGGAAGCGGTTGCCGACGGCGGCCGCGTTCGCGCCGGTGCAGTCGCCTTTCTCGTGGATCGCGACGGCGTGCTTGCCCGGCGCCAGGGCCTTCGCCGAGATGGCGACCGTCGTCGAGCCGTTGGCCTCGTCGAACGTCGCGGTGCCCGTGATCTGACTGCCGCTCTTCGGCTCGAAGTTGGCGGTGGCGCTGGTCGGGGTCTTCGAACATCCGGCGACGGCAACGGCGGCGACGGCGAGCAGAATGAAACGATGCATGCTGGACTCCTCCTCCGGGAATTGTGAGCGGCGCATGATGGCCGAGGTCTTCGACAAAGACAATTGCCGGAACCTCCACGGCTGGTCCGGCACGAACGGTCTCGTTACAGTCCCGCCCACATGCCATCCAACTCGGCTGTAGGCAACGATCGGCTCCGGCTCGGCGTCAGCAGCTGTCTGCTGGGCGAGCAGGTGCGGTTCGACGGCGGGCACAAGCACGATCGGTTTCTGACGGACGTGCTGGGGCGCTACGTCGAATGGGTTCCGGTCTGTCCGGAGCTCGAGGTCGGGATGGGGGTGCCGCGCGAGGCGGTACGGCTCGAGGGCGACGTCGCCGCGCCGCGCATGGTCGGCGTGCGGTCGCGGACCGATCACACGGCGGCCATGCGCCGCTTCGCGGCCGCGCGCGTCGGCCAGCTCGGGAATCTCGACCTGCACGGGTACGTGCTGAAGAAGGGCTCGCCGAGCTGCGGCATGGAGCGCGTCCGCGTCTACGCCGACGGGGGGATGCCGTCGCGGCACGGGCGGGGGCTTTTCGCCGCCGCCTTCGTCGACGCGCTGCCGCTGCTGCCGGTCGAGGAGGAGGGGCGCCTCAACGACCCGGTCCTGCGCGAGAGCTTCATCGAGCGCGTCTTCGCGTACCGGCGCTGGCGGGCCCTCGCGTCCGAGCCGTCACGCGGCGCGCTCGTGGCCTTCCACACCGCTCACAAGTTCCAGCTGCTGGCGCACAGCGAGAAGCACTACCGCGCGCTCGGGCGCCTCGTCGCGGAGCTGAAGGGCAAGCGTCCGTCGGCGGTTGCGGCCGCATACGGCGCCGGGTTCATGGAGGCGCTCGCCGTCCACGCAACGCCCCCGAAGCACGTGAACGTGCTCCAGCACCTCGCCGGCTTCTGCCGCGAGCACCTCGACGCCGCCGACCGCCAGGAGCTGGCGGCGCTGATCGAGGACTACCGCCGGCTGCTGGTGCCGCTCGTGGTGCCGCTCACGCTGCTGCGCCACCATCTCGAACGCCATCAGGTGGCGTACGTGCAGGGTCAGACGTATCTCAGCCCGCATCCGAAGGAGCTGATGCTCCGGAATCGCGTCTGAGTCGTCGCTGTCCGAGCGCGCGCGCAGGCTGCGGCACGCTAGGGCGCCTCGGGGTGCGCCGCCAGCCAGGCGCCGAGCTCCGCGGCCGCAGCGGCGGCGTTGCGACCCGCGGGGGTGTCACCGGCGAGCTCGACGACGCGCTGATACGCCGCGAGCGCGGCGCGATACTGGCCGCTCTCGTACAGCACGCTCGCGAGGGTGAAGTGCGCCTGGTAGTAGCGCGGATTGATCCCGAGCGCGCGCTCGAGGGCGGCGCGCGCGCGCTCGCGGTAGCGCGCGGCCGTGACGGCGTCGCCGGCGGCGGCGGCCTGCTGGGCGCGCTTCCCGGCGGCCATGCCGAGACCGCGATGCGCGATCGCGTGCGGCGACACTGCGAGCGCCTCGGTGAAGAGGCGTTCCGCCTCGTCGAGGTCGCGCTCGACCAGGAGGAGCCCCAGGTTGATGCTGGTGCGCTGACGCGTGATGTCGCTCGGCGTGAGCGCCAGTGCCCGTCGATACGCCGCCACCGCCTCGTCGCTGCGCTTGGCGTCGGCGAGCGCCAGGCCGAGATTCAGATAGGGGAGCGGCTCGGTCGACATGCGCTCGGTGACGGCGGTCCAGAGCGTCAGATCGTCCCTCCAGAAACGATTGCGATCGACCGTGACGGCGGTGAGCGCCACGACGCCGAACGCTGCGGCCGCCATCACCGCGCGCGGCGGCTGCGCCCACGAGGACAGGCCGACGGCGACGAGGAGGGCGAGCCCGACCGTTGCGAGGTAGAGCCGGTGCTCGGCGACGGGCGTCGACGAGAAGTCCGCGAGGACCACGATGACCGGGAGGGCCGCGGCGATGAGGATCCAGAGGACCGCGAAGCGGCGCCGCCCGCTCGCATCGGGCGCGAGCAGGGCGAACGCGGCCGCGAGCGCCCCCGCGGCCGCGAGCGCCAGCGTGCGGCCGTCCATCGGCACGTGCGCGAGATAGGGCCAGAACCCGACCGGGAAGAAGAGCCGCTCGACCTGATAGCCGAACGACCCGACGAGCCTGCTGAGCGCGTCCGCGCCGAGCGTGCTCGGGTCGATGCCTGTGCCGGCGACGCGTGGCCGGAGGAAGAAATAGGGAAGAACGCCGAGCGCCGAGACGGCAGCGGCGAGCCACGGCCGCCGGGCGCGTGCGGTCGCGTTTTGCGCCGACGTGGCAACCGTCCGTGGGTCGAGCAGCAGCGTGGCGAGCACGAGCGCCGGGACGACGCATCCCGTTTCCTTCCCGGCGGCTGCCAGGAAGGACGCCAGAGCGACGACCGCGAGCGTTACGCCCGTCGCTGGCTGCAGGGCCGCGATGAGGGCGACGATCACGAAGAGCGTCGCGACCGCGTCGACGCGATTGGTGATCCACGCGACCGACTCGGGCTGGATCGGGTGTACGAGGAACACGAGCGCCGCCACGGCCGCCGGCACCAGCGCGAAGCCGAGCGCTCGGGCCAGCGCGAGCACGAGGACGCCGTTGGCGGCGTGCAGCACGACGGAGGTCAGGTGGAAGCCGAAGGAATTCCGCCACCAGAGGACCTGGTCGATCCAGTACGTGAGCTGCGAAAGCGGCCGGTAGACCTGCCGCATGGGCATGAACGTCGGCTCGAAGAAGGCGTCGAGCGGACCGCGGTAGAAGCGGATCTTCTGCTCGAGCCAGATGGGGTCGTCCCAGACGAAGCCGTGACCGAGCGTGTTCGCGTACGCGAGGACGCCGACGATGAACACGGCGACCCCGACGAGCCAGGCGTCCCGCGCGCTCGCGCGTGCCGCCAGGGCGGGTGCGGCGCCGCCGACGGGTGGGGCGCTGGAGCGCTGCGGCGCGCGCCGTGTGCTCACGCGCCCGGCGCGGCGAGGCTGCGGTCGCGGAGGCGGTGCCGGACGGCCCCGAGGTCACCGCTGTCGATTGGGACGCCACGCTCGAACGCGATCACCTGGCCCGAAAGCGGCGAGATGCGCGCGCCCGGCGTCAGGATGCCGACGAGGTTCAACGGGTCGGCGGCGGCGACGAGGAGCACGTCCGGGTCGTCGCGGCGGCGCGTGGCGCGGAGGGTTTCCACGGCCTCCGGGAGCGCGAACTGCTCGCCAACGAGCCCGGAGACGAACCGTCCGCCGCGGATCTCGCCGCGCGCTTCCAGGCGGCGGAGCACGACGAGCAGCTCGCGCCACGGCGGCATCAGGGTCTCGCGTGCGAGGATCTCGCGCATGACGACTCCGTAACGCGTGAGCAGCTGGCGGGCGGCGGCCTCGGCACGCGCGCTCGCGTCGAGCGGCTCACGCTTGCTCGCGAGGAGCGACCAGCGTCCGGCGGGAAGCGCGCGCCGCGGCGCGCGCCCGCCGCGGAGCGCGCGGAGGCGCTGCTCGGGCCGCGGCCGATCCTCCGGGGCCACCAGCCGGCGGAGCCCCGCGAAGCCGTCGCCGGTCACGATGCCGCGGGCCACGAGCTCCCAGAGCGCCTCCTCGGTCGCGGTTGGCAGGAGACCCGTCGTGGCCGCGATGTCGGCGGTGAACGACGCGCCCTCGGCCGCGAGGTAGGCCGCGACGTCGCGTGCCGCGTGCGAGAGGCGCGGGCTCTCGGGGTCGGGCTTGGTCCCGCGCAACACCTCGAGGTCGCCGCGCAGTGCCAGCGCGAGCGGTGCCGCGCGCGTCGGTGCGGCGCGCCGCTGCCGTGCGGGCGCTACGGGGTGGAGCGGCGCGGGGGCCGGTGGAAGCAGCGCGGGGGCGGGTGGAAGCAGCGCGCGGGCGGGTGGAAGCGGCGCGCGGGCAGGTTGGAGCGGCGCCCGGGCAGGTTGAAGCGGCGCCCGCGCCTTGCCCCCGCGGCGACCACGCGCGGCGGCGTTCGCGGCCCCGCTGTCGTCGTCGTCGTGGGGTTGCGAGAACCGTCCCCACGCGACGATGCCGGAGAGGCAGAGCTCGTCGAGGAGGCCGGGATCGAACGCGGCGACCCGCGCCGGCAGCACGCTCCGCTCCCACGCCGGCGCGGGGAGCTCGACCCCGTGCAGCTGCGCCACGACGCTCGCGAGACCGTCGCGGCCGTGGAGGCGCGTTGCGGGCAGCACGTGCTGCCAGCGGAAGAGGAAGCGCATGAAGTCGGCGGCGGAGACGGGATCGATCTCGCGCCGGAGCCGGCCGAGGGTGAGGCGATGGATGCGCGCGAGGAGGCGCCGCTCGCACCACTCGACACCGTCGCTGCCCAGCGCCCCAGCTGCGCTCCCGCTCCCAGCCGTGAACCGCCCTTGCATGGCGACGCCTTCACCTTCGAGCCGTGCGAGCGCCCCGACGACGGCCGACGCGGCGAGCCCGAGCCGGCCCACGAGGTCGGCGACGCTCGTTGGGCCGAGGCACTCGAGCCAGCCGCGCACGATCGCGATGTGCGCGGCTTCCTCGTCGCTCTCCTGGGGCGCGCCCGTGGGGGGGGTGAGCACGGGCATGAGGGTCAGGGTCGGAACGGCGGCACGGGCTCCGGCGATCCGTTCCGCGGCGACGAGCGCGCGCTGCGCACTGCCGTCGTGCTGCCACGTCGCCCACGCGGCGCGGCCCGTCATTGCGAGCTCGTCGGCCCACGGCGCCCACGCGCCGAGCGCGCCGGCCGGCAGGAGCACGAGCGACAAGAGCACGTCGTGGAGCTCGTCGGCGTCGCGGACGTCGGGCCACGCTTGCTCGCGGACGGTCGCGATTGCCTCGGCGTCGAGCGCACCCATCCCCGCTGCGAGCTCGGGGTCGGTGCGACGAAGCGCCACGGCGCGGGCGCGGCGCTCCTCGAGCGGCGCGTCGTCGAGGAACGCGTACGGGTTGGCGTTGAGGATCTCGTGCGCCATCTGCGAGGGCGCCGGCGTCTCGACGGCGACGGTGCGGATGGTGCCGTCGGCGATCCGTTCGAGGATCGCGCGGAGCCCGTTCGTGTCCATCGTCTCGTAGAGGCAGTTGGCGATGGTCTCGTCGACGAGCGGGTGCTTCGGCGGCTCGATCGGGCCGGTGTGGTTGTCGCCGCACGCGGCCTGCGCCGGGAAGACCGCGGCGAGCAGGTCGTCGGCGCGCATGCGCTGGATGTTCATCGGGACCTTCTTGCCGCCCATGTGGCGGAGGAGGGCGAGGGCGCGGGTCACGTTCCAGCGCCAGCGGGTCCCGAACATCGGCGCCTGCAGGGTCGCCTGCACGAGGTCCGCTTCGAGCGTCGCGAGTCGCGCCATGTGGAAGACGTTCTCGAGCGGGAAGCTGTGTTGCTCGCCGAGCGAGAGCACGATCCCGTCGTCGGTCGCGGCCGCTTGCAGCTCGAAGTCGAAGCTCACGCAGAAGCGCTTCCGGAGTGCCAAGCCCCAGGCGCGGTTGATCGCCCCGCCGAACGGCGCGTGGACGACGAGCTGCATCCCGCCGCTCTCGTCGAAGAAGCGCTCGGCGACGACCGTGTCGCACGTCGGCACGGTGCCGAGGACGGCGATCGTGTCGCGGACGTAGGCGGCGAGCTGCGTCGCGCCGCCGGCGTCGATCCCGCACTCCTCGGTGAGCCATGCGACCAGCTCGGCCGCCGGCTCGGCGGTCCGGCTCAGGGTGCGCTTCGCGATCTCCTCCCGCAGATCCGACACCGCCTGCGACAGCTCGCGTGTCCGTGCCGGCGCCTCGCCGGTCCAGAACGGAATCGTCGGCGGCATCTGCCCCGCGTCCTCGACCCGGACCTTCCCGTTCTCGATCCGCCGGATGCGCCACGAGTGGTTGCCGAGGAGGAAGATGTCGCCGCGCATGCTCTCGATCGCGAAGTCCTCGTTGACCTTGCCGACGCGGGCCTCGGTCGGCTCCTCGACGACGTCGTAGTCGGCCGTGTCGGGGATCGCGCCGCCCCCGGTGATCGCGGCGAGCCGCGCGCCGCGCCGGCCGCGCACGCGCTGGTGCACGAGGTCGCGATGCAGGTGCGCCGAGCGCCGCCCGCGCCGCGTCGCGACGCCTTCGGCGAGCATGTCGAGCACGTCGTCGAACGCCGCGCGCGTGAGGTCGCGGTAGGGCCAGGCACGGCGCGCGAGCGCGAACAGCTCGTCCTCGCCGATGTCGTCGGCGGCCGCGATCGCGACCATCTGCTGCGCGAGGATGTCGAGCGGCTTGTCGGAGAGGTGGAGACGGTCGAGCTCGCCGGCACGGATCGCGCGAACGGCGGCCGCGGTCTGCAGTAGGTCGTCGCGCGTCAGTGGAAGGAAGATCCCTTTTGGCACGCTCCCGAGCCAGTGGCCCGAGCGGCCGACCCGTTGCAGCAGGGTCGCGAGCGCGCGCGGCGAGCCGATGTGGCAGACGAGGTCGACGTGGCCGACGTCGATGCCGAGCTCGAGCGACGCCGTCGCCACCACGACCGGCACCTCGCCGCTCTTGAGCTTCTGCTCGGCGTCGAGTCGGATCGTCCGCGACAAGCTGCCGTGGTGGGCGACCACGCGGTCGTCGCCGATGCGCTCGCTGAGCTGGTGCGCGACGCGTTCGACGAGGCGACGGGTGTTCACGAAAACGATGGTCGTCTTGTGGGTGTCGACGTAGCCGACGATGCGCTCGTAGATCGACGCCCAGAGCTCGTGGCTCGCGATCGGGCCGATCTCGTGGTTGGTGGTCTCGACCGCGAGCTCCATGGCGCGCTGGTGGCCGGTGTCGACGATGGTGCAGTCCGCCTCGCCGTCGGGGAGGATCCGGCCGCCGCCGACGAGCAGCCGGGCGATCAGCTCGATCGGCTTCTGCGTCGCGGAGAGGCCGATGCGCTGGACCTTGCGACCGCAAAACGCGTCGAGGCGCTCGAGCGTGAGGGCGAGATGTGCGCCGCGCTTGTCGCCGGCGACGGCGTGGATCTCGTCGACGATCACGGTGGTGGTGGTCGCGAGCCCTTTCCGGGCTTTGTCCGCGGTCAGCAGGATGTAGAGCGACTCGGGCGTCGTGATGAGGATGTGCGGCGGCCGGCGCACCATCGCCTGGCGCTCGCTCTGCGGCGTGTCGCCGGTCCGGACGGCGACGCGGATCTCCGGGAGCTGCACGCCGGCCGCGAACGCGCGCGCGTGGATCTCGGCGAGCGGCACGTCGAGATTCTTCCGGATGTCGTTGCCGAGGGCCTTCAGCGGCGAGACGTAGACGACGGTCGTCTCGTCGGTCAGCCAGCCCGTCCGCGCCGTCCGCACGAGACGGTCGATGGCGAAAAGGAAGGCGGCGAGCGTTTTGCCGGAGCCCGTCGGCGCCGCGATCAGGGTGTCTTTTCCGGCCGCGATGGCCCGCCAGCCCTCCGCCTGCGGCGGCGTCGGGGTGCGGAACCGGTCGGCGAACCAGCCGGCGACGAGGGGGTCGAACTCGGTGGGGTCGAAGCCATTCACGAAGGGCGGACCGTAGCACCGCACCCGCCGGGTCGAAACCGCGGGGGCGCTCGCGCGTCAGCCGTTGGCGCGCGGCTCGCGGCGGACCGGCACCGCCAACGCCAGCAGCGAGCCCACGAGCATGCAGCCCACGATCCGAGCACAACGACGCATCAGTCACCTCCTTCGCGGTCGGAGCAGAGCACTCGAACGCCCGGTCCGTCCAGCGCTTTCGCGCGACAGCTCGCTCCATTCGGCGAGACGCTCGGATCGAAGCAACTGTACGCCTCGATCGCGCGCGTCGGGTAGCCGCCGTTGAACGCGTAGAGCCCGGCGCCGGCGGATCGGGTGCGTTACCAGGGCGGCCACCGCATCTGCCGTCCGCCGAGGACATGCATGTGGTAGAGAGCCGCCGATCCGTGCAGATCGCGCCGAACAGTAGCGACACCGCGCGCCTCGTCCGGCGCGGCGTCCTCGTGTGCCTCGCGGTGAAGGTCGCGACGTGGGCGCTCGGCTACGCGCTCGCCTCGACGCTGCCGTTCGACAAGGGCGCGTACTTCGCGAACTACGCCCACCACCAGGTCGACGCGCGCGCGGGTGCGCTCGCGCCGCGGTTCCTCGACATCTGGAGGTACTCGGACGCCGAGTGGTACCTGAGCCTCGCCGCGGGCGGGTATCCCGATCTCGTCGCCAACCCGGACTGCGGGCGCGAGGTGCCGCGGCCGGAGTGGGCGACCGAGAAGCACTGCAAGCACAAGTACGCCTTCTTCCCGCTCTATCCGTGGACCATCGCGGCGGTCGCGAGCGTGCTGCCGCTGACGCTCGCGGCATTCGTGGTGACGACGCTCTTCGGGCTCGGCGCGGCGGCCGCGCTCGCGGCGCTCGCCGCGCGAGTATGTCCGGAGGACCGCGCGCGCGCGCCGGCGGCCGTCGCCTTGGTGTTCCTCTATCCCTTCGCCGTCTTCTTCCAGCTCTATTTCACCGAGAGCCTGTTTCTCTTGCTGAGCGTGCTGGCATTCCTCGCGGCGCGCGACCGGCGCTGGACGGCGATGCTGATCTGCGGCGCGCTGCTCGCGATCACGCGCCCGCTCGGCGTACTGATCGCGCTGCCGCTGCTGGTCGCCGCGTTGGATCGCCGCGTCCCGTCCGCCGAACGGGTCCGCGGCGTCGTGAGCGCGGTGCTCGTCCCGCTCGGCCTCGTGCCGGTCGTCGCCCTCAACTACATCCGGACCGGAGACTGGACGTATTTCTCGGCGGCGTCGCGCTTCTGGGGCTACGAGAACGTCGCCGTCGCCGCCAACGTCTGGAGGAACGTCGTCGAACAAGGCGTCGCGTTCCCGGGACTCGCGTTTCACCAGTTCCACCACTCGCAGGTCGACTACGTCGTGATGCTCGCGTTCGCGGTTGCGCTCGCGGCGATGTGGTGGTCGCGCCACATGCCGCGCGAGCTCGTGCTCTGGAGCACGCTGCTCTGGATCGCGCCGCTCGCGTCGAAGGACCTGATGTCGTTCGGTCGCTACATGAGCGTGTCGTTTCCGGTCTTCATGTGGCTGGCGCTGGTGCTGCCGCGCGCGGCGCACACGGCGGTGCTGGTGGCGTTCGCGGCGGGCTACGGGCTCGCGCTCGCGGGGATCGTCACCTGGGGATGGGTCGGTTGACGAGCACGTCCGCGCGACGGGGAGCGCCGGTCCGACGTCGTTCAGCGTGATGTCGGGCGCCGGGACGTGCCCGGAGTCGACGTCCGGGTAGTCGGTGATGCTTTGTCGTCCGGCGGCGATTGCGGGAATCGACGAACGTGTCGTGGTCACGTCGACTCCGCCAGACGCGTGATCGCGTGCACGGCTCGGCGCGGTTGACCCCCGCAGCCGGATCGGGGACAACCGCGGCACGCGGGAGGCGACGGCATGAAACGGGACGACTGCATCCTCTTCAGCGGCGCCGCGGGCGGTGCCGAGGCGGAATTCGGCGCGGCCGCCGAGCGCCACGGCATCGAGGAGGTGAACTTCACCTTCGAGGGACACCGCGACGGGCGGAGCCGCGGCATCCGCGTGCTGACGCACGAGGAGCTCGAGCACGGTGACGTCAGCCTGACCTACGTCTCGAAGCTGATGCACCGGCGCTACCCCGACACCGCCATGTTCAAGAAGGTGCTCCAGTGCATCTGGCACCAGGTGAACAACGGCCAGGAGATCTACGTCGTCGGCACGATCCAACCCGACGCGACCGTGAAGGGCGGCACGGGCTGGGGCGCCGAGTTCGCGAAGCTCTGCAACAAGCCGCTCTTCGTCTTCGACCAGGACAAGAACGGTTGGTTCCGTTGGACCGGCGACGTGTTCGAGGCGGCGACGGAGCCCGTCGTTCAGCACCGCCACTTCACCGGTACCGGCACGCGCTTCGTGAAGGACAATGGCCGGGCGGCGATCCAGGGATTGTTCGAGCGCAGTTTCTCCTGAAGGCGTGCCGATCGCTCTGGATTCCGCGGCCGCGGCCGCGGCATCGAGGAAGCCGACCCGCGGCACTTGACGGTGGTTTCCAGCGACCACGCGGTTCAGCGGAGCGCCCGCCAACGGGGAGCGA
>JANNPN010000046.1:0-9716 GCA_031400185.1 Polyangiaceae bacterium
GCCATGGTTTGGCGCTCGAGCTCGCGACGACGTCGACGGCCGGCCTCCTGGATCACGAGCAGGAGCTCCACCTCTACCGCATCGCACAGGAAGCGCTCGCGAACATCGCGCGGCATGCCCACGCGCGCCGCGTCGTCGTCCGCTTACGACAGCAGAACGACCAGCTCGTGCTCGGCGTCCGCGACGACGGCATCGGCTTCACACGTGACACGCAGCGTGCGAGCACGGGGCTCGGCCTCGTGACGATGCAAGAGCGCACCGAGCTGATGCACGCAACCCTCACGATCCGTTCGACGCCGCGGCGCGGCGCCGAGGTGCGTGTCGTCGTTCCGATCGATCCGGCGCGGACGCCGGGGCCGCCGGCGACCGGCGCCACGGCGCGGCGTTCGAAGCGTGGACCGGCACAACGACGTCTGCGGGTGCTCCAGAGGCCGTCACCATGACCACGGTCGGCTCGCCGGTCACGCTCCCCGCGTTCCCGGCGCCGCTCGATCTCTCCGTCTTCCGGCGCATGGCCGACATGTCGAACGAGGCCTTCTTTCTCGCCGACGCAACCGCGCATCTGCGCTACGTGAATGAGCGGGCGCTCACCCTCTCGGGCTATGCCCGCGAGGAGCTCCTCGCGATGACGCTCTTCGACCTCGAGCCGGAGTTCCCGCGCGAGCGGCTCTTCGCGATGATGGACGAGGCGGCGCACGGGCCGATCCCCCCGTTCGAGGCGCGCACCCTCCGCCGCGACGGCGTGTACTTGCCGACCGAGGTGAGCCTCGCCCGCATCGACTACGGCGACGCGGCGTATCTCTTCGGCGTCGTCCGCGACATCACCGAGCGGAAGCAGATCGAGACCGTGCAGCGGAGCTTCGCGCGCCGTATGCTCGAGAACCTCGAGACCGAGCGGCAACGGGTCGCGCGCGAGCTGCACGACGACGTCGGGCAGGCAGTCGCGACCGTCGGCGTGCTGTTGCACACGCTGGCGCAGACACCGGGCGCCGTCGCCGAGTCCATGCGGCCCGCGCTACAGACGACGCTCGTCACGATCGGCGGCATGACGGAGTCGGTCGCACGCCTTTGTCGTGAGTATCATCCCGCCGAGCTTCTCGGCCTCGGCCTCGAGGGCACGCTCCGGGCGTACGTCCGCGAGTTCGCGCGCCGGCACGGGCTCGTGTCGCGCATCTCGACGGCCGGCCTCGACGAGCCCCTCGACGGCGAGCACGAGCTGCACCTCTACCGCATCGTGCAGGAAGCCCTCGCCAACGTCGCGCGTCATGCGCACGCGCGCGAGGTCACGGTCCGGCTCGCGCGTCGCGGGCAACGCCTCGTGCTGACGGTCGCGGACGACGGCGTCGGCTTCGTTCCGGACGCGACCGAATCGCATGGGCTCGGCCTCGCCACCATCCGGCAGCGAGCGGAGATCATGGGGGCGACGCTCACGGTGCGAAGCAAGGCGCGCCGCGGCACCGAGATCCGGGTGCTCCTCCCGCTCGCGCCGACCCGCGCAAAACAGCCCCCAGTGGAATGAGCCGCCGCGGTGAAGCGGACCGATCGCCTCTTCCGTAGGATCGGGACTGCCGTAGATGCGGACGCCGTCGCCGACCTCCGCGCGCACAGCGCGCGGCCGAGCGCGAGCGAGCCGGGGGATGAGCGAGCGCGGCTTTGCCGCGCTCGCGAAGGGGGAGAGATCCCCCTTCTGAACTTGACGCTACCGACGCCGCGACGCTAAGCGTCTCGCGGTGACGACCGTCGCACGCCAGCCGCCCGCGGCTCCGGCGTTTCCCCCTGCCCTCGATCTCGCGGTCTTCCGGCAGATGGCGGACATGTCGAGCGAGGCGTTCTTCCTCACCGACGCCGCCGGCAATTTTCGCTACGTGAACCAGCGCGCGCTCGAGCTCGGCGGTTGGGCATGGGACGAGCTGCGGCGCATGACGATCGCGGACGTCAACCCGGACTTCCCGCTCACGCTCTACCGGCAAGCGATCGCGACGCTGCCGCTCGGCCCCGGCATGGTGTTGTCGGTGCGCGCGCGGCGGAAGGACGGCTCGTTCTTCCCAAGCGAGGTGAGCTTCGCGCGGCTCGAGATCTCCGGCGAGTACTACGTCTTCGGCGTCGCGCGCGACATCACCGAGCGCACCCACATGGAGGCGGCCCAGCGCCAGTTCGGCCAGCGCATGCTGGAGGTGCTGGACGCCGAGCGCCGCCGACTCGCCCGCGAGCTGCACGAGGACGTCGGCCGCGCCGTCGCCACGATCGACGCCCTACTCGAAGCGCTCGAGCGAACCCCCGGCGCCGTCGACGACGACCTGCGGCCCACGCTCACCGCGACGCACGCGACCGTCCGCCAGATCACCGAGTCCGTCGCACGCATGGTCGACCACACCCACCCGGCCGCGCTTCTCGGGCAAGGCCTCGAGTCGACGCTCCGAACCCATGCGCAGGCGTTCGCGCACCGCCACGGGCTGGCGCTCCGGCTTGCGACGGTGCCGCTCGGCGACGCGGTGTCGGCCGAGCACGAGCTGCATCTCTACCGCATCGTCCAGGAAGCGCTGACCAACGTCGCCCGTCACGCCGGCGCGACGAAGGTCGCCGTCCATCTCGCGCGCCGCCGCCGCCGCGTCGTGCTGACGATCGTCGACGACGGCAGCGGCTTCGACCCGTCGAAGCCGCGCCTCGCCGGTCTCGGCCTCACGACCATGCGCGAACGGGTCGAGATGATGGGCGGCGAGCTCCGCATCCGCGCCGCGGTCGGACGCGGCACGACGATCCACGTGACGCTACCCATCGAGCCCGATTAGTCCAGCGAGGGGATCTCTCGCTCCATCGGGCAACGCCCGCCGGAGCCTCCGCGCGCTCGGCCGCGCGCTCCGCACGCGGAGTCGAATCTTGGTCCGTCGCCTAACGCCCGCGCATCACCGCGAACGCGCGATGCTGGTGGTAGGCCAGCGCCTCGTCGGGGTAGCGGTGGGGGCGACCGTAGACGCAGGCAACCCGCGCATGACAGCGGTCGACGCACGGGTTCGCGGCGGCGCTCGCGACACGGAGGTCGATGCAGCGTGGGACGTCCCAGCCGCCCGGATGCGTCACCGCGAACCCCGGGCAGGCGGCGATGCACGGGCGGTCGCGACAGCTCGGGCAGGGGTCGAAGCCGGCCGCCGGCCGCGGCGCTTCGACGTCCCCGTCGACGACGAGCGCACCCCGCAGCGCCATCCACGGCCCAAACTCGGGGTGGATGAGCACCCCGAGGAGACCGCGGCGGCCGAGCCCCGCCGCCTCCGCGAGGTGCACGAAGGAGAGACGCGGCGGCCCGGCCCGGAACGGCAGGTGCAGCCTCGGTCGGAGCCCGAGCCCTGCGGCGACGGCGAGCGCGTGGTTCTCCATCACCTCGGTCGTGAAAGCATCGAGAGGGTGGGCGACCTCGAGGGCCGCGGGGTGCCGTGCCAGATGATCGCGGTATGCGGTCCAGAACGCGCCGCCGCCGTTGCCGACGACGACGATCGTGCCACCAACCGCCCTCCCGAGACGGTACGGGGCCGGCACGATCGCGTCGTACGCCGGCGCGGTCGTCGCGCCGATCAGGTTCAAGCCGAAGGGTGCAAGCGCACGCGTCAGCTCGCCCATCAGCACGGCGACGCGGTTCCTAGTGCGCGCGGACCGAGATCGCCGCCGCTTCGACGCGATCGAGCCGCGTAAGGATCGCGTGCAGCCCAAAGAGGACGGCACTGCCGACGGTGCCGAGGAGCCCGCCGACGAGCGCCGTCAGGATGTACGCGATGTGCCGCAAGAGCGCGGCATAGTACTCACCCTGGAACAGCACGTGGTCGGGGTGGCGCGCGAGGGCCTCGCCGGCCTTGAAGAACGCCTCGTCGCGGATCGCCATGCTCGCCGCCACGGCGCAGGTCGCGAGCCCCCCGACCAGGAGAAGCGCGGCGAGGAGCCGGAGGTACGCGCGCATCTCAGCCCTCGTCCGTCGTCGCGCGCATCGGCGGCGCCACGAGCACGATCGGCGCGAGCGTTCGCGGCGGCCGCATGAACTCCGCGTGGAGTCGGGCGCAGGCTCCGAGCTCGGTCGCGGGACATTGATTAGCCCCGGCCCCGTGCACGACGATCCCGACGAACACCGCCGCGAGCGCAACCCAGACGAGTCGACGACCACCCATGCTGCGACCATACGACGGCGCACGCACCTCGGACAACAAACCCCCGATCAGAGATCGCACCGGAAGCAGAGGAGCCCGCGGCGACGCGCCTCGTCATAACCGGTCCACTTCGCCGGCGGCGCCTCGCTCTGCTCGATCCGGAGGAACCCTTGGCGCTCGAAGAACTGCCCGACGCGCTCCTGCGTCGTGCAGGCGAAGAGGTACGCGAGGCCTCGCTCGCGCCCGACGGCCTTCATGCACGCGATCAGCTTGACGCCGACGCCCTCACCCTTGAACCGCGTGATCGTGTAGAGGCCGACGATCTCGCCGGCGCGCTCGGCCTCGTAGCGCTCGGTCTGGAGCGAGCATACCCCCGCGAGATGATGCTGACCGATCGTGGCGCCGTAGCCGGAGAACAAGATGGGTGCCATTTCGGCAGGCGTTCGCACCTTGAGGTAGCCCTCGCGCTGGCCACGCTCGATCACCTTCTCGACCTCGTGGAAGTCGTCGAGCGAAAGGCGCTCGACCTTGCAGTAGTCCTCGCGGGTGAAGAGCGTCCCCGACCCTTCGTAGGTGAAGAGCTCGCGCGCGATGCCGTCGAGCGTGCAGAGATTGATCGACGTGACACCGTCCACGAGCCCCGTGCGGACGGCCTCGAGCAACGCGCGCCGGGTACCGAGCCCGGCGGACTCTGCCTCGCCGGCCGCAAGGAGCTGCGCGGTCATATCGTCGTCCATGAACGACAGCGGCCGGTCGGCGCCGGTCGGCTGGATACCGCCGGCGGGGTCGGCGATCACGAGCTTGTGGGCGCGCAGGCGCGCGCCGAGCCGCGCCGCGAAGCCGGCGAGGCGCTCGGGGGTGTCGGCATCGCAGAGCGCCAGGAAGAGCGGCGTGGTGCGCATGATGTCCCAGAGGCGCACGAGCAGGGCGTCGCTGATCGTCGGCGCCGCGAGCTCGTCGGCGGCCACGCTGATGACGGGGCCCGCGCCGTCGCCGGGTGCGAGGCGGAGCTGTGGAAACGGCAACGGCACCTGGGTCGCCGAGGGCACGCCGGCGAGCGGACGCTCGAGCGCGCGGAGCGCGCCGCGTTCCCACGCGCCGGTACCGCCGAGCAGGATCAGCACACGCGTGTCGTTCACCAGCAGATCGCGGGTGAGCTCGCCGAGCACCTTCAGACGATCGGGTGGTCCCGCGTGGTGCACGGCGAAGATCAGGGTCCGACCTCGGAATTCGTCGAGGTAGAACTCCTTCTCGGTGAAGACCACCGTCGCGCGTCTCGGCGCCATGCGAGCAGTTACCATGAAAGCCGAAGCGGGGGAAAAACCGGACGCGTTGCTTTAGCGCGACCCGACCCGTAGGAAAGCGCGCGTGACGCGCCTTCGTGCCTCGTCGGCCGCCGCCGCGGTGCTCGCCGCGCTGCTCGCGACGAGCGCGTGCGTCGCTCCCGACGGGGCCACCAGCGGCCGCACGGGCAAACGGGCGGCCTCGGTCACGCTCGCACCGAGGGCCGCGCCTGCTGCGGCGGCGATCGGCGGCCGGGCCGAGGGTCGCCTCGGCGCCGTCGCCGCCGAGCACCCGCGCGCCGCGGAGATCGGCGTCCAGATGCTCGCGCGCGGCGGCAACGCGGTCGACGCGGCGATCGCGACTTCCTATGCGGTCTGCGTCCTCAACACATCGTCGTGCGGGGTCGGCGGCGGCGGCTACATGCTGGTGCACCAGCCCGACGGCTCCGTGAGCGCGCTCGACTACCGCGAGACGGCGCCCGCAGGCGCGCGCCGCGACATGTACCTGCGCGACGGGAAGGCGGTGCCCGAGCTCTCGCGGCGCGGGGGTCTCGCGGTCGGGATCCCGGGCGAGATCGCCGGTCTCGAGGCGGCGCGCGAGCGCTTCGCCCGGCTGCCGCGCGAGGTGCTGATGGCCCCGGCCATCGCGCTCGCCCGCGACGGTTTCCCGCTCGGGCCGCATCTCGCGGGCTGGATCGGCGAGAACGTGCCGGCGCTGCGGGGAGCCCCGGACCTCGCCGCGATCTTCCTCGATCCGTCGGGGAATCCATGGCCGGACGGCCATGTCGTGAGGATGCCCGCGCTCGCCGCGACGCTCGCGCGCGTCGCCCGCGAGGGCGCCGACGCCTTCTACCGCGGGCCGATCGCCGATGAGATGGTCACCGCCGTCCGCGCCGCGCATGGCATCCTGACCGCGAAGGATCTCGCCGACTACCGCCCGCGCTGGCGCCAACCCCTTCGCGGAAGCTACCGCGGCTACGAGATCCTCACGATGCCGCCGCCGAGCTCGGGCGGGGTGATCCTCGAGATCCTGAACCTCCTCGCAGGCGACGACCTGGCCGCGCTCGGCGCGAAGAATCCGGCGTATCTCCACCTCCTCGCCGAGGCGATGGCGAGCGGCTTCGCGGACCGCGCGCGCTGGTACGGCGATCCCGAGTTCACGCAGGTGCCGATCGAACGCCTCACCTCAGTAGACTACGGTCGGAAGCTCCGCGCGCGCATCACACCCGACGCGAGGCTCCCGTCGGAGAAGTACGGCAGCGCGCCCGATTCGGGCACGACCCACCTCTCGGTGATCGACGCCGAGGGCATGGCGGTCGCCTGCACGACCACCATCAACACCGCTTTCGGCTCGCTGCTCGTCGCGGGCAGCACCGGCGTCATCCTCAACAACGAGATGGACGACTTCTCGGTCGCACCAGGCGTCCCGAACGTCTACGGCCTGATCGGCAGCGAGGCGAACGCCGTCGCCGCCGGCAAGCGGCCGCTCAGCTCGATGACGCCGGTGATCGTGCGCGCGGGCGGGAAGCCGCGGCTGGTCGCGGGGGGATCGGGCGGACCCCTCATCATTTCGGCGACGCTCCAGACCATGATCGGGATCTTGGATTTTGGCCTCGATCCTGCCGCTGCAGTCGCGGCTCCGCGCATCCACCATCAATGGGCGCCGGCGGCGCTGATCGCCGAAACCGACCTCGATCCGGCGACCGCCGCCGATCTCACGAAGCGGGGCCACACGATCCGCCGCCTGCCGTTCACCGGCGCGGTGTCGGTCGTGGAGGCGCGCGACGGCAGGCTCGTCGCTGCGGCGGATCAGCGCAAGAACGGCGGCTCCGCCGCGCGCTGATCCGGTAGCGCGAGCGTCGTCAGCCGAAGCAACAGGGCCGCCGTGAACCAGAGGTACACGACGACCTCGGCGTCGCCGAAGTTGTATTGCGTGAGCCCGCCGACCAGGAACCCGACGATCGCGAGCGTCGCCGCGAGGATCAGGCTGCGCGTCGGCTCGTCGCCGGGGCGCGTCGCGCGATAGCCGCGCCAGCCCGCGGTCAGCATGCGCCCGAAGATGCCGAGGAACGTCGCGAGTGCGAGCGCGCCGCCGTCGACGAGGGTCTGGAGGAAATTGTTGTGCGCGTGGGCGGTCGTGTCGACGTCGGCGTAGCGCTCGTAGAACTGCTGGCGCACGTGCTTGTAGCTCCCGTAGCCCCAGCCGAGGAGCGGACGCTCGCGCGCCATGTCGACGTTCGCACGCCAGATCTGCGTACGCGGCACGTTGGCGGCGAGGTCGAAGCCCGAACGAGCCCGTTCGCGGATGCCCGCGTCCATGCCGATCAGCAACCCGACCAGCACGACGAGACCGGCAAGCGCGGCGACGCCGGCCTTTCCTCCGCGCACGCATCCGGCGAGCACGAGCACCACGGCGAACGCGATCCACACACCACGCGTCGCCGAGAACACCAGCGCGAGCACCATCAGCGTCCATCCGACGGCGACCAGCGCGCGGCGCCGCGCCGCCATGCCGTCGGCGAGCCCGTAGACGGTCGCGAGCGTCAACGGGAAGAGCACGTTGTGGGCGTAGGTGATGCCTGAAGGATGGAGACCTTTCGTGCGGTACCCGGTGCCGAGCCAGAACGGGTCGACGTCGGCGGACTTCCCGAGGAGTGTGCGGGCGAAGTCGACGCCCGTGAAGTGCTGCACGATGCCGTACGCGGCGACGACCGCCGCGGAGGCGACCGTGATGCGGACCAGACGCTCGACGTCCGCGCTCGTGCGCGTGAGGTGGTAGGTGGCGAAGAAGGCCGTCACGATCCACAGCCGGTCGTACGCTTTCAGCGAGCGCACGGGCTCGGGACAGAACCCGGTCGACAGCAGCAGCGCCGCGAGGAAGAGCGCGAGCGGGACGTCCAGCGGCGACGTCGGCATGCGGCGCGCCCGCACGCACTCGACGACGAAGAGGCCCGCGAGCAGCCCCAACGCGCACTGCTGGGCCGCGATGCCGAGCGGCAGCGCCAGGGCGAATGCCCCGAGCACAAACGGCCGCAGCCGGTCGGTGACGCTCAGGTCAGCGACCCCCGGCATGCCCTCCTCAATCGAGAACGATCGTCTCTTCGCGACGGGCGCCGACCGAGATCATCGTGAACGGCGTGTCCGAGAGCTCCTCGAGTCGTGCGACGTAACGCCGGGCGTTCGCGGGCAGATCCTCCAGGCGACGGGCACCCGACAGCGGCTCGGTCCAGCCGGGAAGCTCCTCGTACTCGGGCACGGCCGCATCGAGCAGGCGGACGCTCGCCGGCACGCTCTCGAAGCGCTCGCCGTCGGCGCGATAGGCGGTGCAGATGCGGAGCGGGTCGAGGCCCGTCAGCACGTCGAGCTTGGTGAGCGCGATGCCCGTCAATCCGTTGAGCCGCGCCGCCTGCCGGACGAGCACCGCATCGAACCAGCCGCAGCGGCGCGGCCGGCCCGTCGTCGCGCCGAACTCGTCGCCGGTCTCGCGGAGCCTGGCGCCGATCTCGCCGAGCTCCTCGGTCGGGAACGGGCCGTTGCCCACGCGAGTCGTGTACGCCTTGCAGATGCCTATCACGCTCTTCACGACACCCGCACCGATGCCCGCCCCCGCCGCGACCGCGCCGGCGACGCAGTTCGACGACGTGACGTACGGATAGGTGCCGTGGTCGACGTCGAGCATCGTGCCCTGCGCGCCCTCGAACAGCACGCGCCGGCCGGCTTTGATCTCGCGGTGCAGGTAGAGGGCGGTGTCGGTCACGTACGGCCGCAAACGTTCCGCGTGACCGCGAAACGCATCGTGGATCGAGGTGAAATCGAGCGCCTCTTCCTTGAGGATCGCCTTCAGGTAGTGGTTCTTCTCTTGGATGTTGCGCTCGAGCTTCTCCTTGAAGACGGGCTCGTCGAGAAGATCGACGATGCGGATGCCCGTGCGCGCGACCTTGTCCTCGTAGGCGGGTCCGATGCCGCGTCCCGTGGTGCCGATCTCGCCCTTGCCGCGCAGGCGCTCGCGCGCGAGGTCGATCGCCTTGTGGTACGGCAGAATCAGGTGGGCCTCGTCGCTGATCTTGAGGTGCGCGTCGTCGGTGAGATACCCGCGCGCGCGGAGCGCCGTCAGCTCGTCAACGAGAACCGCCGCATCGACGACGACGCCGTTCCCGATGACGCAGATCTTGCCCGGATTGAGCACGCCCGACGGGATGAGGTGCAGGACCGTGCGCTCCTCGCCGACGAGCAACGTGTGTCCGGCGTTGTTGCCGCCGCCGAAGCGCACGATGATGTCGGCGTCGCGGGCGAGGATGTCGAC
>JANNPN010000069.1:0-6957 GCA_031400185.1 Polyangiaceae bacterium
GCGGTGTCCGCAGCACTTCGTCGAGATTCGAAGCCGGGTCCGTCGACACGAGCAAGACCTTCTTGCCCGCGTCGGCCAGGCGCACCGCCGTGGCACAGGCGACCGAGGTTTTGCCCACGCCTCCTTTGCCGGTGAAGAACAAGTTGCGGGTGGGAGGATTCAGGAATCTCATGGGATGCCCTTCGCCGAGCGTACGGGATGGAAAGAATGGCGTGCGGTCAGTCATCAGGAATGGCCCGCGGAATCGTCGACGAGAGGAGGCCTCCCGCTTGCGGCCCCGGTGTTGACCCAGTTGGTCAGCAGGTCACGCGACGGATACCCACGCCGACTCACGAGGTGCCCATCGACCATGATCAGCGGCAAACAGTCGGCGCCTTCCGAGGCCAGGAGTTCCTTCACTTCGGCGTTCTGAACGAAGGCCGCAGGTTGCTGGGCCAGGTTGAATCGCTCGACGTGATGTCCCTGCAACTCCAGCCAGTGCAGATCGGCCGCGAAGCGTGGCAGCACGGGATCGACTTGGGGTCCGCAGACGCCCGTCGAGCAGCACATCGGCTTGTCGTACACCTGAATCGTTTTCATACTTTCTTCCTTCCAAGAGCTTACCCAAACGAGATCAGCGGTTTGATCATCCCGTCCTCTTTGGTCTGCATCATGCGGAACGCCTGCTCGATGTCCTTGAATGGGAACCGGTGCGTCGTCAGCAACAGCGGATCGACCCGGCCCATTTCGATCAGTCGCATCAGGCGCCCCATCCGCTCCGATCCACCGGGGCACAAGGCCGTTCGGATGGTCTGGTCGCTCATGCCCACGCCCCAGGGCACGCGCGGGATCGGCACGCTATCGCCGTCGCCGTGGTAACCCGTGTTGGAGATCGTTCCGCCCGGGCGCGTCACACTCACGCACGCGGCAAAGGTTCTGGCCGTTCCCAGCGCCTCGATCGACGCGTCCACGCCCGCGCCGCCCGTGAGTCTCATGATCGCCGCGACGGGATCTTCCTTCGTGAAGTCCACGATCGCGTCGCAGCCATACTTGGTCGCCAGCGCGATGCGGTTCGGCACGGACTCCACTCCAATGACGAGTCCCGCACCGCGGAGGCGCGCGCCGACGGTCGCCATCAAGCCCACGGGCCCTTGCGAGAAGATTGCGACGCTGCCGCCGATGGGGATGTTGGCATGCTCGGCCCCGACGAAGCCGGTCGAGAGCATGTCGCAGCAATAGGCGGCCTGCTCATCGCTCAGACCGTCGGGGATCGGCGCGAGGTTGGCCACCGCGTTGTTGACGTGGAAGTACTCGGCAAAGCTGCCGTCCTTGACGTTGGCGAACTTCCAGCCGCCGAGCATCTCGCCGCACTGGCTCGGAAAGCCGCGCTGGCAGTTGTCGCACGCATAGCAGGGCGTGATGGCATTGACCGCGACCCGCTGGCCGATCGTGAACAGACCACTGGCGGCCGCGAGCTCGCCGAGCTCGAAGATCACGCCGACCGCCTCGTGCCCGAGCGTCAGACCCTGGCGATCGCCTATGGCACCCGCGACGGTGTGGACATCGGAGGTGCAGACGAGCGCAGCCGTCGTGCGGATGATGGCGTCGCTCGGTCCCGGGCGCGGGACGGGTTTCTCCGTCAGGCCGACTTTGCCGATCCCGTGCATCACGAAACAGCTCATCATCTTGGACATGGACGTCTCCGTCCATCGTTGTAGTCGCTCGATCCAACGCCGGGAGCGCGGCGTCCTACGCGCGTAGCTCTACGCAGGGTACGCGCTGATGCGGTGTGAGCCTTCGGCAGGACAGCGGGTCGGCTCGAGGTCGTCGGGCCGCGCGATCCCGACGGTGACGCCCATGCCTCGTTCGGGCGGCAGCAACGATGCGAGCGTCCGCGCCGTGATGGCCGTCTCGCCCGAAAGCCAACGGCGCAGCAGACGCGATGTGCTAGCTGTCGTTCACGATGTTCCGCCAACTCTTCGATCCCGTCTCCTCCACCTACACCTACCTCCTCGCGGACGAAGTCACGCGCTGCGGCCTGCTGATCGACACGGTGTTCGAGCAGTTCGAGCGTGATCGCGCCTTGGTCCACGAGCTCGGCGTCACGCTGACCCACACCCTGGAGACGCATGTGCATGCGGACCACGTCACGGCGGCGTGGCGCTTCCGCCAGGCGCTCGGCTCGAACATCGTGCTCTCCGGGCGCAGCGGCGCCACGGGCGCCGATGTCTACGTCGACGACGGCGACATCATCGACGCGGGCACGGCGACGCTGATCGTCCGGCCCACGCCAGGGCACACCAATGGCTGTGTCACCTACGTGACCAAGGACCTCCGGATGGCGTTCACGGGCGACGCGTTGCTGATCCGCAGCGCCGGGCGCACGGACTTCCAGCAAGGGAGCGCGCACACGCTCTTTCGTTCGATCAAGGAGAGGATCTTCACGCTGCCGGACGAGTGCCTGCTCTATCCGGCCCACGACTACGCCGGCCGGACGGTCACGACCGTCGGCGAGGAAAAGCGCTGGAATCCGCGCATCGGAGGCGAGGCCAGCGAGAGCGACTTCACCGGCTACATGGACAACCTCGGGCTGCCCCATCCAAAGCAGATCGACGGCCGGTATGGGTGTCCGAGCATCGCGCGGTGGTCACCCTCCTCGACGTCCGGGAGCCCGCCCCGCTCGCGGGCGCGCTGGGCCGCCTGGAAGGGATGAACCACGTTCCGCTCGCAGAGCTGCGCGCGCGCGTCGCCGAGGTGCCCCGCGACAAGCCTGTCGTGTGCGTATGCCGGTCGGGGCGACGCTCGGCGCAGGCGTGCGCGATCCTGGAGACGGCGGCAGTGAAGGATGTCGCGAACTCGGCGGGTGGCATGATCCGCTGGCGCGCGCTCGGCCTGTGATTCGCGCGCTCGTCGCGTCGCCGCTGGGCTTCCTGGTGGGGCTGTCGCTGGGTGCGCTCGGCAGCGGCGGATCCATCCTTGCCGTCCCGGCCCTCGTGTACGCCGCCGGCCAGACGCCGCAGGAAGCCACCGCGACGAGCCTCCTGCTGGTCGGGGTTGCGGCCTTGTCGGGGCTCCCGGGCCACCATCGCGCGGGACGCGTCAACGTCGGACCGGGTGTCGCCTTCGGCGTGACCGGCATCGGCGGGTCGTTCGCGGGCACCGCAATCAACCGGAGGCTCGATCCCGACTTGCTGCTGCTCGCCTTCGCGGGACTCATCCTGGTCGCCGCGTGGCGCATGGTCACGGCCTGTCCGACGTGCACGCACAGCGGTGAGGCCGAGGCGCTCGAGGCATCCGCCACCACGAACAAGCCCACCCACCTCGACGTCGAGCACGGGCTCATGGTGCTGGCCGCCGGCACTGGCGTCGGATCCCTGACGGGGCTTTTCAGCGTCGGTGGCGGCTTTGTGATCGTGCCGGCACTCACCCTCTTGCTCGGGTTCGCGATGCCCCAGGCGATCGGGACGTCGCTGCTGGTCGTCGCCATCAATTGCGCAACGGCGCTCTTGGCCCGCATGGGCTCGGCGCACATCGACTGGCTGGTCGCGGCGGCGTTTACGGCAGCGGCCGTGGGCGGGGTGCTCACCGGGGGACACATCGCGGGTCGCATCGACGCCGAGCGCAGCCTCAACGCCTTCGCGGCAGGGTTGGTCCTGCTAGCGCTCTTCACCGCCGGAGCGGCGATCGCCGCACTGGTTTGAGAGGTCGACGATGGAACACTTCACTCCGCTTTCTTCGCTGCTCGGGGGTATCCTCATCGGCGTTTCGGCAACCGCGATGCTCGGCCTGCTCGGTCGCGTGGCGGGCATCAGCGGCATCCTCGGCGGCCTACTCGCGGGCGATACGAGCGGCGGACCATGGCGCACAGCGTTCGTGGCGGGGCTGCTCGTCGGAGGATTCCTCTTCGCGGCCGCGGCGCCGGCGGCGTTCGCCATGACCCTGGATCGTTCGACGCCTGCCCTCGCGGTCGCCGGCCTTCTCGTGGGCTTCGGGTCACGCCTCGGCAGCGGCTGCACGAGCGGTCACGGCGTCTGCGGCATGGCGCGTGGCTCGAAGCGCTCGATCATTGCAACCCTCATCTTCATGACGACCGGCGCGCTCACCGCGCTGTTCGTCACGCAGGTGTTCGGAGGGCGACTGTGATGGCAGGGATGCTCACGGCCTTCGGCTGCGGACTCGTGTTCGCGTGCGGGCTGGTGGCCGGGGGCATGACGCAGCCGTCGAAGGTCGTCGGCTTTCTCGACTTCACGGGGGCGTGGGACCCGAGTCTCGCGCTCGTGATGGGGGGCGCGCTCGGCACGCACGCGCTGCTGCGCCGCTTCGTGACAACGCGATCGCGTCCCCTCCTCGCACCAGCGTTCTGCGTGCCAACCAGGAAGGGCCTCGACGCACGTCTGGTTAACGGAGCCGCAATTTTCGGGGTGGGCTGGGGACTCGGCGGGTTCTGTCCCGGACCTGCCATCGTCGCGCTCGGCGGCGGCGTGTCGGCCGCGCTGGTGGTCGTACCAGCGATGCTGGCCGGCATGTTGCTGCATGACCGCTGGTTCGCAGCGGCACCCGTCGCGGCGACTCCCGTGGTGGCCAACGGCGCGGAAGTGGGACGCGATGGTTAGTGAGGCCGCCGCACGTAGGCTCTAGAACCCGGATCAGGTGCCGAGCAGTGCTACTCGAACAGGTGGCACCCCTGATCTTCCGCTGGTTGCGGGCGCGAGCCGCGAGCGTCGACACGGCGTGACGCGCTGACAGCGCTCGCTGCAGTTTCTACCGATCCACGGACAACCACGCGCGTACAAGTACGACCTTGATGGCACTGCCGCTGCTCCCTATTTTTTCCCGAGGATGGGGAACACGGGGGGTGGCACGGCGGGCACGGACTCCGGCATGACGATGGCCCCGGTGGCTCAACCACGACTCGAACGCGCAGCTCGGGTGGTCGCGATCGGGTGCATGTGGACCACGATCTTCACCGGAGCAGCGGTCCTCGGCGGCTACGTGTTCGACGTCCAGCGCCTGAAGTCCATCCTTCCGGGCACGGCCAACATGAATCCCGTGACGGCCGTGGGATTCGTGCTCGCCGGCTTCTCCCTCGTCCTGCACCGTACGGAGCACTTCCGTCGTCTCGGGTCCGTGCTCGCTGCGACCGTGCTGCTGCTGGGTGCGCTCCGCCTCTTTTCCTATGCCACGGGTGTCGACCTCGGACAGGATGCCTGGTTGTTCCGCGCCACCGTCCTCCTCGCCCCGCAGGCCAACGCCATCGCGCCCAATACCGCCTTCAACTTCGTGCTCATGGGCGTCGCGCTCCTTACGCTGGGCTGGCGGCCCCGCCGCGGCTTCGCGATCGCCCCTGCTTTTGCCATCGTGTCGATGGCGATCGCGGGTACGACGGTGCTCGGCTACATCTTCGGCGTACGCGAGTTCTACGGCATCATGACCTACTTCCCGATGGCGCTGCACACGGGAATCCTCTGCCTCCTCATGGGCACGGCACTCGTCGCTTCGTGTTCGGACGTGCAACCCATGCGCCTTCTCCTGGCCGACGACGAGGGCGCACGTCTCGCGCGGTTTCTTCTGCCGGTGTCGCTCGCGGTCCCTGCCCTCATCGGCGCCGCGCGGGTCGAAGGCCCGAGTGCCGGCCTCTTCAATCCGGAATTCGGCACCGCCGCGGCCATGATGGCGCACGCCACCATCTTCAGCATCGTCACCTTGATCCTCGGCACGAGCATCCAGCGCGTGGATCTGGCGCGCCGCGCGAAGGCGAAGGAAGCCGCCGCGGCACTCGTGTTGGCCGAGGAGGCCGCTCGGGCCAAGAGCGAGTTCCTCTCGACCATGAGCCACGAGATCCGGACCCCGATGAACGGCGTCATCGGGATGACGGGATTGCTGCTCGACGCGGGCCTCACCGAGACCCAGCGCGAGTATGCCGAGACGATCCGCACGAGCGGCGAGCATCTCCTCCTCGTCATCAACGACATCCTCGACTTCAGCAAGGTCGAGAGCGGCAAGCTCGAGCTCGACCCGCACACGTTCGAGCTGCGCCGCATCGTCGAGGAGGCCCTCGACCTGGTGGCGCACCAAGCCGCCATCAAGAACGTCGAGCTCGCGTGCGACATCAAGCCCGACGTGCCGGCCTTCATCGTCACCGACAGCGGCCGCCTGCGACAGGTGCTCGTGAACCTCCTGAGCAACGGCATGAAATTCACGCCCGCGGGTGAGGTCGTCGTGACGGTGTCGGTCGCGACCCGCGACCCGGAGCTCGCGCTCATGGTGAGCGTGCGCGACACCGGTATCGGCATCGCGGACGACAAGCGCGACCGGCTGTTCCGCTCCTTCAGTCAGGCCGACGCCAGCACGACGCGACAGTTCGGCGGCACCGGCCTCGGCCTCGCGATCAGCAAGCACCTCGTCGAGCTACTCGGCGGCGCGATCGGGGTCGAGAGCGTCCCCGGGGTCGGCAGCGAGTTCTGGTTCACCTTTCGCGCCCGCGAAGCCTCCGAGTACCCGGCGCAGGTAGTGCTGAGCTCGATGCTCGGCAAGCGTATCCTCGTCGTCGACGACAATGCGACCAACCGTCGTATTACGCGCATGGCGCTCGAGACGTGGGGCGTGCGGGTCGACGTCGCGAGCGGCGGCGAGGAAGCCCTCGCGCTGCCGGACGAGCGGTGGGACGTCGCGCTCCTCGACCACCAGATGCCCGGCATGGACGGCGTCACGCTCGCCCTGCGCCTGCACGACCGTGATCCGGCGCGCGCGATCGTGATGGTCTCCTCGTTGGGGCACCCCCTCAATGACGTGCCGCCGGGCTTGATCCAGGCCAATCTCACCAAGCCGCTGAAGGTGTCGCAACTGCACGACACCCTTGCGAGCGTCATGGCGGCGGGTGCGCGCGGCGCCCCGGCCGCCATGGTCGTGGGCGGGGTCGCCCCCCGCCCCCCCCCCACCCCAATGCCGCCCCCCCCCCCTGGGGCGATGCCGCACGTG
>JANNPN010000076.1:0-21981 GCA_031400185.1 Polyangiaceae bacterium
GAGCTGATCGCGCCGAACCCCGGCGCGCCCTCGGGGTTCCTCGACCGATTCTTCGCGAAGCGCGGCGAGGGATTCCATCACGTGTCGGGCGACGTCGACCGCCTCGGGCCGGTGCTGCGCGCGCTCGAGCGCGACGGCGTCCGCCTGACCGACCGCGGGCGCGCGCCCGACGGCCGCGAGACCGCGTTCATCTCGCCGCGCTCGGCGTTCGGCGTGCTGATCCAGTTCTGGGAGCATCCCGAGATGCGGGCGTCGGCATGATGCCGTGCGTCTTGCCGAGCGACGGCACGGGCGTCGCCGGCACGCTCCGCGGGGTGTCGTTCGACGCGGCCGGCACCCTCTTTCATCCCGTGCGCCCGATCGGCGAGCTCTACGCGACGGTCGCGGCGCGTCACGGCATCGCCGCCGACGCGGCGCATCTTCACGAGCGCTTCCGCGCCGCGTTCCGCGCAGCCCCACCGCTCGCGTTTCCGCCGATGGCGAGCGACGACCTGCGCGCACGGGAGAAGGCGTGGTGGCACGGGGTCGTGCGGGACGTGTTCCTCGAGACGCCCGTCGCCCACTTCGACGCCTACTTCGACGCGCTCTTCGCCTTCTTCGGGAGCGCCGAGCCGTGGCGCGCCGATCCCGACGCGCTGCCCTTGCTTACCCGCCTCCGCGCCGCCGGCCTGCGCATCCTCGTCGTCTCGAACTTCGATGCCCGCGTGCGCGGCGTGCTCGCCGCGCTTCGCTTGGCGCCGCTGATCGACCACGTGACGATCTCGAGCGAGGCAGGGGCGGCGAAGCCGGATCCGCGCATCTTTGCGACGGCGCTCGCGGCGGTCGGGCTCCGTCCCGGGCAGGTGCTGCACGTCGGCGACACCGCCCGCGAAGACCTGGCGGCGGCGCGAGCGGCCGGCCTCGAGGTGGTGCTGGTCGGCGGCGACGAGCTCGCCGCGGAAGCCCCGGACGCGACCCGCGTCACCCGGCTCGGCGCAGTCGAGCCGTTGATCGCGCGCCGACTGTCCTGACGCGCGGGCGGCCGTGTCTCGCGTTCACCAGCGCAACGTCTCGCCGAGCGGCGGCGTCCAGAGGCGATCCGCTGGGATTCCCCGGCGGGCGCCTTCGGCGTGGAAACGTCGCGGGGCTTCGTCGAGCGGCTCGTCGGTGAGATCGAACGTCCCGTAGTGGATGCCGAGCATGCGCGCGGCGCCGGCGTCGAGCCCGGCCTGTAGCGCCTCCTCCGGATCGAGGTGCACCGGCCGCATCATCGCCGCCGGCTCATAGGCGCCGATCGGCAGCGCCGCCAGGTCGAACGGTCCGAGCCGCCTGCCGATCTCGACGAAACCGGGGAAGTATCCGGAGTCCCCCGCGAAGTAGAAGCGTCGGCTCGGTCCTGCGACGACCCATCCCGACCATAGGCTCGCACAGTCGTCGGTGAGGCGGCGGCCGCTCCAGTGCTGCGCGGGCACGCAGTGGATCGTCACGCCGCCGTCGTCGCGGCTGTCCCACCAATCGAGCTCGTCGACGGGGCCGAGACCGCAGCTCCGCAGGAGCGCGGCGTCGCCGAGGGGCACGAAGAACCGCGTGCCCTTGGCGGCCAGCACGCGCAGCGTCGGCAGATCCAGGTGGTCGTAGTGGTTGTGCGAGATCAGCACGAAGTCGATCGGCGGGAGATCGGCGAGCGCCATCGCGGGGGCCGCGAACCGCTTGGGCCCCACGAACGACACCGGAAACGGCTTGTCGGACCAGATCGGGTCGGTGAGGAACGTGCGGTGCTCCATCTGCACGAGCACGGTCGCGTGTCCGATCCACGTGACCGTCGGCACGCTGTGGCGCGCGTTCTCGCGAAGGGAAACGCCGTCGTTCGGCACGCGCGGCGGGGCGCCATCGCGGTCGCCGAAGAACCCCGCGAAACGCCTGGCCAGAAACGGCAACAGGATGCCGAGCCCGCCGCGGTCGAGGACGGCGGGGTTCCGGAATCGGCCGTTGCCGCCGTGATGCGCCGGTCGATCCATGCCGCCTCCACTCTCCTCCTCGTGCGTCGCTACCAGAACCCCTGCCCCCTCGCCACACCGCGCACGCCATATTGACTCGCTATTCACTACGACGGTAGTGACTACGGCCATGAGCCACCGGCTCCTCGAGCGACTCCGCGAGATCGGCCTCGGCGACTACGAGGCCAAGCTGTATCTCGCGCTCGTCAAGCGGCACCCGGCATCCGGCTACGAGCTCGCGCGCAGCTCCGGCGTGCCGAGCTCGAAGGTGTACGAGGTGCTGACGCGGCTTCAGGAGAAGGACCTCGTGTTCCCGACCGACGGCGGCGGACGCGCCAAGCGCTACGTCCCGGTCGACCCCGAGGAGTTCATCGACCGTTACCGCACGCGCGTCGAGCGCGCGCTCGACGGCCTGCGCGACGAGCTGACCGCGATCGGAGCCGACGAGCCGGTCGGCTACATCTGGAACGTTCAGGGCCGCACGCCGCTCCTCGAGCGCACCACGCACCTCGTCGAGCGTGCCGAGCAGACCCTCCTCGTCTCCGCGTGGGACGAGGAGCTCGCCGACCTCCGCACCGCAATCGCCGCCGCGCACCACCGCAAGGTGAAGGTCGCCGTCATCGACTACGGCTCGCTCACGCTGGAAGCGTCCGCCGTCTACCCTCATCCCATCAAGGACACGATCCACGGCGAGAAGGGCGGCCGCGGTCTCACCCTCTGCGCCGATGCGCGCGTCGCGCTGATGGGCCTCGTGCAGGACGACGGCGGTGCGCACGGCGCGTGGAGCCGGAACCGCGCGTTCGTCGCCGCCGCCGAGGACTATTTGAAGCACGACATCTACGTGCAGAAGATCGTCGGCCGCTTCCACGATCTCCTCGTCCAGACCTATGGCCCGAACTTCAGCCGCTGGCGTGACGTCTTTTCCGACCGCGTCCTCGTGCAACCACGCGCCCGACGCCCGACCAAAACCGCAAGGAGGATCTCCTGATGCTCGTCTCGATCGACGGCCGACTCGTCCCACGCGAAGAAGCGCGCGTCTCCGTCTTCGACCACGGCTTGCTCTACGGCGATGGCGTCTTCGAGGGCATTCGCGTCTACGACCGCCGGATCTTCCGCCTCGACGCACATCTCGCGCGTCTGGAGGATTCGGCACATGCGATCGGATTGCGGATCCCGATGGACCGTGCGGCGCTCGCATCGGCGGTCGTCGAGGCAGTGCGCGCGAACCGGCAAGCGGACGGCTACATCCGCCTCGTCGTGACGCGCGGCGAGGGCTCGCTCGGTCTCGACCCGACGACGTGCGCGCGCCCGTGCGTCATCGTCATCGTCGCCCCGCTCGCGGTGTATCCCCCCGAGCACTATGTGTCCGGCATCCGGGTGGTGACCGCGGCGACGCGTCAGGTCGCGGCGGCGAGCGTCGACCCGCGGATCAAGTCGCTCAACTATTTGAAGAACGTGCTCGCCCGCCTGGAGGCCCACGAGGCCGGCGCAGCGGAAGCGCTGATGCTCAACCCCGAGGGGTTCGTCGCCGAGTGCACCGCCGACAACGTTTTCGCGGTGCACGGCCGCCGGATCCTGACGCCGCCCGCGACCGACGGCGCCCTCGACGGCATCACCGCGGGCGTCATCCGCGAGCTCACCGGCCCGAACGGCCTCGAATGGGAGGAGCGGCGGCTCGCACGCTACGACCTTTTCGTCGCCGACGAGTGCTTCCTCACCGGGACCGGTGCGGAGATCATCCCGATGGTGAGCCTCGACGGACGACGCATCGGGGTCGGCACGCCCGGGCCGGTCACAGAGCGATTGCGCGCGGCGTTCCGCGGCCTGGCGACCACGGAGGGCGAGCCCGTTTTTTGATCGCCGGGCGAGCAAGGCTCCCTCGTGATCGCCAGCGACCGCCGAGTTGCCGGCGCGCTGCCGGCGTCGTATCGCATCCCGCTCCCATGGCCGCCCCTACCCTGATCGTCGGCGCCGGCCCGAACGGGCTCGCAGCGGCGCGCGCCTTCAAAGTCTTCGGCGTGCCCTACGTCCACGTCGAGCGCCATGGCGACGTCGGCGGCATCTGGGACGCGGACAATGCCGGCACGTCGATCTACGAGTCGGCGCACTTCATCTCGTCGAGGACGCGGAGCGCGTTTCACGGCATGCCGATGCCGGACGCCTACCCGGACTATCCCGGCCGGCTGCAGATCCTCGAGTACCTCCGCGCCTTCGCCGACACGTTCCGTCTCCGCGACGCCATCCGCTTCCGCACCGAGGTGACGGCGGCAGCGCCGCTTCCCACGGGCGGCTGGCAGGTCACGTTCGCGGACGGTACGACGGCCGAGCACCGCGCCATCGTCGCAACGGTCGGCGCGCAGTGGCTGCCGGTCATGCCGTCGTATCCCGGAACGTTCGCCGGTGAGCTCCTGCACTCGGCGGCCTACTGGAGCAGCGAGCTGTTCCGCGGGAAGCGCGTCCTCGTGGTCGGCGGCGGCAACTCGGGATTCGACATCGCCTGCGACGCCGCCAAGGTCGCGGCGCGCGCGGCGCTCAGCGTCCGGCGCGGCTACTGGATCTTCCCGAAGCACCTCTTCGGGCAACCCATCGACGTCTTGCTCCAGTCGGGTCCGCACCTCCCGAACTGGCTCGCCCAGCCGATCCTCAGCGCGATGCTGCGACTGGCCGTCGGCCGCCAGGAGCGGTTCGGGCTCCGCGCACCCGACCACAAGCCGCTCGAGTCGCATCCGGTCCTGAACACGCAGGTCTTCCACTATCTCAGCCACGGCGACCTCGTGATGAAGCCCGACGTCGCGCGCTTCGACGGCGAGCTCGTGCGGTTCACCGACGGGAGCGCCGAGCCCTTCGACGTCGTGCTCTGCGCGACCGGCTTCCGCCACGAGGTGCCGTTCCTGCCCCCGACGACGATCGCAGCGACACGCTCGGGCCGGCCGCGCCTCCTGACCGGCGCCTTCGTCCCCGGCCGCACCGACCTGTTCGTCCCCGGCATGTTCGAGACCAACAGCGGCGGCTACCTGCTGTTCGACAAGCTCGCGTTCCTGGTCGCGCAGACCGTCCGCGACCTCGACGACGGCCCGCGCGGCGCCCGCATCCGGAGCGCCGTCCAGCAGGACGTCGACCTCCGCGGCGGGCTTCGCTTCGTCGACTCGCCGCGCACGGAAGACTACATCGACGCGACCGCCCTCGCCCGCCGCATCGAGGTGCTCGCGCGCGAGCTCGGTTGGTCGCTACCGACCCATCAGTCGTTCGACGCGATTCGCCGCTGACACCCCAGACGGGACGGGCGCCTCACCCCCCGCTCAGCTCCTCGCGGCGCGCGCGCCGCTCCAGCATCTCGTCGAGCTCGTCGATCGAAACGGCGGCCGCGAGCACGAACTCGGGCGGCAGCACCGCATACGGCAGGACCGCGTCGATCTCGCCCGGACGGGGCAACGCCGGCATGTGGCGGCGCGCGAGTCCGATGTCCCAGAAATAGTACGGCGGCGGGATCTCGCCGTCGTACGCGCTCACCAGGTCCTTCTCGAAGTCGCGGGTTGCATGCCGTTCGAGGCTGGACATCATCATCATTCGAGGCCTCCTACTGGGGTTCAGTAAGGCGCGCCCGGCGCGCGTCGCCGCAACTACCTTTGATCCTCAACGAGAGGGGAAAAATTCCCTAGGGACTCGGTGGATCCCGCGGAACACCCGCATGGACGGTCTCCGGGGCCCATGGTACTCGCGCCTTCCGTGCCCACCCCACCGAAGGCGGCGCGGGGTAGGGTGCGCATCGTCACGGGCGCCCCCGCCCTCGTCGCCACCGTCGCCCTCGCCCTTTTCCTCGACCTCGGCCGCCCGGCGTTCTGGGATCCGGGCGAGAGCCGCTACGCGGAGACCGTCCGCGAGATGCTGCTCACCGGCAACTGGGTCGGGCCGACGCTCAACCTCGCCCGCTACTACGACAAGCCGCCCGGGTACTTCTGGGTGGTCGCCGGCGCGTTCGCGGCGCTCGGACGCGACGAATGGGCGGCGCGCGTACCGTCGGCGCTCGCGGGCGCGCTCACGATCGCGCTCGTCGTCGGCTTCGCGTGGCGCCGGATCGGCGCGCGTGCGGCGCTCGGCGCTGGTCTGGTCCTGGCGACCGCCGCGCAGTTCGTTGCGCTCGGCCGCTCGGTCCGGATGGACATGCTTCTCACCCTCCTTACGACCGCGACCCTCCTGCAGGCGTTCGCGATCTGGGAGCGCCGGTCCGACGCCAACCCGACGACCGCACGGCACACGTGGCCGCTCTACGTTCCGGCCGCGATCGGGCTTCTCGTGAAAGGGCCGGTCGCGGCCTTGCTGCCCCTGCTCGTCGGCGTGGCGTTTCTCGCCGCAACCCGCACCCTCCCGCGCCTCGAACGGTTCCGTCCCGGATTCGCGTCGTTCGCCGCGCTCGCCGCGCTCGCCGCCTGGTACACCATCGCCGCGATCCGCACCCCCGACTACCTCTGGACCTTCCTCGTGCAGCACAATTTCGGCCGCTTCGTCGGCCGCGCGCTCGCGGGACATCCGGAGCCGATCTGGTTCTACGTCTGGGTGCTGCCGGTGACGTTCCTCCCGTGGACGCTCGTCTTGCCGGGCGCGCTCCGGCATGCGGCGCGGCGCGCACGCCGGGGCAACGCGCTCCAGACGTTCCTCCTGCTCTGGTGCGTCGTGCCGTTCGTGTTCTTCACCCTCTCGCGCGCGAAGCTCGCGACCTATCTCCTGCCGATCTTTCCGGCGCTCGCGATGCTGGTCGCGGCGTATCTCGATCGGGTGCTGCGCGCGCCTGCGGCGACCGCGGCGCGTGCGCTCGCGATCCCGGCGCTCGCATGGACGGCGGGCCTGACGGTCGTCGCGCTCGGCACGCCGGTCGGCGTCCGCATCACCCATCCCGAGTACTTGCGCGCGGCGCTCCCGGCACTGCTGCTCGCCATCTTCCCCGTGCTCGGGTGGTACGCGTTTCGGCACGGGCGCTTCCGGTACGTCCCCGCGCTGATGGTCGTGGGTACGCTCGCGACCCAGGTGATCTTCTACCGGGTCGCCGCACCGGTCGTGGACGACTTCGCGAGCCTCCGCGACGCCGCGCGGGTCGCGGACGGTCTCCCCGCGGCGACGCCGATCTTCGCGTACAAAACCCGCGGCCACTCGTTCACCTACTATGGCGGGCGGAGCCTCCTCCGCGTGCGCTCGCCGGCCGACGCCGCGGCGGTCCTCGGGCGCGCCAACCCGACGGCGGTGCTGGTGAAGAAACGCCACCTCGAAGAGATCCGCCAGCACCTGCGGGCCCCGGCATGCGTCTGGTGGGAAAGTCCGTCGGGACGGATCTTGATCGCGAACGTGCCGAGCCCCGACGCGTCGGCGCGCCCACTCCTCCCCACTTCGATGTCCGAGGGCGGCGATCTTGCGCCGCACTGCCGACCCGCGGATCGGCACGCCGAATGACACTTTGACGCACTGAGACGACGCCGCTAGAGTCGCGCCGTGACTCGGCTTCCCAGCGACCGCCCGCTCGCCGCCGCCGAACGCATCGCGGGCGAGGTGGGACGCCACGTGCTCGCGGCCGCCCAGGCGAGTCTCAAAGCGCTCCGCGAGCTGCTGGCGAAGTTCCCCGCGACCGACAGCCGCGACGATCGCAAGTCCACGGTCGACCCGGCACCGACCGTGACGGAGTCGAGCCCTCCGACGACGCTCCAAACTCGGGCGACGCAAACATCCGGGCGCACCGCCCCTCCATCGGCGGAGCTCCTGCGGAGCGCGAACACGTTGCCGTCGGCCTACGGCAGCGATCGGCTGGTGCTGCTGGCTCGCGATCCGCACTGCCTCTACGCTTACTGGGATCTCTCTGCTGCACGCGTCGCGGCGGTCCGCGCGGATGGCGGATCCGACCAGCTCCGCATGGTGCTCCGGACCTACGACGTCACGCAGATCGCCTTCGACGCCGCACCGCCGAATCGTTTCCAGGACTTCGCGGTCAGCGGCGACGCGCGCTCGCTCTACGCGTACCTCGGACGGCCGGCGTCCTGTTTCGTGGCGGAGGTTGGATTCATCCGCCCCGACGGCGCGTTCCTGTCCCTCGCGCGCTCCCAACCGATCTGGACGCCACGCACCGATCAACCAGGCGCCGCGCCGGGTCGGTGGATGACGGTCGGGTGGAGCGAGCGCCGCGAAGCGGGCGAGCTCGTGCCGCACGGTACCAACGGCACGGCCGGCGCGACCAGCACGAGCGCGGTCACCGTCGCCGTCAGCGAGCCGGCACCCGTGACGCAGCCCGCGCCCTCCTCCTGGGGGGAAACGGCGCCGGCGAGCCAGCGCGGCAGCTGGAGCCTCGTCCGCGGCGGGCTCGCCAATGAGACCGCCGCCGCAGTACCGCTGGTCAGCAGCGACGATTGATGGCTGCCGACCGCGGCCTCCTGGCCATCGTCCTACAGGCGCACCTCCCATGGGTGCGTCACCCCGAGTACGAGTCGTTCCTCGAGGAGGACTGGCTCTTCGAGGCGATCACCGAGACGTATCTGCCGCTGCTCTCGACTTTCGAGCGTCTCACGGCCGACGGCGTCCCGTACCGCATCACGCTGTCGCTCTCGCCGCCGCTCCTCAACATGCTCGCCGACCCGCTCCTCCAGGAGCGCTACGAGCGGTACCTCGAAGGACGGATCGCGCTCGCGACCCACGAGATCGAGCGCACGCGTCACGACCCGACTTTCGCGCCGCTCGCACGGCACTACCTCGACGCGTTCACGCACGCCCGCTCGACCTTCGTCGAGCGCTACCGGCGAAACCTGATCGCCGCCTTCGCCGCCCTCGCCGACACCGGCAGCGTGCGGCTCATGACGTCGGCGGCGACCCACGGCTGCCTGCCACTCCTCGCCGTCAACGAGCAAGCGGTGCGCGTGCAGGTGGGACTCGGGATGAGCGAGTTCCGCCGGCTGTTCGGCCGGCCGACCTCGGGGCTCTGGCTCCCGGAATGCGCGTACTACGCCGGCCTCGATCGCATCCTCGCCGACGCGGGCGTCCGCTACTTCTGCGTCGACACGCACGCGATCGAGCTCGCGTCGTCGCCGCCGCTGCACAGCGTGTACGCGCCGATCTTCTGCCCGGCCGGCGTCGCCGCGTTCGGGCGCGACGCCGAGTGCGCGCGTCAGGTGTGGAGCTCGATCGAGGGCTACCCCGGCGACTTCGACTATCGCGAGTTCTACCGCGACATCGGCTTCGACCTCCCGGAGGAGGATGTGCGCCCCTTCCTCCCGGCGAGCGGCGAACGGGTCTACACCGGCATGAAGTACTACCGCGTGACCGGCACGAGCGATCACAAGGAGCCGTACAACCCCGCGTGGGCGCGCGCCAAGGCCGAGATGCACGCCGCGCACTTCGTCGAGAGCCGCGCGCGCCAGCTCGAGCGCCTCCGGGACGGCTCGGGACGGCCGCCGCTCCTCACGGTCCCGTTCGACGCCGAGCTCTTCGGGCATTGGTGGTACGAAGGCCCGATCTGGCTCGACTACCTCTGCCGCCACGTCGCGCAGCAGGACGCCTTCCGCCTGACGACGCTCGACGAGTACCTCGACGCGTATCCCACCCATCAGCTCGCCGAGCCGAATACGAGCTCGTGGGGCTTCAAGGGCTACCACGAGGTCTGGCTCTCGAGCGTGAACGACTGGATCTACGGCCATCTGCACCACGCCGCCGACCGCATGGTCGCGCTCGCGCGCCGCCATCCCGAGGCGCGGGGTACGACCAAGCGCGCCCTCGACCAGGCGGCGCGCGAGCTCCTGCTCGCGCAGGCGAGCGACTGGGCGTTCATCATCGCCCGTGGCACCGTCGTCGACTACGCGTCGCGCCGGACGACCGAGCACCTGGCGCGCTTTCGTCGACTCGCCGAGGGCGTCGAGCAGGGCGCCGTCGACGAGCAATGGCTCGCCGCGGTCGAGGCGGCAGACAACTTGTTTCCGACGATCGACTACAAGCGTTACGCCTGACGGTCGCTGGCGCGCGCGATCCCACGGTCGCTGGCGCGGGCGATCCCACGGTCGCTGGCGCGACCGATCGCGAGCCGGAGGCCCGCCGGCACCATGGTGAGCGCCATGATGAGGCCCGTCGTGCTGCCGAGCGCGCCCGCGAGGCCGAGGTCGCGGAGGCCGCCGAACTCGGAGAACGCGAGCGCCGCGAACCCGGCCGCGGTCGTGAGCGCCGTCGCCGCGATCGGCGGACCCTCGTCGCGGAGCGTCGCCGCGATCGGGTCGCGCCCTCGCTCGGCGCTCGCGCGGTGCAGGAGGAACATCGCCTCGTCGACGGTGATCCCGAGCAGCACGGGCAGCACGAGCGCGGAGTACGCGTGGAGCGGGATGCCGGCGGCGCGAAAGAGCGCCAGCACGGCCGCAACCTCGCCGACGACGACGAGCGCCGCGATCGCAACGTCGCGCACGCGCCGGAGCGCCGCCGCGAGCGCCAGGACGACCAGCACGCCCGCGACGAGCCCGATCCGCGGCAGGTCCCGGCGGAGCGATTCGCGGAGGTTGGTCTCGAGCCGACTGTAGCCGGTGATCACCGCCGTCGGGTCGACGGCGCGGACGGCCGCCTCGAGCCGCGCGACGGCCTCGGGGGCGGGGCGCGGCTGCACGTACACGCCGACGAGCGTCTCGCCCGCGTCGGTGCCGAGGTAGCGCGAGAGCAGGATCGCCGAGGGCGTCGCCTCGAGCGCCGGCAGGTCGAGCACGTCGTGTGACGGCGACCGCATCGCGGCGAGCACGGCAGCAAAGCGGTCCGGCGCGAATCCCGTGTCGCGGAGTGCCCGTGCGAGCTCGTGGGCCTTGGCGGGAAGGTCGAGCGCGTCGCGCTCGGCGAGGCGCTCGCGCTGGGTCGCGAGCGCCGGTGCGAGCGTCGTGAGCGAGTCGACCGTGTCCACTTCGGGCACGTCGGCCAAGGCCTCGACGATGCGGTCGGCCCGCGCGCGCGCCGCCTCTGGATCGCGGGCGGGGATCATCACGATGAGCTGCCCCGGGCGGCCGCCGAAGGCATCGTAGATCTCCTGCTGCACGCGGAGCGGCGCGAGGCCGCTCGGCCGGATGCCGACGATGGCGTCGGCGAGCGGCGGCGGACCGAAGACGGCGACCGCGACGATCGGCGACAGCACGACGGCCGCGGTCACGAGCGCGCGGCCGCGGGTCGCGGCGAGCCACGCGAAAAACCGCGTCCAATGCATCGGCGCCTCCGGCGGCGGCGTCCCCCGCTCCAGCCAGCGGCCGATCTCGGGGGTGACGAGCACGATCGCGATCGCGGTCAGCACCTCGCCTGCTGCGCAGAGGATCCCAAGCTGGCGGACGGCGCGGATGTCCGAAAGCGTGAGCGCGGCGAACGCGGCACCTGCCGTGCACGCGGCGAAGAGCACGGCGCTCGCGGTCCGACGCCGCGCCGCGTCGGCAGCGGCGCGGGGCGCCAACCCGGCGCGGCGGGCGTCGAGCAACGCCGCGTAGACATGGACGCCGGTGTCGACCCCGACGCCCACCACCACCGACATGAACGCGACTGCGATCGCCGAGAGGCCGCCCGGCAAGACCGACGCGAGCGCCGCCGTCCAGAGCGTCCCGAGCAGCAACGGCGGAAACACGGCGGCGAGCGCCCGCACGCGTCGGAAGAGCACCACGAAGACGATCGACGCCAGCACGGCGGCGATCGGCCCGGAGCGCACGAGGTCGCCCTTGATCATCGTCTCCGTCGCCGCCGCGATCGCGTGGCCGCCGGTATCGCCGACCTCGACCGTCGGGTGCGCCGCGCGGAGCGGCGCCAGCACGGCGTTCATGTCGATCGCGAACGCGCGCGCCGCTGCTTGCTCGAGGGCCTGCCCGCGTCCCTTCACGAGCACGAGGCACATGCGCCCGCCGTCGGTCGCGAACCTGCCGTCCGATTGCGAGCGGAGACCGCTGCCCGCGCTCGTGCCCTCGAACGCGATCTGGGTGAGTCGCAGCGGATCGCGCACGAGCAGCTCGGCGAGCGGACCGCTTCCCGGGAGCGCCAGCATGCTCCGGCTCTCGCGGAGACGCGCGCGCATGCCCTCGGGCGTCAGAGCCGCGGCGAGCCGCGCCCGGACCGGCGCGCTCGCGTGACGCCACGCGAGCCAGGGGCTCAGCTGCTTCGACGTGTCGAGACGATCGACGGCGATTGCGATGCTCGGCTTCGCTTGCAGGGCAGTCGCGATCTCGGCGCAGAGCCGGCGGTTCAGGTCCGGATCGTCGCTCCGCACCATCACCGCGCCGAGGTCGCCGCCGCCGAACGCCCGCACGTAGCGGCGAAGCGCAATAGCCTCGCCTTGGTCGGGCAACAGCGACCCGACGTTGGGATCGAGCCGCAACCGTCCTCCGACGATCCAGAGTGACGCCGCGGTCACCGCAACGAGCGCGAGCCACACGACCGGGCGGATGCGACTGGACATCAGCGACCCCGACGCGCCGGTGACGCGCCCGACACCGGAACGCCCCTACTTCCCCGGGGGCGTGGTCGCGATCGCGAGGCGCTCCGCGCCCGCTTCGCGTGCGATCGCCATGAGCTGCACCGCGTCCTCGAGGATGATCGTCCGGTCGCCGCGCAGGATGACGGCCTTGTCCTCGCGGCCCGCGAGCGCCTTCGCGAGCTCGTCCTTGAGCGCGCTCCGCTCGACGGTGACGCCGTTCAGCTCGAGCGTGTGGTTGGCGGTCGCAGTCAGCGTGAGGCCCGCCGCCTCCGGGTTGCCGCTCTCGGACGACGGCAGCGAGACCTTCGAGCCCTGCTGCATCATCGCCGAGCTCGTCACCATGAAGATGATGAGCAGCACGAGAAAAATGTCGGTCAGCGGGGTGACGTTGATCTCGGCGACGATCGCTTCCGCGTCGTCACCGGCGTCAGTGAGAAGCCGCGCTGCCATAGGTTCTCGGCGCTGCGCTCCGCTCGGAGGTGCGCAGGCGTAGGAGGAGGTCGTCAGTGTGCTCGCGGAGGTCGGCGATCTCGTTGCCGATCCGGACCATGAAGGCGTTGTACGCGAAGATCGCGAGCACGCCGACGAGCAAGCCCGCCGCGGTCGCGATCAGCGCCTCGGAGATGCCGGCCGCGACGACCGCGAAGCCGCCCGAGCCGGTCGCCGCCATGTTCTCGAAGGCCCGGATGATGCCGACGACCGTGCCGAGGAGGCCGATGAAGGGCGCCAAGCTGCCGATCGTACCGAGCAGCCACACATAGCGCCTGAGCGACCGCGCCGCGGCCGCGACCTGGCGAGTCGCCACGTGGAGACGCGCGTCGTCATCGGAGTCCGCGAGCGAGAGGACGCCGCGGTAGACCGTGCCGAGCAACGAGTCGTCGCGACGAGTGACGGCGACTACTTCCGAGATCCCGCCGTCCTGCCATGCCTCGAGCGCGGCGCGATGGAAGCGGTCGGAACGGCGCGCGGCCGACGACAAGGCCCACATCCGCTCGACGATGACCGCGACGCTCACGATCGAGCAGAGCGCCAAGGGGGCCATCACGACCCCGCCTTGACGCACGAGATCGAACACCCCGCCCCCGCCGATCATGCGAGCGTGCTTAGCTGAGCGTTCCCGACCATGCAATTCGAGGTGAGCGCATCACCTCAATCGTCGCCGCCGAGCTTCGAGCGAGTCGACCAGAACAGCACGACCGGCGCCGCGATGTAGATCGACGAGTACGTGCCGGTGAGGAAGCCGACGATCAGACAGAACGCGAACGGCTCGAGCCCGGGGCCGCCGAGGAAGTAGAGCGCGAGCAACACGAGCAACGCGGTGCCGGTCGTGAGGATCGTCCGCGAGAGCGTCTCGTTGATGCTCACGTTGATCACGTCGGCGAGGCTCGCGCGCCGCATCTTCCGGAGGTTCTCACGAACGCGATCGGACACGATGATCGTGTCGTGCACGGAGAAGCCGATCACGGTCAGCATGGCGGCGAGCGTGGTGAGGTCGAAGATCGTCCGCGACACGACGAGTGCGAGCAGCACGATCAGGACGTCGTGGGCGAGCGCGATCACGGCGCCGAGGCCGAAGCTCAGGTCGAAGCGGAACGCGATGTAGATGCCCATGAAGAGCGTGGTGAACGCGACCGCGAGGAAGCCGCGCCGACGGAGGTCGGCGCCGACCTTCGGACCGACGCTCTCGACGCTCAGGATCTCGAAGGCCTTGTCGCCGGGGTGCTGCTTGCCGAGCGACCCTTTGATGGTCTCGGCGACGGTGTTCATGGCGGTCGCGGTCTGCGGCTCGAAGCGGAGGAGGAACTCCTTCCCCTGCCCGCCGAACTCCTGGACGGTCAGGTCGGGCAGCTCGATCCCGCCCAGGTTCTCGCGGAGCGCGCTCGCGGTCGTCGGCTCGGCGAACCGGACCCGAACGTCGGTGCCCCCCGCGAAGTCGACGCCGAAGTTCACGCCCCACAGGAGGGCCAGAAGGATCGAAAGCAGGTTCAAAACCGACGACAGGATGAGGAAGAATTTTCGCTTGCCGACGAAGTCGAAGTTGATGTTCCCAGGCAGGATTTCCGTGAACTTATGGACCTGAGCCGGTGCTGCGGCGGGGGCGCGGTCGCGCCCGGCACGGGTCTCGCTGCGGACTCGAGAATCGCTCACTTCGTCTCCTTTTGCCTGATCGAGCGTGCAGCCGTGCGCCGGCGGCCGTCGTGGGTCTTGGGGGGATGCATCCTGAACCCAGCCGGGGGGGATTACCAGATCAATGCGCGAGCGGCCAGAGCCCAGAGAGATCTCCCCTCGTGGACTACGAGCGTGACCCAAGACGCGGCCGCCCCGCGCGCAGCGCGCGGCCGAGCGCGAGCGAGCCGGGGGTTGAGCCGACGCGGCTTGCCGCGGCGGCGACGGGGAGAGGTCTCGCTTGTGCGCTAATGCAGCCAGCCGCGATCGGGGTCGTCGGGGGAGTCGGGCTCGGTCGGACGCGACCGGATGTTGCCGTTGGCGCGAGGCTGCGAGGTCGCGACCGGACGCGCGCCCTCCTCGTCCTTTGTGGGCCCCTCGCTCGCGGGGACGGGTACCAGATCGACCAACCGTCCCACGACGGGGACGCTCCGGAGGAGCTGCGCCCCGTTCGCGAGCGCGGCCGCGCACGCGGCGGGTGCGTTCGCGACCATCCACGCGGCAACGTCACCGGCGAGCGTTGCAGCTCGCCCGAGCATCGCGGTCACGTCCCAGGTCTGGGGTGTCACGGGGACCGGCACGCGCCCGATGCCCGCCTTGTGCTTCGCGTCCTCGATGTCGCGCCAGAGCTTTTGCATGCGCGCCGCCTCGTAGCCCCGCGGCCGATCGTCGGATTCGACGCGCGTCGGCTTCCGCCCGCCTCGCTTTCCGCCACCTCCCGCCCGCTTCATGCGGGCGTCGTCTTAGCATCGCGATTGGTGAGTTTCGATAGGAAATCGTCGCGCGGAGTTACCCGGCGTGGGCACCGCGCCAGGCCGGCGGACGCAGGCGCGAGATGCACAACGCCCCAGCGAGCGTCATGACCTCGATCACGGCAATCGCCGGCATGTAGCTGCCGGTGCGGTCCCGGAGCCATCCGACCAGCGGCACCGCGACGGCCTGCGACAACACGATGATCGGCCCCATGCGGCCCGCGATGGCGCCGTAGTGGCGGCGTCCGAAGCATTCGCCGAGCACGGTCGCCTGCAGGGTTGCGTTGCCGCCCATCGAGTAGCCGTACACGAGCACGTAGAGCGCGAGCATCCACGGGACCTGGGCGAACGGCAGCAGGAGGAGACCGACGGCCTGGGCGACGAAGCAGCCGACGATCACCTTGCGCTGCTCGACGCGCTCGAGGAGCGCGCCGAACCCGAGCTTCCCGAGTACGCCGACGCCCGCCGTCGCGCCGAGCGCGAGCGCGGCGTGCGCCGGACTGACGCCGACGTCGATGAGCAGCGGCACCTGGTGGAGGAGCACCGCGGAGAGTCCCATCACGGTCAGCGAGAACGCGCCCGCGATGAGCCAGAAGTTCGGGTCACGGACGGCGTCGCGCGCGGTCACCGAGTGCTCGATCTCGTACGCGAGCCCGCGGTCGCCGCCCGCCGGCATGCGCTCCTCGGGCGGCAGATCGACCGGCGGCTTTCGCATCACCAGAGCGATCGGCAGGAGGCCGACGCCGATCACGACCGCACCCAGCGCCACGAATGCCTGGCGCCACCCGACATGCAGGATCAGGGTCTGCGCGAGCGGCACGAAGATCACGCCCCCCATCGAGATGCCCGCGGTCGCGAGCCCGAGCGCGCGCCCGCGCCGTCGGAGGAACCAACCCGCGACGGCACTGTTGCTCGGAATCGGTCCGAGCGCCGTCGAGCCGAGCGAGACGAAGAGCGCCATCAGCACGTAGTACTGGACGAGCGAGTGCACGGTGGAGAGCAGCATGAACGTCCCGCCGAGCACGAGAACGCCGAACAGCTGCGACGGCCGCGGCCCATAGCGATCGACGATGCGCCCGACGAGGGGCGACCAGAGCGCGCCCACGATCGACACCGACGAGAACCCCCACGAGATCTGCGCCCGGGTCCACCCGAACTCCTCGATGAGCGGCGTGAAAAAGACGCCGAAGCTGTAGAAGACGCAGCCGACGTTGAGGCAGTGGGTGAGGAACGCCACCGCGACGATCCGCCAGCCGTAGTAGGAGCCCTGCTTCGTCGCCGACATGAACCGCGCATACTGGAGGCGGCACGGGGCTGCAGCAAGGTTGCGCGGTCGCCCGTCCGCGACACGGAAGGGCACGTCACGCGGCACGTGCCTTGCTGCCCACGACCGCGTCGCGCCCGTATCGCCTGTGAGTACGGCAATTCGAGCGGCATCGGCGTGGGAAGAAGATGGCGAGCCGTCATCAAAATGCCATTCCGTGTAGGCGCCGCGCGAGGCCGGCGGCATGATCGCCGCGCTCCTCGCCACCGCGATGCTCGGGCTCGCGCTCCTGACCGTCCGGACGCTCTGGCACGACCGGGCACGGAGTCGCACGGCGCTCCTCCTGCGCGGGCAGACGCGGATCCTCGAGATGATCGCCTTCGGGAAGCCCCTCGGGGAGATCCTCGGAGCCCTCTGCGAGCTCGTCGAGAGCCAGGTGCCCCGCATGATCTGCTCGGTGCTGCTGCTCGAGGGGGATCGCCTTCGCCACGGCGGCGCGCCGAGCCTCCCGGACGACTACTGCGAGGCGATCGACGGCATCGAGATCGGGCCGACCGTCGGGTCCTGCGGCACGGCCGCATACTCGCGCCGGCCGGTCGTGGTGTCGGACATCTCGACCGACCCGCTCTGGGACGACTACCGGACGCTCGCGCTCGCCAAGGACCTGCACGCCTGCTGGTCGTTCCCCATCCTCGCGACCGACGGGCGCTGCCTCGGCACCTTCGCGATGTACTACCGCGAGGCGCGAACACCGGCGCCAAGCGACTGGCAACTGATCGAGGTCGCGACCCACGTCGCCGGCGTCGCGATCGAGCGCCATCGGATCGCGAGCGAGCTCGCGTGCTCGACCGCGCGGCTCGCGGAGGAATCGCGCGTGTCGACGGCGCTTGCGCACGCGGGGCACGAGATGATCTCGTCGCTCAGTCCGTCGGTGCTGCTCGATCGGCTGAGCGAGCTCACGACCGAGCTGCTCTGTTGCGACGTCAGCGACACCGTGCTCCGCGACCCGGTGCTCGACGTCTTCGTGCCACGCTCCTCGCACGGCTACACGGCCGAGCAGCAGGAGGCGATGCGCGTGATGCGGCTCTCGCCGACGGCGCTCGGACCGTTGCTCCGCGAGCTCGAGAGCCAGGGGCACGTCCAAGTCCACACGTCCAAAGTCACCGACCCGGCGAACGCGCGTTTGCTCGCCGAGTACGGCGTCACGCGGAGCCTCTACGTGGCGCTCCGCCGCGGTCCCGAGGTGATCGGCTTCCTGTCGGCGGGGTACTGCGGCCGCGAGACGGCGTTCTCGCCGCAGCAGCAGCGGCTCGCAATCGGCATCGCGCAGCTCGCGTCGATGGCGCTCGAGAACGCGCGCCTCGTGGAGGAGCTGCAACGCGCGAGCCGTCTCAAGTCCGAGTTCGTCTCGACGATGTCGCACGAGCTCCGGACGCCGCTCAGCGTGATCCTCGGCTACGCCGACATGCTGCACGACGAGGGTCTCCCGCCCGCGGAGCGGTCGGCGACTCTCGCGCGCATCCGGCGGGCCGGCCTCGAGCTGCTCGAGATGATCGAGGCGACCTTGAACCTCGGCCGGCTGGAAGCTGGGCGCGATCCGGCGTGCATCGAGGCCGTCGCCGTGCCCGCGCTGATCGACGAGCTCGCGGCCGAGTTCGCCGCCATGGCGCAGCCGCCGGCGACCGTGCTCCGCTGGGAAGGCGGCGACGACGTCCTCCTCGACACCGACCGGCGGAAGCTCCGCATCATCCTGAAGAACCTGGTCGGGAACGCGCTCAAGTTCACCCCGAGCGGCGAGGTCGTCGTCCGCGCCGATGCGCGCGGCGAGCGCTGCGCGTTCACGGTGCGCGACACCGGCGTCGGCATCGCGACCGACCGCCTGCCGGTCATCTTCGAGATGTTCCGCCAGGCCGACAGCTCGGACGCACGCTCGTACGGCGGCGTCGGGCTCGGGCTCTACATCGTGCAGCGCCTGCTCGAGCAGCTCGGCGGCGACGTCATGGTCGCGAGCGCGCCAGGACGGGGCACCACGTTCACGGTGACGCTGCCGATGCGCGCGAGGCTATCGCTCACGGCCTGACAGCCTGGGCGCTCACGGCCCGTCAGCCTGGGAGCTCACGGCCTGACAGCCTGGGGGCTCACGGCCTGACAGCCTGGACCGCTCACGCCGCGACGGCCTGGACCGCTCACGGCCGGTCTCACCGCACCGGCGTCAGGAGCCCGAGCACGAGGTGCGTCAGGGCGCGCGCCCCCGTCGCGAGCGTCGGCGTCGCGGCGGGCGCGTACCGGCTCGAGTGCAAGCTCGGGAGCGGCGCGCCGCCCGGCCGCCGGCTCGCGGCGATCGTCTCCGGCGCCACGCTCCCGAGCCGAAACATGAAGCCGGGGACGCCGGCCGCCGGCGCGTAGCGCCCGAAGTCCTCGCCGCCCATCTCCGGACGCATCGCGACGACGGCGTCGGCACCGAAGGCGGATCGAAAGACCTCCACGGCCGCGGCGGTCAGCGCAGGATCGTTGTACGCCGCCGGCGTGTGCTCGTCCTTCACCGCCACGAGCGGCGGGCGCGGGCAGCGAAACGCCGCGCACACGTCCGTCGCCATCTGCCGGATCCCGTCGAGGAGCGTGCGCCGCACGTCGTCGGTGAACGACCGGACGGTGAGCTGCATCGTCACCTGATCGGGGATGACGTTGTGCTTGGTGCCGCCGTGGATCGAGCCGACCGTCACGACGGCCGAATCGATCGGGTCGACGCGGCGGCTCACCAGCGTCTGCAGCGCCGTCACGAGGTGCGCCGCGGTGACGATCGGGTCGACCGTCGCGTGCGGGCGCGCGCCGTGGCCACCGGTCCCGTAGATCGTCACGTCGACGGAGTCGACGTTGGCGAGGAAGAACCCCGGCGTGAAGCCGACCGTGCCGGCGGCGAGGTCCGACGACACGTGCAGCGCCACGCACGCGTCCGGCTTCGGGAAGCGCGTGAAGAGCCCGTCCCGCAGCATGAGCGCCGCGCCGCGTCCGAGCTCCTCCGCGGGCTGCGCCACCGCGACGACGGTTCCGCTCCAGTGCGCGCGCAGCTCGGAAAGAAGCGCGCTCGTCGCGACCAGCGTCGTCGTGTGGACGTCGTGACCGCATGCGTGCATCACGCCGGTCGTGGTGCCGTCGGGAACGGTCGCCGTCGCCGTGCTCGCATAGGGAAGACCGGTCTCCTCCCGGACCGGAAGCGCGTCCATATCGCCGCGGACGAGCACGATCGGACCGGCACCGTTCGCCAGCACGCCGACGACGCCGGTCCCGCCGACGCCGGTCGTCACACGATAGCCCGCGCGCTCGAGCTCGCTCGCGACCGCGGCCGCGGTCCGCTCCTCGGCGAGCGACAGCTCCGGGCTCGCGTGCAGCGTCTCATAGCGCCGCCGCCACTCGGGAAGGTCGCGGTCGATCGCCGCACGTACCGCGCCGTCGAGGTCGGCGCGGTAGACGACCTGGACCGCCGGCTCGGTGCCCGCGGCCGGCACCCGCGACGCGGGCGGCGACGTCGTCACGGCCGAGCGCGGCGCCTCGACGCCGTTCGCTTCCGGCGATCGAACGTAGGCCCGACACCCGACGCCGATGATGACGATGACGATGAAGCATCCGATCCTCGGCAGACGGCGCATGCGGAGCGCCGGACCCTAGTCGGAGGCTTCGACGTCCGTCAACCGCTCACGGCGCTTCGCAGTCGACGCCGTCGCAGCCCGAGAAATCGAGCCTGCACCCGGGAGAGCAACTCAGGACGGGCCGCTCCCCGACCTCGAAGCAGAGGTCCTCGCACGTCTCGTCACCGAGATCCTGCCCGTCGCACTCCTCGTCGTCGTCGAGCACGTCGTTGCCGCAGAACGGGGTCGCCGTGGGCTGCGGCTGCGGGGTCCGCGCGACGGTCGGGGTCGCGGTCTCGCCGGGACGCGGCGTACGCGTCGGTCCCGCGGGGGTGGGCGCCGGCGCGGGCGTGACGGTCGAGGTCGGCGTCGGCGCGACGCAATAGGGACGCGCGACGCTCCGGCCCGCGAGCGCCAAGAGGTCTTCCGTCTTCGGCGTCCCTTCCGTCGCGAGGTCGGCGAGCTCGCATTCGTGCCGACGCACGAGGCACTCCGCGAACGCCCCAACGCCGTCGACATCGTCGACCCGCACCGCGGCGCAGTCGTCCGCGAGCGCCGCCGCGTTCAGGGCGCTCGGCCCCGCGAGCGTCGCGAAGTCGACGCGATCGCCGCCGCACGCGTTGGCGACCGCCTTCCCGAAGAAGGCGCGCGCGCCGTCGATCCGCGCGAAAGCCGCGGCGCACGCCCCGGCGGCCGTCGTCGAGCAATCGTCCGCGGGGTCCGTCGTGTCGGCACAGGTCGCCACGGTCCGCGTGCACCGAGCGAGATTCACGAGCGTCCGGGTCGCGAAGCGCGCGGTCGCACGCGCCGTCGTCCGCGCGCACCGCATGACGAGCGCACCGACGTCGGCATCACGCTCGCCGCTGCCGCTGCCGCCCCGGTCCGGAAAGCAGGTGAGCGCGCGCCGCGCGTCCCATGGCACGTCGGCGATCCGCAGGAGCTCGCCCCCGCGCGGGAAGGCTCCGGCGAGGAGCCGCTCACCGCGACATCGCGCGAGCCGCGCGAGACACGTGCCGAGGACTCCCGCGTCGCCGCGCGCGGTCCCGAGCGCGGGACAGAGGGGAGCGAGACGCGCGAACCCGAGCCCGTTCGGATCGAGCAGCCGCTCGACGCCGACGGCATCGCAGCGGGTGGCGACGGCGCGTGCGAGCTGCGTCTCCCGTCGCAGCAGACGCGCGATCGTGCGCTCGCAACGCACGCGCACCTTCGGGAGACATTCGGCGTCGGCGGGCGCGGTCTCGACGCAGGAGAACGCCGCGCCGACACAGCGACCGAGGCCGGAGAGCTCGCGCGCGACGAACGCGTGGATCCCGGTCGCGATCGTCTTCTGGCAACGCGCGGCCGGGCGGTCGACGGTGTCGTCCGCCGACACGGCGGTGTCCGCGAGAGAAGATATGAGCAGCAGGACCGCGACGAGGCGCGGCACGAGGTGGAATGAGGAGTGCACGGCACAGCCCTCCCATCACCGCCGTGCCATGTGGCGTAGCTCGAGGCAACGAAAAACAACTTCGCAGTGGCAGGACGACCGCGATCCGGGTTAGGGTCCGTGCAGCCATGCGCGACCGACCGGACGACCCGCCGCGGAAGCTGTCGCCCGCCGCTCGCACGGGTCGCACGGTCGAGGCGATCGCCGCACGCCGCGTCTCCACGACCGACTGGGCGACGAGCGAGCACCAGCGCACGCGCGTCGACAACAACACCACCTGCATCAACGTGAAGGACCACCCCGGGCGGTATCTCCACATAAACACCCGCA
>JANNPN010000078.1:0-23506 GCA_031400185.1 Polyangiaceae bacterium
TCTGCCGCGGCCCGGCCTCGCCGCGGAGCTGCAGCCACATCTCGTACATCATGCGCAGGCCGGAGGCGCCGATCGGATGACCGAAGGACTTCAGTCCACCGTCGGGATTGACCGGCAGGCGGCCGTCGAGGTCGAAGGCGCCGGCGAGCACGTCGCGCCAGGCCCCGCCTCGCTCGGCGAAGCCGAGGTCCTCGTAGAGGACGAGCTCGGTCGGCGTGAAGCAGTCGTGAACCTCGGCCATGCTGATCTCTTTCCGCGGATCGGTGATGCCGGCTTGCTTGTAGGCGTCCTTCGCCGACGCGACGACCTCGCGGAACGTCGTGAAGTCGTAGTCCTGCGCGAGCGGACCTTCGCCGGGGCCGGCCACGAACGAGAGCGCCTTTATATAGATGGGGTGCTTCGTGTACTTGTGCGCGTCCTCGGCGCGGACGACGATCGCCGCGGCCGAGCCGTCGGCGACGCCCGAGCAGTCCATCACGCCGAGCGGGTCGGCGACCTTCGGCGAGTTGAGGATCGCCTCCATCGGCACTTCCTTCCGGAATTGCGCCTTCGGGTTCTTGGCGCCGTTCCGGTGGTTCTTCCATGCGATCCGCGCCAGCACCTCCTTCCCCTTGTCCTTCTCGAGGCCGTACTTCTTGAAGTAGGCGGGCGCGAGCAGCGAGAACGACGCGGGCGCCGTCATGTTGGGAAGCGTGCCGTCGTTCGGCGGGCTCCCGACGACGAGCCCCGAGAAGCCCGAGTCCTTGAGCTTCTCGACGCCGATCGCCATCGCGGTGTCGTAGGCCCCCGACGCGACCGCGTAGCACGCCTGGCGCAGCGCCTCGGAGCCCGTCGCGCAGAAGTTCTCGACGTGGGTCACGGGCTTGTAGTCGATCTTGAGCGGCACCGAGAGCGTGAGGCCCGAGAGCTGGCCCATGGTGCCGAGCCAGTAGGCATCGACGTCGTCCGGGTCCATGCCGGCCGACTCGTACGCCTGGTAGGCGGCGTCGATCAGGAGGTCGTCGGGGCCCTTGTCCCAGTGCTCGCCGAAATTGGTGCAGCCCATGCCGACGATCGCGACGCGGTCCTTGATGCCGTTGCTTGCCATGACAGTGCTCCTTTGCGTCGCGCGCGTCAGCGCCGCGGACGGGCCTTCCAAAAATAGTTGTGCACACCGCCCGCGGAGTGGGTGCGGCGGAACGTCATCTCGACCTCGTCGCCGATCGCGACCTTCTCGGGCTCGCAGTCGGTCATCTCGCAGAGGAAACGGCCGCCGCCTTCGAAGTCGACGACGACGTTCACCGTCGGCGGGTTCAGCGAGTACGCGAGGTGGTCGAGCGTGAACGTCGCAACCTTCGCGGCGCGGTCGGCAAACGGGTAGGGCTCCATCTGATCGCGCCTCCTGCATTTGGTGCAGATCCGCTGCGGCGGCAGCTGCGGCGTCCCGCACGCGGTGCACTTGCTGCCGATGAAGCCGAACTTCCACGTCTCGGAGCGCAGCATCGGCGGGCCGGCGGGACGATCGGGATCGGGACGACGGGGCGGCTCGGTCGGGAGGATCTCGCGCCACTTCAGGTAGCGGGCGTAGGCGACGTCGCCCTTCGACTCGATCAAGCGGCCGACGGAGCGAGGCTGGGCATAGGTCGCGGCGCGCTCGGTGACCTTCAGCACGATGGCGTCCGCGCCGTCACCGGCGCTCGCGACGAGGATCCTGTCGCCGGGCTTGGCGCCGGCGAGCACGCTCGCGAGCACGAGCGGCGCGTGCGCGGCGCCCGTCTGCCCGACGGTGAGGGCGAGCGGATCGGCGATCTGCTCCGGTGCGAGCTTGGCGCCGCGCGCGAGCTCGTCGGCGGCGCGCGGGTTCGGCGCGTCGAGCACGACCTTGGCCACGTCGGCGGGCGTGCACTGCGCCTCCTCCAGCACGCGCCGAACGGCGGCGGCGAGCAGGGGGGCATGGGCCTGGGTGAGCGCGAAACGCTCTTCCCACGAATGGGCGAAGCGCTCGCCGGGCGCGCGCCAGGTGTCGAGGAACTCGCGTGTGACCGACGCCGTCGCGACGATCTCGGCGATCGGATCCTCGCCGAGGACGAACGCGACCCCGGCGTCGCCGCCCGCTTGCTCGGCCTTGCCCTCCGGGGCCGCAATGCGACAGTCGGCGATCGCGACCAGCGCCGAGCCGCCGTTCGCGCGGACCGCGTCGGTCGCTTGTAGGAGCGCCGTCAGCCCGACGCGCGGCGAGCCGGTGAGATCCGCGGCCCGGATCTCGAGCGGCAGTTGCGCCGCCGCGCCGACGAGCGCGGCGTTCAGCTTCTCGGCGTAGGGCGGGGTAGTCGTCGCGAAGAGCAGCGTGCGGACGTTGGTGGTCGGCGATCCCGCGAGCGCGTCGCGCACGGCTTCGACCGCCATCGACACGCTGTCCTCGTCGAAGCTCGCGACCGCGCGCTCGCCCTTGCCGGCGGGGATGCCGAGCACCTGCGCGATCGCGGCGCGCTTCAGGCGCCGATAGGGGACGTACGACCCATAGGAGGTGATGCCGACGGCCATGGCGGGAGGGCTCCTTCCAGCGGGTTTTGTGGCCGGTTCGTCCTGGCAGGTCAACCGCGGTGGCCGCCGGCGATGCCGGTGTGCAACAAACGGGTCCATGCCGACGATCCGCGTCTCCTCGCCCGCCCTCCGACCCCTGTGCTCCCTCCTCGCGGCTGTCGTGCTCGCCGCCCTCGACCCCGCCCCGGCCGACGCTCAAGTCGGCCTCGGCGCCTTCGGCGCGAAGAAGCTCATCACCGCGTTGGCCGAGGGCGCGACGACGTGCAGCGACAGCACGCCCGTCGACGGCAGCGGCACGTCGCTCTCGATCGCCCCGAGCTGCACGGCGAACAGCGCCGTCGAGGGCGGCCTCGCCGTCGTCGCGAACGGCTGCGTCGACGTGCAGCTCACGACCAGCGGCGGCGAGCTCACGAAGATCGACGTCACCGTCGGGGGCGACGCCCACGCCGACGTGCTGGACCAGACCACCGGGTTCACGAAGGCGTTCCGAGGAAGCGCCGACGTCCAGGCGACGGTCGCCTTCGGCGTGCTCGGCACGACGGGCTTCGCGATCACGCTCGACCCGATCGAGCCGTGGAACTGCAACGGCTGCTTCTTCGAGGTCGACCTCCGCGAGAACGGATCGACGGTCGCTTTCTTTCGGGTCGGGCTCAACCCCGTCGACACGTTGCCGCGTACCGGGACGCTGATCGGCGGCGCCAGCATGGAGGTCCGCGTGCGCTCGGTCGGACGGGTGATCAACCTTCCGCCGACCGCCGCCGTCGACAGTGCGCGCGACGGCAGCATCACGCTCAGCATGACGTTTCCCGAGGCGCAGGGCGCGTGCTGCAGCGCGGGCGGTGCGTGCGCGGAGACGACGATCAGCACGTGTCAGGGCAGCGGCGACTTCCAGGGATTCGGCACGCTCTGTGCGACCACGGTCTGCGGGGGCGCGGAGAGCTTCGTGTCGTGGGCGAACGGCGCCGGCGGCGCCTTCGAGACCGCGGGCAATTGGGAGCCGGCAGCCGTGCCGGACGACGGCGACAGCGCGCGCTTCAACGTCGACGCGACGTATCCCGTCTCGGTCCTGAACGGCCGCCTCCGCCGTATGCTCGTCGATCGCAGCATCGTCGAGTTGAGCGGAGGACAGCTGAGCCTCGTCGAGCAGTCGCTGGCGCTGCCGTCGCTCGGCATTCGGGGTACCGGCCAGTTGCGGCTCCTCGCAGGATCGTTGATCTCGTCGCACGCGGCGATCGGCGACGGCGGCGCGGTCGGCGGCGGTATGCTGGTTTCCGGTGCCGGAGCGAACTGGCTGAGCAGCGGACGGATCAGCGTCGGCGCCGTGACCGCGAGCTTCCTGACGATCGAGGGCGGCGGCACCGTCACGAGCGCGGAGGGGCGCGTCGGCGACGCGGCGATCGGGCTCGCGACCGTGACCGGCGACAACAGCACGTGGGCGATCGCCGGCAGCCTCGCGGTGGCACTCGGCGCCGGGGTCGGCGCCGACCTGTCGATCCGCGACGGCGCCGCGGTCGAGGTCGAGGAGATCGTCCAGGTTGGGGAGGCCGCCGGCGCGGAGGGCAGCCTCTCGGTGCGGAGCGCCACCGACGTCTTCGCCGAGCTCGAGACGTCCTCCCTCCGCATCGGCGGCGCGGGCAGCGGCAGCGTTGCGATCGAGGAGGGCGGCCTCCTCAGAGCGTTGGAGGTGATCGTCGACGGGCGGAGCCCGGGCGAGGGGAAGCTCACGGTCACCGGCCCGGAGGCGGAGGTCGCCCCGCCGCTCCTCTACGAGGTGCGGCACGACGGGGTGATCGAGATCGCGAGCCAGGCGAAGGTCGGCGTCACCGGCGACGTCTCGCTTGCGGGCGCGGCGTTTCTCGCCGGATCGGCGGTACGCGTCACCGTGCGCGACGAGGCCATCTGGGAGCTCAACAGCCTGCGGATCGGCGACCCGCTCCAACCGGGCGTGGACACCGGCGGGAAGAACGCCATCGTCGAGATCCTCGCGGGCGGCGGCATCCGGGCGACGAACGTCGTGGTCGGCGAGGTGCAGGGCGCGAGTGCCACGCTCCGCGTGAAGACCGCTGGGACCACGGTCGCCCAGCTGAACGCGGTGAATCTGCGCATCGGCGGCGCCGGGGCGGGCAGCGTGACCATCGAGGACGGCGGGTTCGTCGACCTCATCTCCCTCACGGTCGCCGGAGCGAGCCCGGGCAGCGGTCGTCTCACCGTGCGCGGCAGCGACGCGGAGCTCGCGACGTTCGCCCGCACCGACGTCGAGGGCAACGCGATCGTGGCGTTCGAGGACGGCGCCTTCGTCGGCGACGCGGACGGTCGGCTCTTCGGGCTCGCGGTCGTGGCGGGGACGGCGCCCGAAGTCGCGGTGCGGAACGGCGCGCGCTGGCAGCTCCGCCGCCTCGAGATCGGTGGGCCCCACACGAGCGGGACGAACGGCACCGTGCGGGTCGCCGACGCAACGGTGATCGTCCGCGAGCTGGCGGTCGGCACCGGCGGCACGCTCACCGGCACCGGCACGGTCGAGCGCGACCCCGCACCCGGCACCGTGCCGGTGCCGTTCGCGCAGGGCGGAACGATCAGCCCCGGGATCGTGGTCGACGTCCCCTCGATGGCGGCGCTTCGGCCCGGCCGCGCCGCGACGTTCACGCCGGGAACGCTCACGCTGGACGCGGACGTCGTGCAGGGCCCGACCGGCGTCCTCCGGATCCTCGGCGACGGACCGGGCCAAGCGGGCGTGCTGCACGTGACCGGCGCCCTGACCCTCGACGGCACGCTCGAGCTCGGGTTCGCCGACGGCTACCTGCCGGAGGCCGGCGACGCATTCGCGTTCGTCCAGGCCGATGGCGGCCTCCTCGGCGGGTTCGACCGGATCGTGCTCCGCGGCGTCGCGGAGGACCTCGCGTTCACGACGACGGCCGCGGGCGGCGGCCTCACCTTCACGGCGCTCTCGGAGGCGGAGCCGTGCAGCGGCGCCGTCGGTGAGGACGGTCTCGCCGCCTGCGAGGTGTGCGACAACTGCGTCGACGACGACGGGGACGGCGCGGTCGACCGCTCCGACGCCGATTGCGCGGCGGCTGCCGACGGCCTCGGGGCCGGCCTTGGCGGCGACGCGGCCGCGACGAAGGCGCTCTTGAAGTGCGCGCTCACGATCGCGGGCGGCGGGACCAAGCTCGGTGCGGGCGTCGCCAAGCGACTCCAGTCCTGCACCGACGCCGTGCTCGCCTGCGTGCAGACGAAGCCGGGAGACGCCGCGTGTCTCACGAAGGCGCGCGCCACGTGCGCGAAAGCGACGAGCGCGCTCGTGCCGGGGGCGGGCGAGGGTGCGAAGGTGCGGGCGAAGATCACGAAGGCGTGCGGGGCGGTGCCGTTCGCGAGCCTGCTCGCGACGAACGGGCTCGGCTTCGGCGCCGAGGCGGCGCGCTGCGCGCGTCTCCTGGTGGCGCCGCTCGCGTCGCTCGATGCGCTCGAGACGTGCTTCGAGCGCGCGCAGGTCTGTCGCGCCGTCGAGGTCTTCGCGACGCGCGTGCCGCGTGCGCGCGAGCTCCTGGTGCTCGGCGGCGCCGACGCGTCGGTGTCGACGTGCCTCCCGCTCGGCGCCGACGGCGCGGCGGCCGGGCTCGACGACGCGAAGACGCTCGGCAAGCCGGCGCTCAAATGTCAGAAGGCGATCGCGAAGGCGGGGGCGAAGCTCGCCGCGCGTCTCGTGAAGGGCCAGCAGGCGTGCAGCGCCGCGACGCTCGCGTGTGCGCAGCAGGGCGGGGACCCGGCCTGCAGCGCGAAGGCGGCGGGCACGTGCGCAAAGGCCGCTGCCGGCCGGCCCTCGGTCGCCGGCGCTGCGGACGCGGGCCTCGCAAAGGCGATCACCAAGCCGTGCGGCGCCACCACGCTCGCGGATCTCCGCGCGGCGGCGGGCCTCGGTTTCGACGCGGCGGCCGCGCGCTGCGCCGAGCTCGGCGTGCCGGCGCTCGCTGCGCTCGGCGACGTCGCGACGTGTGTCTCACGCGAGCACGCCTGCCGCGTGCCGACGCTCGGCGAGGTCGCGGTGCCGCGCCTTCGTGAGCTCCTGGCGAGGGGCGGCGTGCCGCTCCCGTGAGCGCGCGCACCGCGGACGCAACGTGGACTCCTTGACCCGCGGCCCGGCGGGGCTCTAGCGTCCCGCCGCCGCCCCCGAATCCGACCATGCTCCCATGAGGTTCTCGATGCCTGCCGATCGTGTCGTCGTGCTGCCCGCCTGCATCCTCGCCCTCTTGCTCGTGACGCCGTCACACGCCGCCGAGGTGGACGCCGTCGTCCGCGCCCCGAAGCCGCTCGTCGTGAAGCTCGCGGCCGGTGCCGCCTTCGCGACGAAGACGGTCGCCGTCGCGGTCGTGAACGCCGCGTCCGATGCGGCGGGTGCGACCTTCCGGTTGACCGTCGGCGACGGCGATTGTCCGCCGGGCACCGTCGTCGGCACCCCGGACTTCGGCAAGAAGAAGGCCGGCAGCCCGGATGCGATCAGACTGCTCCCCGGCAAGAAAGGGAAGGCCAAGGTGCAGATCACGGCGGTCGCGACGGCCTTCGCGAGCCCGGCGCCGAAAGTGCCGGCGCGCTGCACGCTCGCCCTTGCCGTCGCGGCGATCGATCCCGGCGGGTCGACCGACCCGAGCCCCGCCAACGCGGCCGCGGCGCTCGCGATCGACGTGCTCGACGCCAACGACGCGGCACCACCCGCGCTCGGCGAGGTGCTGACGGCGCACCCGAAACCGCTCGTCGTCGGCGCGAGCGCCGGCAAGATCGTGACCAAGACGGTCAAGGTGGCCGTCGCGAACCCGAGTAGCGGCGGGGGACCCGGCACGCCCGCGGCCGACGTCGCGCTCGTCACCCTCGGCGGCGACTGTCCGGCGGGCGTGACGGCCGGGGTCGACCTCGACAAGAAAACGGCCGGCGTGCAGACGACGACCACGATCAAGGCCGGCAAGAAGGCGAGCGGCGCGCTCGCGCTCGCGATCGACGCCGCCAAGTTCCCGCCGGGAACGAAGACGTCACCGGCGCGCTGCACCCTCACCGTCGGCGTCGCTTCGGCCGTCAGCAGCGAGCTCTCGAACGACGTCGCGCGCCTCGTGCTCGACGTCGCGGGCGGCACCGGTGCGCCGTCGGCCCCGAACCAGGTCCCGACCGCGTGCTTCACCGTCGGCGCCACGGGCGCGACGTTCGCGCCCGTCACGTTCGACGGCGGGGCCTCGAGCGATCCCGACGGCGACCCGCTCACGTATCTGTGGAGCTTCGGCGACGGCGGCGTCGGCGCGGTCGCGGCGCTCGCCCACGCCTACATCCAGGCGGGGACCTTCACCGTGCGGCTCACGGTCGCGGACGGCCGCGGCGGCACCGCGTTCACGGAGCAGCAAGTGACGATCGGCGCCGGCGCGACCGCCACGGGAACGGCGCCGGCCGCGGGCGTGGTCCGCACCGTCGCCGGCGCGCCGCTGGCGGGTGTCGGCGTGGTCGCCGACGGCGGCGGCACCGGCACGACCGACGCGAGCGGCAAGGTGAGCGTGAACGTGCCGCGCGGCGTGCCCTTCAAGCTGACGTTCACCAAGGGCGGCTACGCCACGCAGTATCTTCCGTACCTCGTGCCGGGCGACACCGAGGGAGCGATCTTCGAGATCACGATGATCGCCGAGGAGGCGCCGCAGACCGTGAACGCGACCCTCGGCGGCACCGTCGCCGGCAAGGACGGGGCGACGGTGGTCTTGCCGCCGAACGGGCTCGTCACCGGGAACGGCACGCCGGTCGCGGGCGCGGTGTCGGTCGCGATCACGCCGGTCGATCCCGTGAGCGCGCCGGAGGCCTTTCCGGGGCGCTACACCGGCTTCGCCGCCGACGGCCAGGAGGGGGTGCTGCTGAGCTACGGGACGGTGCAGTACGAGCTCACCAAGAACGGCGCGCCCGTCCAGCTCGCGCCGGGCGCGACCGCGACGCTCGAGCTGCCGGTCTACGCGACGCTCGAGAAGACGGGCGCCGGGGTCGTGGTGGGCGCCGTCATCCCGCTCTGGTCGCTCGACGAGCGCACGGGGGCGTGGGTGCAGGAAGGGACGGGCACGGTCGTCGCGTCGAGCGGCTCGCCGTCGGGCCTGGCGCTCCGCGGCACGGTCGGCCACCTCTCGTGGTGGAACATCGACAAGCTCGATGCGCCGACCTACAAGCCGAAACCCCGCTGCAAAGTCGACTCCAATGCGGACGGCATCCTCGAGGACCTGACCGGCACCGGTCACTGTTGGAACGCCGGGACCGGTCCGGAGCAACCGCCGCCGTTCCTGGGGGCGCCGATCCGCCTCCCGGGCACCGGGACCACCGGGCCGCGCGCCGTCCCGCCGCGTGTTCCCGCCTGGGCCGCGCAGGCATCGATCCCGGCGGCGGGCGGCGTCGTGCTCCCCATGCCGGCGAACATCGACATCACGGTCCGCGCGAGCGCCAAGAACGGCACGCTCGTCGGCACCAAGGTCTTCAACGGCGCGCCGGACGTCGTGGAGGACGTCGACATCCTGCTCGAGCCGCTCGAGCTCGAGGAGGCGACCCCGATCACCATCCCGTGGAACGAGACCTACACGATGGCCGTCGGCGCCGTGGACCAGTACCGCTTCGACGTCGACGCGGACGATCCCGTCTACGTCACCGTGTCGCGGACGGCGGGGTCGTCGCTCCAGGGCGGCGTCATCGTGCAGGGCCCCGACGATTACGAACTCGGCCCGGTGACCTTCAATGCGACGGCCGGGAAGCTCGCCTTCACCGCGCCCGCCGCGGGCCGCTACCGGATCGTGATCGACGGCACCGCCGGCGAGCCCGGTGGCTATCGCCTCCAGGTCGACGCCAGCGGCACCGTGCCGATCCTCGTGTCGACGAGCCCCCTCGCCGGCGCCACGAACGCCGCCACCGCGACGACCGTGAGCGCGACCTTCTCGACCGCGATCGATGGCGCGTCGGTCACGACGGCGGGCACGGGTGCGAGCGTGAAGCTGCTCGGCCCCTTCGACGTGGTGGCGGGGTCGGCCATGGCGAACGGCGCGACGGTGACGTTCACGCCGACGAGCGCGCTTGCGGCCGGCGCCACCTACACCGCGCGCTTCTCGACCGGCATCCGCTCGCTCGCGGGCGACCCGCTCACGGCCGCCGCCGAATGGAGCTTCACGGTCGCCGATGACGGGGCGGTGGTCCCGATCGGCGCCGGCACCGACCCGGATCTCGTCATCGCGCCGAACGGCGATGCGCTCGTCGCCTATTCCCAGCAGTACCCGTCGGGCGACCGCGGCACGAGCGTGCTGCGCCGTGCGCAGGGCGGAGGGTGGGGTGCCCCCGACCTCCTGCGGACCGAGACGAGTCCCACCCAGCACGAAATCGCCGCCGGCGGCGACGGCTCCGTGATCGCCATCTGGCGGCAGGGATCGAGCGGCACGACCGCCATCTTCGCGAGCCGCTACACGGCGGCGGCGGGATGGAGCGCCGCGGAGAATCTCGATCCCGGCGGCGTCGAGCTCGCCCAGTCTTTTCCCAGGGTCGTGATGGACGCGACCGGCAACGCCCTTGCGGCGTGGCGGTTCGGGGCCGGGGTCCGCATGCGCCGCTACGTCGCCGGCAGCGGGTGGACCGCCAGCGCGGAGCTCTTCGCCGCGGCGACGCAACCCGGGAACGACACGACGCATCTCGCGATGGCGCCGAACGGGCGGGCCGTCGCCGCCCGCATCCAGAGCAACGTCGTCGCCGTTCGGCGCTACGATCCGACGACCGGCTGGGCGGATGCCGAGACGGTCAGCGCGACCGGCACCTTGGTCGTGGTCCGGACGGGGATCGACGGGGACGGCAACGTGCTCGTCATCTGGAAGAGCGGGAGCGAGTGGACGTGGACCCGCTACGACGCCGGCGACGAGGCCTGGAGCCCCCCCGCGCCGCTGATCGCCGACACCACGCCCTCGTTCCTCGGCGCGCTCTACGACGCGCAGCTCCTGATGCTGGCGAACGGCGACGCGCTCGCGTTCTCGCAGCAATCGGAAGGCGCGATCCAGCGCATCTGGAACCTGCGCTACGACGCCGACACGACGACCTGGTCGGCACCGGTCGACGTCAACGCGGTGGGGGCCTGCTCGTTCATGGCCGCGTCGACGCCCGACGGCGCGGTTGCGTACGCGGCCTGGATCACGTGCGGCGGGGGGCCCGAGGTCATCACCTGGAAGAAGTACACGACCGCGACCGGCTGGAGCGGCGCCGAGCATCCCGTCACCTTCGCGGGGAATCCCGTCTCGTCGGGCACTGGGCCGTTCATGCACGTCGCGGTGGCTCCGGACGCCAGCGGGGTCCTGGTGTTCGCACAGCAGTTCCCGAACGGCATCGTCGCGCTGGATCTGGAATGAGGTGAGGGCTACGAAAGGCCGAACGAGGTGATGCCATGATCTACCGCCACATTACGTCCGACCGCGCCGGCGACGTCGTCACGATCACGATGAACCGCCCCGAGCGCCGGAACGCGCTCTCGTGCGCGCACATCGACGAGCTGATCGACGCCCTCGGCACGGTCGGGAAGAGCGACGCGCGGGTCGTGATCCTCGCCGCCAACGGCCCCGTCTTCTGCGCGGGTCACGACTACGGCGACATGGTCGAGCGCGATCTGCAGGGCTTCCGCGAGCTCTTCGCGCGCTGCGCGCAGATGATGACGCTCGTGCAGTCGATTCCGCAGCCGGTCGTGGCGGCGGTGCAGGGCATCGCGACCGGCGCCGGCTGCCAGCTCGTCGCGACGTGCGACCTCGCGGTCGCGTCGGAGGCGGCGAGCTTCGCGACGCCGGGCGGGCGCGGCGGCTGGTTCTGCTCGACGCCGATGGTCGCGGTCAGCCGCGCGATCGGCCGCAAGCGCGCGCTCGAGATGTTGCTCACCGGCGATGCGATCGACGCGAAGACCGCGGCCGAGTGGGGGCTCGTGAACCGTGTCGTCGCGGCCGACCAACTCCACGCCGAGACCGACAAGCTCGCGCACGCGGCGAGCCGCGGCAGCACCGCGTCGAAGGCCGCCGGGAAGCAGGCGTTCTACGCGCAGATCGATCTCGACCAGGCGCACGCCTACACCTATGCGTCGGAAGTGATGGCGATGACGGCCATGGCGCCGGACGGGCGCGAGGCGATCGCGTCCTTCTTCGAGAAGCGCAAGCCGGTGTATCGCTGAGCGCGCGGCGACGGTCGGTGCGCGGGCGGTGGCGGTCGGCCGCGATCCTTGCGACGGCGCTCGCGCTGTCGGTCGGGGTCGCCCGCGCGGCGGAGGACGACCACGACCTCGGGGTCGAGGATCTCCTCCCCGACGACAGTCCGCTTCTCGCCGACTTCCGCGTGGCGCTCGACGAGCTCGTCGCGCGCGCGCGTCCCGACGGCGGCTGGGAGTTCAGTACGCTGCCGGGCGAGCGCGTCCACCCGCACACGTACCCGCTTCGCATGGCCGAGCGGATCGCGTCGCCATTCGGTCTCGCCGACTGGGACATCGTGGTCGTCCGAAGCCCCGGCACGCCGAGTGCCGTCCTGACGCTGCTCCGCGGCTATCGCGACCTCGGCGACGAGCGCTACCTCGAGACCGCGCAGCGCGCCGGCGACCTGTTGGTGGCGCTGCAGCTCTCGACGGGCGGCTGGTACTCGGAGATGCCCGTCCGCGGGCGCGGCCCCGTCTGGTGGTTCGGCTGGACGTCGCTCCACACGACGATCGACGACGACGTGACGCCGGGGGCGATCCGCGCGCTGCTGGCACTCTGGAGGGCGACCCGACAGGACGCCTATCGCGATGCGGCCGAGCGCGGGATCGCGTTCCTCCTCGAGCAGCAGCTGCCGACCGGCGCGTGGCCGCTCGGCGCGCGGCCGCGCTGGAAGCAGCGCCTGTGGCGGTCGTACGAGGATCGCTCGACGCTGAACGACGGCGCGACCACGCAGACGATCGTCACGCTGCTCATGGCCGGAGACCTGCTCGGTCGCCCCGAGCTCGAGAAGGCCGCACGCCGCGGCGGCGATTGGATCGTCCGCTCGCAGCACGCGCCGCCGCAATCCGGATGGGCGCAGCAATACGAGAGCGACGGCACGCCCGCGCCGGCGCGCCGCTACGAGCGCGTCGCGCTCGCGTCGTGGGAGACGCGCTACGCGATGGAGGCGCTGCTCGCGCTCGCGGACGCGACCGGCGACAAGAAATACTGTGCCCCGGTGCTCGCGGCCGCGCGCTGGCTCGCGTCGACGCCCATCGCCCCGGGCTGCTGGGCCCGTTTCTACGCACTCGAGACCAACACGCCGCTCTATTTCAACGAGCGGCGCGAGGCCGTCGGCACCCCGAGCGAGGCGCACCAGCCGTACGACTGGACGGGCGACTTCGGCATCCCGCAATTCCTGGCGCGGCTTCTCGGAGGCCAGCCGAGCGGCGTCGAGCTCGCCGAGCGGGCTCCCGGCGATCCCGGCCCGTGTCCCAATCCGAGCGCCGCCCCGTTCGATCCGCGTACGGCGCACGACCCGCGTCACGTGATCGCGTGGGCCGGCCGGCTCGCGAACGCCGTCGAGCCGCCGCCCCCACCGCCGGAGGCGTGCCGCGTCAGTAGCGGAAGATGAAGATCGCCGCCGCGACCAGACACACGGCCGCCGCCGCGTAGTTCCAGCGCAGCACCTCGCCCGCGACGAGCGTCGCGTAGCCCGCGAAGACCGTCATCGTCACGATCTCCTGCGTGACTTTCAGCTGCGCGAGCGACAGCGTCCCGTAGCCGATGCGGTTCCCCGGCACCTGCAGCGCGTACTCGGGCAAGGCGATCATCCAGCTCACCAGGATCGCGACCACGAGCGGCGCCGTGCGGAGCGAGGAGAGGTGCCAGTACCAAGCGAGCGTCATGAAGATGTTGGACGCGAAGAGCAGGGCGACGGTCTGAACGGTGGGCGAAAGGGTAGGCATGCAGCCTAGTGCCGAAGGGCGGGAAAGGAGACAAGCACCCGCCAAACTTGCGGCTCTGCAAGGCCGCTGATACAAGCCCTCGCTTCTCGCGGTCGCCGTCCACCTACGTCCCCGTCGTCTAGCTCGGCCCAGGACACCGGCCTTTCACGTCGGTAACACGGGTTCAAATCCCGTCGGGGACAAATACTTACGCACTGCCTGTGGAGCTGGTGCCAGTAGCGGTGCCGGTTGGCACCGCGAAATGCGCTGCACCGTTTCGAGTAGGTAGGCCACCGCACCTGCTGGAAGGGAATGCGGAACGGAACGGATGATCGGGCCAGCGTGTCACGCTGAGGCGCTGCCTAGAAATCGAACTTGCCCATGCTACCCAGGTTCTCGAAGGCGCGCACCAAGCGCGCGGTCATGCCCCGCTCGCCGAGGTGCATCCAGCCCCGCGGATCTATGTAACGCTTGTTCGGCTTGTCGGGGCCTTCCGGATTGCCGAGCTGCGCCTGCAGGTAGGCGCTTTTCTCGTCCATGAACGCCCTGATCGGTTGCGTGAATGCCCACTGCGTGTCGGTGTCGATGTTCATCTTGACGACGCCGTACGAAACCGCCTCACGGATCTCCTCCTCCGTCGATCCCGAGCCGCCGTGGAACACGAAGTTCACCGGCTCGGGTCCCGTCTTGCGACGCTCGGCGATGTACTGCTGGGAGTCGCGCAGGATCGTCGGCTTCAATTTCACGTTGCCGGGGGCGTACACGCCATGCGTGTTGCCGAACGCCGCAGCGACGGTGAAGCTACCGACGGGGGAGAGCGCGTCGTAGGCCTTCAGTATGTCCGCCGGCTGTGTGTAGAGCCGCGCATGGTCGGCACCGGAATGATCGACGCCGTCCTCCTCACCGCCCGTGATGCCGAGCTCGATTTCCAGCGTCATGCTCATCTTGGCGATCCGCTCGAGTGTGCGACGGCTGATCTCGATGTTGGCGTCGAGCGGCTCTTCAGAAAGATCGAGCATGTGCGAGCTGAACAGCGGTTCACCGTTCCTGGCGAAGTACTCCTCGCCGGCGGCGATCACGCCCTCGACCCACGGCAGTAGCTTCTTCGCGCAGTGATCGGTGTGCAGCACGACCGGGACGCCGTAGGCCTTGGCGAGCGTCCGCACGTGGAGCGCACCCGCGATCGCGCCTGTGATCGACGCTTCCTGCTGGCCGTTGTCCAGCGTCTTGCCCGCGTAGAATTGCGAGCCGGTGTGCGACAGCTGGACGATGATCGGGGCCTTGGCCTCCTTCGCCGCCGCGAGTGCCGCGTTCGCCGAGCTCGATCCGATGACGTTCACCGCCGGCAGCGCGCAGTCGACCTCTTTGCAGTAGGCAAAGAGCTCTTTGAGGGCATTGCCCGTGATGACTCCCGACGACAGCTTCAGCTTGGTCACGATTCATCTCACCGTTGCGTCATCGCGGCGACGACGTCGTCGGTGCGACGGACCGCATGCGCGAGAAACCGATAATTGATCATTGCCGCCGCATAGCCGTCCCCCCATTCCGGATGCCGCGGACCCGCCGTGGCGTCCACCACCACCATCGCCTCGAAGCCCTGCTCGAGCAGATCGCGCAAGTGGGATTCGACACACATGTTGGCGAGCATGCCACCGAGTATGACCTTGCTGATGCCGCGCTTGCGCAATTGCAGCACGAGATCGTTCGTCTGCGGTCCCCACACGCGGTGCGGACTCACGACGATCGTCTTGCCGTCCTCGATGTACGGTTTGAACTGTTCGAGCCAATCGGCTCCCGATCCCGCGAATCCTTCGAGGCTTAAGCCGCCGCGGCGAGCGAACATCTTCTCCTCGTGCTCGATCATCTCCAGAGGTCCATTGGTCTTCCAGCCGTCGTCCGTCGGGTAGAAGTAGTGCGGGGAGATGAAGACCTCGAAGCTCTGCTGCTTGGCGGCTTCGAAGATGCGCTCCATGTTCCGCACCGTGTCGTTCTCGGTGACGCTCGCACCGACCGCGCCCCACGCCGCACCCGTGGGGCTCAAGACCTCGATTTGCGGATCGATGAAGACGACGGCGGTATCGCTCGGGCTGATACGCATGGACGTCACCGCGCGAGGAACGCCAGCAGGTCGGCGTTCACGCGGTCTTTCAGCGTCGTGCACATCCCGTGTGGAGCCCCCTCGTACACCTTCAAGAGGGCGCCGTTCACCATCTTGGACGACCGCAACGCCGACGCGCCGATCGGGACGATCTGGTCGTCGTCCCCGTGCAGGATGAGGGTCGGCACGTCGATCTTGGCGAGGTCCGCTGCGAGATCCGTCTCAGAGAACGCCTTGATGCAGAAATACGACGCGGGGAAGCCGGCCTTCATGCCTTGCCGCCAGAAGGACTCACGCACGCCCTCGGAGATCTTCGCGCCGGGACGGTTGTAGCCGTAGAAGGGCAAGCTGAGGTCCTTCCAGAACTGCGAGCGGTCGGCGACGACGTTGGTGCGGAGCCCGTCGAAGACCTCGCGCGGCAACCCACCGGGATTCTCCGCGGTCTTGAGCATCAACGGCGGGATGGCGCCGATCAGGACCGCCTTGGCGACACGCCCCGTGCCATGACGGCCGAGGTAGCGTACGACTTCCCCGCCGCCGGTGGAGTGGCCGACGTGCACGGCGTCTCGCAGATCGAGCGCTTCGACGAGGGCCGCCAGGTCGTCGGCATACGTATCGAGGTCGTTCCCCTGCCAGGGCTGACTCGATCGGCCGTGACCCCGCCGATCGTGGGCGATGCACCGGAAGCCCTGCGAGGCCAGAAAGAACATCTGATCCTCGAAGGCCTCAGCGCTGAGCGGCCAGCCGTGGCTGAAGACGACGGGCTGACCCGTCCCCCAGTCGTTGTAGTAGACCTCCGTTCCGTCCTTCGTCGTGATGGTGCTCATCGATGACCTCCCAGGTGTTTGCCGAGAAACTCGCGCATCAAGTGCGCGATGGTGTCGCCCTCGGTTTCGAGCGCGAAATGCCCGGCGTCGAGCAGGTGATACTCGAGCGTCTTCAGGTCTCGCTTGTAGGGTTCAGCGCCGGCGGGCGGAAAGATCTGGTCGTTCTTTCCCCACACGATCAGCATCGGCGGTTGGTACTTCCGAAAATACTCTTGCCACTGGGGATACAAGGGTGGGTTGCTACCGTAGCTGAGGAACAGATCGAGCTGGATCTCGTCGTTGCCTGGGCGGTCGAGTAGATACTGGTCCTCGGCCGCGCCGTCCGGACTCACCAGCTCGGGATCCTTGACGCCCGTCGTGTATTGCCACTTCGTCGCCTTGTAGGTGACCAAGCCACGAATGGCGTCGCGCTTCTCCTTGCTGGTGGGCTCCTTCCAGTACTCCTTGATCGGTTTCCAGAAGTCGTTGTCGAGTCCTTCGTCGTACGCGTTGCCGTTCTGGACCACGATCGCGCTGATCCGATCCGGGTGCGCGGCGGCGAGCCGGTAGCCGATCGGGGCGCCGTAGTCCTGGACGTAGAGCGCATATTTCTCGAGGCCGATGTCCGTCGTGAACTGATCGATCACCTGCGCCAGGTGATCGAAGGTGTACGCGAACTGATCGCGCGGCGGCATCGAGCTGTGGCCGTATCCGGGGTAGTCCGGCGCGACGACGTGATAGCGATCGGCGAGCGCCGGGATCAGATTGCGGAACATCTGCGAGCTCGTCGGGAAGCCGTGCAGCAACAGCAGCGTCGGCGCCTTCTTCGGCCCGGCTTCGCGGTAGAAGATGTCGACGTCGCCGACCTTCACCGTCTTGTAGCGCACCCTTGTTGCCGGCGCCTCGAATCGAGGGGCGGTGTCCGCCGCCGGCGCTGGGCGCGCGACGGCCATCGCGGCCATGATCACGCCACAGAGCGCGGCTATCGGGTAAACCTTCGTCACACGAATCATGCTGATCCTCCTGAGAGCGAAGCTCGATGCAATGGTTGGAACCGGTCTCAAATCTGCGCCATGCCGCCGTCCGCGAAGAGCTCGATGCCGTTCACGAACGCACTGTCGTCGGATGCGAGGAAGAGTACGACCCGGGCGATCTCTTCCGGCGTTCCCACGCGTCCGAGCGGGATGTTGGCCAGCTGAACGTCGATGAATCCCTGGATCTGCTCCTGGTTGAGCCCCAGACCCTCGTACGCGGGTGTCGGCACGACGCCGGGACTGATGGCATTCACGCGAATCTTCCGGTCCTTGAGATCGACGGCCCAGCTGCGCGCGAACGACCGGACCGCCGCCTTCGTCGCGCTGTAGACGCTGAATCCGGGCGTGGCCTTCACCGAGGCGGTCGACGCGTTCAGGATGATCGAGGATCCCTGCGGCATCAGGGGAAGCGCTTTCTGTACGGTAAACAGCAGGCCGCGCACGTTGATGTGGAACATCCGATCGAAATGCTCCGGAGTGATCGTGCCGAGCGGCGCGAGCGCGCCGCCGCCGGCATTCGCAAACAGGACGTCGAGACGTCCGGTCCGTTCGCCAATCACGGCGAAGAGCCGATCGAGGTCGGCGAGGTCGGCGACATCGCCCCGGATCCCGCTCGCATTAGATCCCAAGCTCGCGACGGCGTGCGCCAGCTCCGCTTCACGTCGCCCGGTGACGAAGACGGTGGCGCCTTCGTCGACGAAACACTTGGCCGTCGCCAAGCCGATCCCACTCGTGCCGCCCGTGACGAGAGCGAGCTTCCCGTCGAGTCTTCGTGTCATCGGATCACTCTACCCGGCAAGAGAGGTGTTACAACGGGGTCGACTCCTCGCGCTGATGCTCGTGCATCAGAATTGCCGATGGCGCTCATAGCGATGTCGAACGCCAACCCACTTCCGCCAGTTGGGAAAGGGAACCATGAAACGGATCGCTTCTTCGCTGATCGCGACTACGACGGTGGTCAGCATGCTGGCCTCGATGGGCCATGCATCGGGAGCCGAGCACCGGCCTCGCCGATCTACGGCGTCACGATCCCTCCCGGATACCGCGACTGGAAAATGATCGCCGCGAACCAGCTACTCGTGCCGGGCAAGGTCGACCAGTTGCGCGCCCAGTTCGGCAACGAGATAGCCATCAAGGCTTTCAAGGAAGGGACCCGGCCTTCCCTGACGGCTCGATCATCGTCGCGCTGCACTGGAATCGGGTTTCATCGGAAGACAACGACAAAGTCCTGGCCGGTCCATTCCCCGGCGCTCGCTCCTTTGTGATCGGATCCCCGGTGAACATGCAGGTGATGGTCAAGGACTCCAAACAGTACGTCGCGTCGGGCGGCTGGGGATTCGGTGACTTCAAGAACGGCCAACCCGGCGACGAGGCGCTGCACAAAACCTGCTTCGGCTGTCACGAACCGGCCAGAGATCGCGATTTCGTGTTCACGCGTTACGCCCCTTGAAGCGCGACCGTCGCACTATTTCATGCTCGCCACGAAGGTGGCGTCCCAGTCGGCAGGTGGTGGGTCGGCGAGGAAGGCACGGCAACGGGCGGCGAGCATCTGGGTCGGGGCATCGCCGTCCAGCATGGCGAAGAGGCTGAGCGTGTGCCGGAAGTCGCTGTGGCGAACGGCGCGCCAATGCCCGATACGGGGCAATATGTTGCCCAACCCGGAGACGACGCCAGTTGATCATCCAAATTGGAAGCAGAGTCGTTGGCGCGTCACGCAGCCCGCTGCACGTCACAACCAACTCAAAGCGCGGTAATAGTAAGGTGCAAATCCCGTCGGGACATTCCTTGCGCTTCGCTCGCAACGCTGGCGTCGGGAGTGGTGTGTGTTGACTCGCGGGAACAGCGCTGGCGCGTCGATGGCCGTCCCGGCCAAGATTCCGGCCAACTTGTCGGCGTCTTGGGATCTCGCGTATGGATGGAACGCCGACGGACAGGCTGCCACTTCGGCCAGCGCACGCTCGACGCACACCTGAGAGAAAGAGGCCCCGCATGAGCCCATGGACGGACACCGACGCTACCGGCACCCCTGATCGGCAGGCGCCTCGTCTCCGGAACACGCGCGGTGCCAGCATGCTCGTCATGCTCAGCGTGCTCCTCGGGATCAGCACGCTGGGACTCGCCGTCCCGCCGGCGCAGGCGAAACCGACGCTGGTCCAGAAGTGCGCGGTGGCAAAGAACAAGGCGGCGGGCAAGTACGCCGCGTGCCTGCAGACGGCGACCGCGAACTTCATCACGAGCGCGGACCCCGGCAAGTACACGACCGCGCGCGGCAAGTGCCGGACGAGCTTCCTGAAGGCCTGGGCGGCGGCGGACGCGAAGGCCGCGAAGGCCGGCGCCATCTGCGACGACGCGCCGCTCACGGTCGACGACTTCGACAACGCCGTCGATACCCAGAGCGCCGTGCTCGGGCTCGGGCTCGACGGCAGCGGCCTCCGGCGCTGCGGCGACAACACGCGCCAGGGCTCCGAAGCCTGCGACGGCGACGATTTCGGCGGGCAGACCTGCGCCACCCAAGGCTTCGCGCTCGGCACGGTGCGGTGCGGCTCCGGGTGCTTTATCGACACGAGCGGGTGCTTCGCGACGCGCTACGTGGACAACGGCGACGGCACGGTGACCGACCATCAGACGGGGCTGCAGTGGGAGCAGAAGACCACCACCGTCGGGAGTGGCCAGAACTTCGCCGACCCGCACGACGTGGACAACCTCTATAGCTGGAATACGACGCTCGGAGGGACAACGCCGAACGGGACAGCGTTCACTGATTTTCTTCCCCAGCTCAACGGCGGGAGCAACGATGGGGCGACGCTCACGGGATGTTTTGCCGGCCATTGTGACTGGCGGCTACCGACGATTGTCGAGTTGCTGACGATTCTGCTGCACCCGAACCCGTGCGGGACTAGCCCCTGTATCGATCCAGTCTTTGGTCCGACGACCGCCAACGGCCATTGGTCGGCCACTACCGTCGCAAGCAGCCCGTCTGACGCGTGGCTCGATTACTTCAGTGACGGCGGCGTGGGCAATGGCGACAAGGGGTTCTTCGCTTTGGTTCGGGCAGTGCGTGTCGGCTCATGATCGATTCTTCGATCATTCGTCACTTGTCCATTTGATCTGGTTGGTCCTGGGCGTGAGCCGTCCGGCGTTTCCCCTCATTGCGTCGACCGAGCACGTGCCGATCTCCAAGGCGAGTGACAACCGTGGAAAGAACGAGCATGGCCGAACCCATCATATTTTCGGACTGCCCGCCGAAGGAGGCGGCATCCATGCTGAGAGTCGTGGGAAGCGAGGCGGCGAGGGACGAGGTGGGCGGGCGATCCCTGCTCGACGAGATCGCCCGCGAGGGAGCCCGCCGGATGCTCGTGGCCGCGCTGGAGACCGAGGTTGCCGCGTACCTGGAAGCACACGGCGACGCACGCGACGACGAGGGCCACGCCTTGGTCGTCCGCAACGGCAAGGGCCGTACCCGAAAGATCACGCTTGGAGCTGGGACGATCCCCGTCAGCGCACCCCGCGTAAACGATCGACGGATCGACCCCGACGGCGAACGGCGCCGCTTCACGAGTCGCATCCTGCCGCCGTACATGCGCCGCTCCCCGAAGGTGGCCGAGGTGTTACCCGTGCTCTATCTGCGCGGCCTCTCCACCGGCGACTTCCGCGAGGCACTGGTGACGCTGCTCGGGGATGATGCGGGCGGGTTGGCGGCCACCAACATCGCGCGGCTGACCAACGAATGGGAGACGGAGTACCGCGCGTTCCAGAAGCGCAGCCTCGCCGACCGCGACTACATCTACGTCTGGGTCGATGGCGTCCACTTCAACGTTCGCCTGGAGGACGACCGCCTCTGCACGCTCGTCTTGATCGGCGCACGGGCCGACGGCACGAAGGAGCTGATCGCGGTCGAGGACGGCTACCGCGAAAGCGCCGAGAGCTGGAAGACGGTGCTCCGCGACCTGAAGCGCCGAGGCATGCATGCGCCCGTGGTCGCCGTCGGCGACGGCGCCCTCGGCTTCTGGGCAGCGGTACGCGACGTGTGGCCGAAGACCCGCGCGCAGCGGGATTGGTTCCACAAGCTCGGCAACATCCTCGACAAGCTGCCGAGGCGCCTCCAGCCTCGCGGGAAGGCCGCGCTCCATGAGGTGATGTACGCCGACACCCGCGCGCACGCCCGTGAAGCGATCACGCGGTTCGCCGCCGAGTACGGGGCCAAGTACCCGAAGGCGGTCACGACGCTGGAACACGACGCCGATGCACTCCTCACCTTCTTCGACTTTCCCGCCGAGCACTGGAAGCATCTCCGCACGTCGAACGTCATCGAGTCCCCGTTCGCGACGGTGCGGCTCCGCCAGCGCGTAACCAAGGGCGCGGGCTCACGCACGAAAGGGCTGCTGATGGCCTACAAGCTCCTCGACATGGCGCAGGCCCGCTGGCGACGGCTCGACGGCGCGCAGCTCCTGCCGCTCGTGCGCGAGGGCGTTTCCTTCGTGGACGGCGTGCAGCGGCCGAACAAGCGCGGCAAGCCCCGAGCGCGCGCCGCGTAGGCACCCTCGCGTCTCCCGATTCACCTGTCCACATCCACCCGAAAAATCCGGGGGCGGGCCGAGGCATCGGTGGATCAAGCCACGTTGGCTCGATCCGTTTTTGGCGTTCAGAAATTCATGCGCTTACACGCGGACGCGATCAGGCGAAAATCGACCGTGTGGCCGAAAGTCTGATGCGTTCAGCCAACGGCGGAGGAACAGCGAAGAAGACGCGGAGGGTCGATGGTTCAGCCGAATGTCGCGTCAACGCAAACGCGGCGTGCGACCTCGAGCGGCGTGCCACACGGCTCGGATGACGGCAGAGCCGCTTTCGGGATCGCACGTGTAGTAGACTTGGTACCGCGTGCGACGGAGCAAGATGCGGCGCACCTCGGTGCCTATGCTCGCTCGACGATAGAGCGCGCCGGAAAGCGGTGCTCGCGAGATTCGCTCGAGCGCGGCCTCAATCTCCTCGATGAAGAGCAGCGGCGCATCGCGCCGGTTGAGCGTCCACCATGCCCGGATCGTTTCGAGATGCCGCTCGGCGGTTTCTGTAACGACGATCCGGAAGGACGTCACGAACCGCGGCGCCGGAGATCGGCCGTCACGTCGGCCGCAGAACGGACTCGCCCCGCGCGCACATCCTCCTCCGAGCTTGCCAGGGCGGCGTGCAGACGCTCGCGCTCGTCGTCGTCGAGATCATCCCACGAGTCGGCTGCGATCAGCTCGACTTCAGCACCTTCCGGAAGATCCGTCGGCTCGTCCACGACCAAGCGACCGCCCCGCACGTGCCCCTTCAAGCGAATCATGACAGCGAGGGTATCGCGGCCGTTGGTTTACCCGCAAGGCGCCGAGTAGTCACCGGGAGACGATCGATCGTCTACCGCAGCTCCTCGAGCAGCGCCTTCGCGTCGATGAGGTCGCGAGTGGTGAAGCCTTCGGTGAACGTCGCGTAGACCGGGGCGAGGAGGGCGCGGGCTTCGGTGCGCTTGCCCTGATCGCGCCAGAGCCGGGCGAGGCTCGTCGCGGCGCGCAGCTCGAACGAGCGGGCGGCCCGCTCGCGGGCGATGGCGAGGGCGCGGTGGTAGCGGACGGCGGCCTCGTCGGCGGGGCCGCCGGTCGCGAGGAGGAGATCGCCGTCGAGGCGATGGAGCTCGGCGTCGAAGTAGGGCTGGCCCGTCTGTGCGGCGACGGCAAGGGCGGTCGCCACCGTGCCCTGCGCTTCGGCGAGCTGGCCGGCGGCTCGCTGTGCTTCGGCCAGAATAGCCAGGGCCGAGGGGGCCCCCCCTTGGAAACTGTCTTTCCAATTCTGCCGTGTAGTTGGTGGGGCGACCGGCATGGTTTCGCGCCGACGTAGCGACTCCTGGGAAGCTCGTGGTGAGAATGAGGTCTCTGCGTTGTAAGGAGTCGAGCGGAGTGGGGAGATGGCAGCCGCGTCAACGCTCTGTAGGAGCCGCACAGCCGCGACGTCCGATGGCCACGAGGAACATGACGCCCATCGCCGGGACGGACGGCGCCAGGAAGCGCGTCACGTCGTCGTCGAAGAACGTGAGTCCGGTCGCCCCGAGCCCGAGCGCATACGCCGCGAGATAGGCGCGGCCCCCACCGATCGCCGCCGCGAGCTGCAC
>JANNPN010000145.1:0-5884 GCA_031400185.1 Polyangiaceae bacterium
GGGGATGGCTTCGGGGAGCCGCACCTCGCGTGTGCGCAGGACAGAGAGGCACCGACGGGCTTTATGCGCTGGGTGGCCGCGACCCGGCGACCGTAGAAGCCATCCCCGACCCGCCCGCCTGCTGCCACCGCCGCCGATTGCTTCCTGTGCCCGCCTTTCGTGGCGCTGCACAGCAGCATGCGTCAACGCGTAGCGGGCGCACTGCCACGACAGAAACGCATGCTTTGCCATCGGAATGCCGCCGCGATCGCGGGAGCCCACCGCGCACGCGTAGGCCGGACGCGCGCCAGGTAGTGCGAGACAACGGCCTCGGTGTTGCTCTGAACACTGAGGTGATGTCCCGCATGCCAGCTCGAACGCCGCCCGTCGAAGACGATCCCCCTCGCCCTCGGTGCCATCAGCGCGGCGCAGCGGCGATGAGCGCTCTGCTGCTCGTGGGCGGGTCGTCGTCTTTCGACGTCTGGCTGCGTGCGCGGGCCACCCGCGGCGTGCCACGGAGCGTGTGGTGGTGAGGCGCGCGATCCATCTGTTCTCGGCGGCCTCGTTGCTGCTCGGCGCCGCGGCCGTGTGGCGCATGCAGCCTGCGGCGACCGTGACGATGGCGGCGGTCGAGGCCGTCGCCGCACCGGCATCCGACGCCGACCCCGGCACCAATGACGCCGCATTCGCGGCCGACGAGCCGATCCAGCCCCTCCCTCGCACGATCGCCCTCGATCGCACACAGGTCGTGCTCGGGCAGCGCCTGTTCCACGATCCGCGCCTCTCGCGCAACGGGGAGATCTCGTGTGCGACCTGCCACGATCTCACCAAGGGGGGCACCGATCACGCGGTCCGTTCGCAGGGGCTGGGTGGCGTCGAGGGCGCGCTCAACTCGCCGACCGTGTTCAACAGCGCGTTCAACTTCAAGCAGTTCTGGGACGGTCGCGCCGACTCCCTGGAGGAGCAGGTGGAAGGCCCGCTGACGAACGAAACGGAGATGGCCGCGGACTGGAGCACGGTCCTCGCCATGCTGGGCAGCGACGACGCCTACGTCGCCGCCTTCGCCAAGACGTATCCCGACGGCATCACCCGCGACAACGTCAAGCGCGCCCTCGGCACCTTCCAGCGCTCCTTGATCACCCCCGACTCTCGATTCGACCGCTTTCTCCGCGGTGACCGCACGGCGATCAGCGCGGAGGAGCTGGAAGGCTATCAGCTCTTCAAGAATCTCGGCTGCACGAGCTGCCACCAGGGCGTCAACATCGGCGGCAACATGTTTCAAACGATGGGCCGGATGGGCAACTACTTTGCCGATCGCGGCAACGTGACGAAAGCCGATCTCGGCCGCTTCAACGTCACCGGCAAAGACCGCGACCGCCACAAGTTCAAGGTGCCGAGCCTCCGCAACGTGGCGCTCACGGCGCCCTACCTCCACGATGGGCAGGCGGCGACCCTCGAGGACGCCGTGCGCATCATGGCCAAGTATCAGCTCGGGCACGACCTCGCAGACGACGATGCGGGCTTGCTCGTCGCCTTCCTCCGGACGCTCACCGGCGAATATCGGGAAGGCCCGTGAGGCTACGGAGCAGCCAGACCCGCTTCGTCCTGGGTGCCCTGGCCGGCCTCGTCGTCCTCACCGCCCTCCTGATCAAGACCAGCGGCCTCGAGGCTCGGCAGGTCGAGGTCGTCGAGAGCCGCCTGAACGATCTCAAGCGGCTCGACGTCGCCCTCAACGAGACCGTGCTCAAGCTGCGCGTCGGCCTGCTCCGCAGCTATGACCAACACACCGCGCTCGCCGCCGAGCTCGACGAGCGCCTGCGCGCGCTCGAGCTCGTCGCGCCCGACGGGCCGCAGATCGCGCTGGCGAAGCAATCCTTGGAGGTCGCCCTCGCGCGCAAGACGGTCATCTCGGTCGACGAGTTTCCCCCCGAAAACTCGGCGCTGCGCAACTCGATCCAATACTTCCCAGGTGCGGCCCGCCGCCTCGCGCTCGACCTGCCACCGGCGATCCGGCGGCCCCTCGACGAGCTCACCAACGTCATCCTGACCTCGGTGGTGAGCCCTTCGCCGGAGAACGCGGCGGACACGGAACGTCGAATCGCGCGGATCGAGGCCGACGTCCGGCCGGAGTGGCGCGAGCCGGTCGGCCAGCTGCTCGCCCACGCCCGCATGATTCTCGACCAGCGCGCCAACGTCGACGTGCTCGTCGCCGAGTTGGTGGCGTTGCCGACCCAGCAGCGCCTCGACGATCTCGGACGGGCCTACCATGCCTCCTATTCGGTACTGCACCGGCGCGCCGGGTGGTATCGGCTCGGCCTGTACGCGCTGAGCGTCATGCTCCTCGTCGGGGTCACGTTCTCGATGGTGCGCATCTCGACGACGATGCAGCTCCTCGACCGCGCGAAGAGCGAGACCGAAAACATCATCCGGTCGCTGATCGACTCCCTCATGATCCTCGAGCCCGACGGGACGATTCGATCGGTCAACCCGGCCACCTGCGTCCTCCTGGGGTCCCCCGAGCACGCTCTCGTCGGGCGTCCGATCGCCGATCTCGTGCTGGCATCGGATCGCGAGACACTGACAGACGCGCTCGCGGGCCTGCAGACCGGCACGGCGAGCGGGCGCGCGATCCATGATCTGCAATTGAGCTATTGGGGCCGCGACGGTGCGGCGGTGCCCGTATCTTTCTCCGCCTCCGCCATGCTCAATGTGTCCGGACGCGCGCACGCCTTGGTGGTGCTGGCGCGCGATCTCCGCGAGCGCACACGCCTTCGCGAGCAGGAAACGCTGGTCATCGCGCACGCGGCGGCGGCCGCCGAGGCGCAGGTGCGCGCGGCGGAGCTCTTCGAGGCCAAGGAAGCCGCCGACGCCGCCAACCACGCCAAGGGCAGCTTCCTCGCACAGATGAGCCACGAGATCCGCACGCCGATGAGCGGGGTGCTCGGCATGGCCGGGCTCCTCCTCGAAACCAAGCTCGACGCCGAGCAGCAGGACTACGCGGAGACGATTCACCGCTCCGGGACCACGCTGCTGGCGATCCTGAACGACATTCTCGACTACTCGAAGATCGAAGCCGGCATGCTGGCCATCGATCCGCAACCCTTCGACGTGCGGGCCGTGGTCGAGGACGCCGCCGAGCTCATGGCGGCACGGGCTCACGAGGGCGGCATCGAGCTGCTGGTGCGCATCGCGAGCGACGTCCCTCGCGTCGCGGTCGGCGACAGCGTGCGCATCCGGCAGATCCTCCTCAATCTCGTCGGCAATGCGATCAAGTTCACCGAGCGCGGGCACGTGCTCCTGGATGTCACGTCGGAGCCACGGCCGGACGGCGGCTGGATGGTCCACTATGGTGTCGAAGACACCGGCATCGGCATCCCGCCCGACAGGATCGAGCACGTGTTCGAACGCTTTGCGCAGGCCGACGAGTCGACCGCGCGCAAGTACGGCGGCACGGGCCTCGGCTTGGCGATCTGCAGGCAGCTGGCGATGTTGTTGGGAGGGAGGATGACCGCGAGCAGCCGTCTCGGAGAAGGTTCACGGTTTGCGTGTTCCATTCCCCTCGCGGCGGCCGCCGGGGTCGCGTCGTCCGACCCCGAGCCGCTCGCCCTGCACGACACGAGGGTGCTGGTCGCCGACGACCATCCACTGGCCCGACGAATTCTCGCCGAATCGCTGACGCGACTCGGTGCCCGAGTCGACGTGACGGGCGACGCCGCGGAGCTGCAGCACCGTCTCGCCGTGGCAGGTGCGACGACGGACCCATACCTCCTCATCCTGCTCGATCACGACCTCGATCCCAGGGGCGACGAGGCGCTCGTTCGTGGTCTCCGCGCCGGGGCGGCGCCCGCGACGACGGCGATCGTCCTCTTGCGCTCGGTCGGGTCGAAGGTACGGGCGCCGTGGATGGATGCGACGGGAATCGCCGCGTGCCTCACCAAGCCCGTGCGCACGACACGGCTCCGCGCCGCGGTCGCGTCCGCGCTCCATCCGGCGCTCGCGCCCTCGTCGCCTGAAGCGTCGACGGCCCCTGCCCCGCCCGCCCCCGACGCGGGCGGGGCGATGCCGCCGGTCGACCCGGGACGTGCCCGCATACTGCTCGCCGAGGACAACCCCGTGAACCAGAGGGTAGCGACCAGGTTCCTCCGGAAGATGGGGTATGAGGTCGACGTCGCCGCCAACGGCCTCGAGGTAGTCGCGCTGGTCCAGCGGAACACGTACGCGCTGATCTTCATGGACTGCAACATGCCCGAGATGGACGGCTACGCCGCGACCGCGGAGGTCCGGCGCGTGCTCGACGGACGGCCCCTGCCGATCGTCGCGTTGACCGCGAGCACCATGCAAGAGGATCGCGATCGCTGCCGCAGCGCGGGGATGGACGACTACCTCGCGAAGCCCTTCACCGCCGCCGAGCTCCGGGCGACCCTCGGGCGCTGGCTCCACCCGCACGACATCAAATCGGTCGCGTAGACGTCGCGCCGGGGTCTAGTTCAACCTCGGCAGTGCGGCCGCCGAGACGCACCCCGTGCCGGGCGGGTCGCGCACGTGCATCGTACCGCCGCTTCCCTCGAGACGTTGCCACCCTGAGCGAAACCGTCCCACGATCGCGAGGAAAATCTGCGCGCGACACTACTGAGGTAAGACTACCGACGGTTGGCGCTCGTGATCCTGTCGACTCGCGAGACGGCCGTCGAACACGAACGTGACGTTGCCGTCGAGATGACGTCGCCACCCTCGGGGAGGTGGGACGCACACGGTATTTCACGAGCAATGCCGACGGCAGCACTATGCGAAAACTGGCCTTCATCTTGCTCAATATCTCGGTGTGAGATCCCGCATGGCAAGGACAGCGCTCGACTTCGAAAGACACCCGAACCCCCGTTGCCGGCGGCGCCATGAGTAGCCGCAAAGCCACGGCCCAATCGGCGGACGCCAGCTCGGTGGCCGTGAGCGTGGAGGTTCGGCATGCCGAGGCGCTCCTGAAGGCGGGCGCGCTGCAAAGCGCGATTCTCAACAGCGCCAACTTCTCGAGCATCGCGACCGATGCGAACGGCGTCATTCAGATCTTCAATGTCGGGGCGGAGCGCATGCTCGGCTACCACGCCCTCGAGGTGATCAACAGGATCACGCCGGCCGACATCTCGGATCCGCTCGAAGTCGTCGCGCGCGCCCAAGCGCTCAGCGTCGAGCTCGGGACGCCGATCGCACCCGGCTTCGAGGCCCTCGTCTTCAAAGCGTCGCGCGGGATCGAGGACATCTACGAGCTGACCTACATCCGCAAGGACGGAAGCCGCCTGCCGGCCGTGGTGTCGGTGACGGCACTGCGCGACGCGGGCGACGCGATCATCGGCTACCTGCTGATAGCTACCGACAACACCGCCCGGAAGCAGGCGGAAGCGCCACTGCTCAAAGCGGGCGCGCTGCAGAGCGCCATCTTCAACAGCGCCAACTTCTCGAGCATCGCCACGGATGCCAAGGGCGTCATCCAGATCTTCAACGTCGGCGCCGAGCGGATGCTCGGCTACACCGCCGCCGAGGTGCTGAACCAGATCACCCCGGCCGACATTTCCGATCCCTTGGAGGTGATCGCGCGCGCCCAAGCGCTCAGCGCCGAGCTCGGCACACCGATCGCCCCCGGCTTCGAGGCCCTCGTCTTCAAAGCGTCGCGCGGGATCGAGGACATCTACGAGCTGACCTATTTCCGGAAGGACGGGAGCCGGTTCCCGGCGGTGGTATCGGTGACCGCGCTGCGGGACGCCCACGACGGCATCATCGGCTATCTGCTCATCGGCACCGACAACACCGCGCGGAAGCAGGCGGAAGAGGCACTGCTCAAAGCGGGCGCGCTGCAGAGCGCCATCTTCAACAGCGCCAACTTCTCGAGCATCGCCACCGACGCCAAGGGCGT
>JANNPN010000193.1:0-9442 GCA_031400185.1 Polyangiaceae bacterium
CGACATCGAACTGCCGCGAGGAGCTTGACACATGGACACCTTCCTACGCTACGGTCCGAGCACTGATCCGTCGTCTCGCGCCATGAGCTCCGTGCTCGACTACAAAACCTACCCGATCCTCTTCGTCGACGATGAGTCGCCCCTCATCGAGACCCTGCGACTCAATTACGACACCGATTTCACCGTCCTCGGCGCCACGAGCGGCAGCCGGGCGCTCGAGCTGATCGCACGCGAGCCGGTCGCCGTGCTGGTCACCGACCAGCGCATGCCGGAGATGTCGGGTCTCGAGGTCATCCAGCGCGCGCTCGATCTGAAGCCCGATCTCATCCCGATCATCCTGACCGGCTATACCGACGTGGAAACGCTGGTCGGCGCGATCAATCTGGGACGAATCCACCGGTACATTCCGAAACCCTTCGACAGCCGCGATCTCCGGATGGCGCTCGAGAGCGCCATCGAGACGTTCCACCTGACCCGCGAGAACATCCGGCTGGCCCAGGATAATCAGCGCCTCCTCGACGACCTCCGCGCAATCAACGAGCGCCTTGCCGCCGAGAACGGATACTTCAAGCGCCGGGATGCCGGCGAAAACGGATTCGGCGCGATGCTCGGCAAGAGTCAGGCCCTGCAGCAAGTGATCGCGATGGCGCGCCGGGTGATCGCGACCACGACGACTATTCTCATCGAAGGACCGACGGGGACCGGCAAGGAGCTGATGGCGCGCGCGATCCACCACGAAGGACCGCGCCGTGACCGGTTGTTCGTTCCGCAGAATTGCGGGGCGCTCACCGAGTCGCTCCTTACGAGCGAGCTCTTCGGACATCGTCGGGGATCGTTCACGGGCGCGGTGGCCGACAAGAAGGGACTGTTCGAGATTGCCGATGGGGGCACGCTGTTCCTCGACGAGATCGCGGAAACGACTCCGGCGGTTCAAGTCCACCTGCTCCGGGTCCTGCAGGAGGGCGAGATCAAGCCCGTTGGCGCGGCACGCCCGATCAAGGTCGACGTCCGCGTTCTGGCCGCGACCAACCGCGACCTCGCCGCCGAGGTGCAGGCCGGACGGTTCCGCGAGGATCTCTTCTTTCGGCTGAACGTGTTCCGGATCCGGATGCCGGCCCTGCGGGACCGCCGCGAGGACATCCCCCTGCTGGTCCAGCACTTCCTCGCGAAGCACCGACGCGATCTCGGCGAGCGCGCCGGCGGCATTACGGCGGAGGCGCTCGCCGCGCTCATGCGACTGGACTTCCCGGGCAACATTCGGGAGCTCGATCATATGGTCGAGCGCGCCACCCTCCTCTGCGATCCCGGCGAGTCGATCACCGAAACGGAGCTCTTCGAGGAGGCCTACGCCGTCGCTCCGCCAAGGGGCGAAGGCGGCGCGCCGTCGCTGCAGGAGGAGGTCACGAGCTTCGAGCGCGAACGCATCACCATCGCGCTCGATCGCTGCAACGGCAATCGCACGCATGCCGCCGGCGAGCTCGGACTCACGTATCGTGGGTTACTGAAGAAGATGCAGCGTTTCGGCATGTTGAGCGCGGTCGGCAGCAAGCGCAGCGCCTAGCGCCGCTTCGTTCACAGGACGCCTCGCGCTGCTCGTCGCGGCCGTTCACAGCGTCCACGCCCGCCGCCGACGATGTCGCGTCGTGACGCGGCGCCACCCGCGGCCGGCGGCCGGCACGATCGATGCTCTTCGGACGGCATGCGAAGCCCCGACCATGTCGTCATCGCCGCCGGTGCCGTGTGGCTGGCGTTCGCGACCGCAGGAGCAGTGCCTCGTCAACGGCACCATCGAACGCGCCGGCACTCTCGGCGTCTGAGATGAAGATGCCGGCAACCACGCCGTCCCGACGAGACGCGCGATCGCCGGGAATCGTCGGGACCTTGATCCGTACGCTGACGTTCCCCCATTGGGACCGCCATCGGCTGCGCACCGTGCTCACGGTCGGTGGCGTCGCGCTCGGCGTCGCGACGGTCGTCATCCTGATCGACGTCGGGAACTCCGTGCTCGCCTCGTTCGAGCACATGCTCGGCACCATGGCGGGCACGATGGAGCTGGAGGTGACGAGCCCGAGCGGCACGGTCGACGAGCGATTGCTCGACGTCGTGGCCAGCGTACCCGGGGTACGCGAAGCCGCCGGCCTCGTCGAGGGCTTCGTGCCGATGGCGGACGACCCGGAGGAGAGCCTCTATCTCGTCGGCATCGACTTTCTCGGCTCGCGCGCGTGGGAACAGCAGTTTCCGCGGAAACGCATCGCGATCGACGACGAGCTCCTCTTCATCTCCGACCCGACATCCGTGGCTCTGACCCCGGCGATGGCCGCGCGCCTGAATCTCTCGCCCGACGCCGCGCTGCCCGTGGTCACACCCGACGGTCCCCGTCCCCTTCACTGGCGCGGTACGCTCGGCGACATCCCACCGGCCGCGCTCTTCGACGGCGCGATCGGCGTGATGGATCTTCCGGCGGCGCAGTTGTTTCTGAATCGTGTGGATCGCCTCGACCGGATCGGCGTCCAGCTGACCGCGGGCGCATCGGCCGACGTGGTCCGCGAGCGCCTCGTTGCGGCGCTCGGGCCTGGGGTCGACGTGGCATCCCCCGAGCTGCGAGGCCAGCAGAGCGAGCGAGCACTGCTGTCCCTCCGCGCCATGCTCCTCTGCAACACTTCGTACGGCATCATCGTCGGCGCGTTGATCGCCTACCATACGGTCGCCGTTTCGGTCCGGCAGCGCCGACGCGAGCTCGCCCTCGTCGAGATGCTCGGCGTCCGCCGGCGGACCCTTTTCCTGCTCTGCTCGCTCGAGTCGATGGCGCTCGCGGGCGCGGGTGCGACACTCGGCGTCGGTCTCGGGCGGGTGGCGGCCGCCGCCGCGGCAGGAGGCATCGGCGCCGTCGTCTCGGAGATCTGGGCTCGGGTCGACGTTCCCGCCGCGACCCATTCCACTCCCGGCGCGCTCGTAGCGGTCGCGATCGGGTTCGCCGGAGCGTTCGTCGCGACCGCGGTCGCGTTCGTCGGCACCTTCCGCGTGCCGACGGTCGAAGCACTCCGGCCGGCGGGCATCGCGCCTCCGGACTCGCGTACCTTTCTCGCGCCGCTGACGCTCGGGCTCGTGCTCATCGCGTCGGCGTGGCTGCTCGCGTTCGCCCCGCACGGACTCGCGTTCGTCCCGCTGGTGATCGCGCTCGCCGGCACCCACGACGTCGCGTACTTCGGTGTGTGCCTCATCGCCCCCGCCCTCGTGCTCTACACAGGCCGCGCGCTTCGGCGATTCGCGCATCGATCCTGTCGGCTGCCGTGGCGTCTCGCCGCGGAAAACCTGCCGCGGGCACCCGGCCACGGCGGGGCGACCGTCGCCATCATCGCGGTCGCAACCGGCATCGCGATCTCGTGCGCGTGCCTGGTGCAGAGCTTCGAGCAGGCGTGGGTGGGATGGATCGAGCAGCATTTCGCCGCCGATCTCTTCGTCGGAAGCGGCGCCCGAATCCGCCTGCTCGCCGGCCCGCCGATGAGCCCGACGGTCGCCCGTACGCTCGCCACGGTCCCTGGGGTCGCGGCCGTGGAGCCGTTCCGCGTGCTGCCGTTCCGCATCGGCGACCGCCCGACGTTCCTGCAGGGCATCTCGGTGGACGATCGGCTGGCACACGGAGGCCTGGCGATGGTGGAGGGCACATTCGCGGCGGCGGCGCCGGCGCTACGCGACGGCAGCGGCGTGCTTCTGAGCGACAACCTGGCCGTCCGTCTCGGTTTGCATCGCGGCGACCCGATCGACCTCGCCGTGCCTGGCGGCCACCGGCGCTTCCGCATCGAAGGCACGTTCATCGACTACCAGGGATCGCTCGACCTCGGTGCCGTGGCGATCGCCACGAACCAGCTCGCCGCCATCTGGCGCGACGAGAACGCCAACCTCTTTCGCGTCTGGCTGCTGCCGGGCACTCCAGTCGCGGAGACGCGCGCCGCGGTGCTGGCACGGCTCGGGCCCGGGTATTTCGTCATGACGGGCTCGCAGTTCGTCGCTGGAACGCGCACGGTGCTGGACGGATTCTTTCGATCGACCTGGGCCCTCGTGGTCGTCATCGCGCTGGTGGGCGTCGTCGGCGTCGTGAATGCGCAGCTGGCGAGCGTCCTCGACCGCGAAGTCGAGATCGTGACGCTCCGGACGGTCGGACTCTCGATCCGCGATCTCACGCGCAGTGTGGTTCTCGAGTGCAGCATGCTCGGCGCGCTCGGAGGCCTCAGTGGCGCGCTGCTCGGTGCGATGCTCGGCGCGCAATTTCTGCGCCTGGCGCTGCCACTCGTGACCGGGTGGCGCATTCCCCTCGAACTGCCCGTCACGCTGCTCGCCGTGGTCGTCGTGAGCTCGGCGGCCGTCTCGGCCCTTGCCGGCTACGTACCTGCACGCGCCCTCGCGGGGCTCGGTACGCGCCATAGGAGCACCGATTGAGCACGCCACACGAAGCGCCCGTTCTCGACGCACGAGACCTCTCGAAGGTGTACGAACAGGGACCGCGGCGGGTGACGGCCCTCGCCGCGGTGTCGCTGGAGCTTGCCGCAGGGACCTGGCTCGCGATCACCGGCTCGAGCGGTTCGGGCAAGACCACGCTGCTCAACCTGCTCGCCGGTCTCGATCTGCCGACCTCGGGTGCCGTATGGGTCGCCGGGACGCAGATGAGCACCCTCGGCGCCGATGCGCGTACGGACTTTCGTCGTCGGAACATCGGGTTCGTCTTTCAATTCTTCAACCTGCTCCCGACGATGACGGCGTGGGACAACGTGGCGTTGCCCCTCGCGGCCGAACGGTTGTCACGGGCCGAGATCGAGCATCGCACGGCCGCAACCCTGGAGGCGGTCGGTCTCACGGGGCTCGCGAGGCACCGTCCGTGCGAGCTGTCGGGAGGTGAGCAGCAGCGGGTTGGCATCGCACGCGCGCTCGTCATGCGGCCCCGATTGCTGCTCGCCGACGAACCCACGGGCAATCTCGATCGCGCGTCTGGCGACGCCGTGCTCGCACTCCTGCGCGGCGTCATCGAACGCACCGGCCTTGCGATCGTGATGGTGACGCACTCCCCCTCCGCGGCTGCGGCGGCCGACATGGCGCTCATTATGGAGGACGGCCGAATGGTTGCGTCTGGCCACCGAGCCGCGGTGGCATCGGCCCGCACGGCGACCGCGTCGTGAGGTCCATGCCGATCGTTCGGCGGACGGCGCTACGTAGAGGCAGCGACGCACAGCCGTCATAGGCCGCCCCGCACCGCGCGGACCGCATGCGGCAGGAAGCTCTTGTTGCTCCCTGAGCCGACGACTCCCGTTCCGAAATCGACACCCCAGGCATAGAACGGGCTCGTGCTCGATGTCGTCGCGGTCCAGTAGATCTCAGGAAGCGTGGGACCGAAAACCAACTCGTCCACACACGGGATGGTCGTGCACGGATACGGTTCCGCGAGGATCGTGTTCAACTCGGCCCGCGTCGGGAGCCGCCAATCGCAATGGGCGGCGAAACACGGCGCCGAATTCAATGTCGCCAGGAACGCGCTGAACGCCGGTCCATCCGCATCGGTTCCCAGTCCGTCGCCGAGCGACCACGCGTAGACGTTGTCCTTGTCGTGCACGGAGCCGTCGTCGGTCTTCTGCTCCCATTGCAGCGCCGTGAGGCGGTCGGCGACGGTTCCCCCGCCCACCAGAAAACGAGTCGGACCGCAGGTGGCGGCGAGCTTCCGCTCCCACTCGCTCGTGTACCGGACGCGGCATCGACTCACGTTCTTGTAGAATTTGTCACCGCTTCCGAGGACGAACTTCCCGACCTCGCGGAGCTCGCATTCGGCGTACGCACCTGCCGCTTGAAAGCGCGCCTTTTCATTGCACGCGGCGAGCGACGATGTCGCACCCCCGACGGTCCCCACGATTGCCACCAAGAGACTGATCGTTATCCGTTGCATGGCTTTTCCTCCTGGAGAGATCCGTCAGCACGGGGCGTACCAGCACGTCTTTTCCGCACCCCATGCGCGAACCCCGCAGACGATCGGGACGCCGCGGTGGCCAGAGCAAATGCTCGCCGGTGGCCGTTCGCCCACGGTTCACAGCGCGATCCGCGAGCACGACTCCGCGCGTTCACAGCGGGCGCCGAGATGGTCCCCAACCAGGCCCGCGGCATGTGCTGCGAGCGTTCACGACCCTACGGCGAAGCCTGCAATCGCTCGTAGGGTCGGAGGTCGCGCCGACGCGCTGTCGCTGGCACGCGCGGTGCATTCTGGGCGCCATGCAGCAACGGACTCTGCGCCTGGCGCCGCCATCCGGCGGCTCGTTCGGGGAGGAGGAGAGTCGGCTCGCCGTTCGGCTCAGCGGCGTCGAGGGCGGCGCGGTGGTCGAGCGCGCGCTCGGACGGGCGCTCTGGCGGGTCGCCCACGAAATTCCTTGCGCCGCGGGCGCCATCGATCCCTTCCTCACGGGCGGCAAATGCCGCCGTGCGCGCGTGGTGCTTCTCGCCTCCGCTGCGCTCGGGCACCCGCCGCCCGCCCGCGCCATCCGACTCGCCACGGAGATCGAGCTCATCCATGCGGGCGCGCTCTGCCACGATGATGTCGTCGATCGCTCCGACACGCGTCGCGACCGGCCGACCATGCGAGCCATGCTGGGCAACCGTGGCGCGGTCGAGATCGGCCTCTTCTTGTTGCTGCGGGGTGCGACACTGCTGGCGATCGAGCCCATCGCGGTCCGCACGGCCGTCGCGTACGCCGTTCGCCGCATCGTCCACGGCCAGATCGACGAGCTTGCCGACCTCTTCGTCGGCGCGCAGACGCCGGCCGACTATCTCGAGCGGGCACGCGCCAAGACCGGCGCACTCTACGGTCTCGCAGCGCGCCTCGGCGCGTTCGCCGGTGCTCTCCCGACTCCGGTCGGCGACGCGGTCGCATCTTTCGGGAGCGAGCTTGGTCTCGGCTTCCAGCTCGCCGACGACGTCCAGGACCTGATCGGCGGGCCGGCGCTCGGTCGCGAGGCCGGTACCGATCTTCGCGAGGGGGTGTACACGTTGCCTGTGCTGCTCACGCTCGCCGGACACTACGCCGGCGGGCACGAGGTTCGCCGGCTACTGGCACTTCCGTGGACTGCGCAGACGGTGCGGGCGTGCGTCACGCTGCTCCGGCGAAATGGCGCCATCGACGCGACCACCGCCGCAGCGCACGCGGCAATCGCCCGCGGTATCCTGGCGCTCCGCGCCTGTCCCGAGACCGACGCGGTCGCCCAGCTCGTCGCGCTCGCTCGCGCCGTGCTCCCTGGACCCGCCCCGCCCGAGCCGAGGGCGATCGACGTCGGCGACCGCGATCGCTGGCGCCCCGCCTCCCCGTTGCCCGCCAAGATCCTGCGCGTCGAGCATCGGCGTTGGCTGGAAGCCGCCCGTGGCGCGCCGCGCTACGACGAGGGGCTCGGAAACGTGCTGCTCACGCTCGCCGGCGACGTCGGGGAATCGCGCTCGGAGGTGGTTCGCGTCGGACTCATCGACCTCTTGGTCAGCGACGTCTTCGCCCTGCTGCCACGGCTTCGGACGGCGGAGGCGGTGTGGATGGCCAACGGGCTCGCACAGCGCGTCCGCGAGCGGATCGGAAGCGTGGGACGACGTTGGGGATGATGCAAAGGGCGCGAACGAGGACCACGAGGAGGATCGGTCATGTCAACGCACTCCGCGGAGACAAAGCCCCGGCTGGCATTCCGTTTCAATCGCTCTGCGACGGACTCGGGATCGAGGCGGCGCCACTCGGGCGGCGCCTGTTGCACCCCGCGATCCGCGGCCGCCGCGTGCACCGGCGTGTTCGGGTGCAGGCCCAGGCGGGACCCAGCCTGCGCATCGTCGAGACCAAGAGCCGGAACCAGCCGGACGCGATGGACAAGCCGAGCGACACCGCGTCCAGCCCGGCAGCTCTCGCGTTGCCGGATGCCGCATGACGAGTCGCCGAGTCATCACGCTCGCGTAGCGATGTCGTGGGCGCGCGCCGCGCGAGGTTCATCCCACGCGGATCAGAATGTTCGCCGCAGGACCTCGAGGATTTCCGTCGTGACCATTGCGGACGTCACGTCGATCGGGCGGAAGCGCCGCAGGGGACCCCCACCGTGCTCTTCGTCCGGACGCCCCGAGCGGCTGTAGACGCCGACCCGCATGCCGGGCTCGACGGTGAAGGTCACGCCGGGAAGGTCGTGCTTGCCGTAGAGCTCGCGCTTCGCCCCCGCCGGCAGAATCTCCAGACGGATCGTCGCCACCCCGGCGTTCGCGCCCTTCTTGGTCGGGGTCGGATCGGCCTCGTCGATGACGGCATGATGACTCCCCGCCTTCAATTGCTCGACCACTTGTTCCATCGCCGGTCTGATCACCTCGCGCCGTAAACGACTGAATTCGATGACGAACTCGTCCTCCGCTCGCTGATCGTCGGCGCGCTTACCGGTTCGGTCGTCATGTTGCTTCATCAGCGCGTCGATCTCGGCCTTGTGGCTCTCATCCATGGTGGTTCCCTCCGGTCTCCGGAGCCTCGCAGGTGTTCGGGGACACGTCCAACCCAGCGCCTCCCCCCGGGCGAGCAGGCCGTTTCCGCGCGGTAGCTCCCGTGCGCCGATCGCGGTAGCCTTGGCCTCCCACTCCATCCGGCAAACCTCGCCACGCATGTTGCGGCGGCGGGGTGCGACGACTCTGCGAAACCCAGGAGGAACAATGACACTCGAGGTCGGCAACAAGATCGACGCGTGGTGCGGCCGCTGTAAGACGATGCTTCGACACACGATCGAGATCATCACCGGAGAGAAGATTGGCCGCGTCCATTGCAACTCGTGTAAGGGGCGGCACCTGTATCGTGCTCAGCAGCCCAAAACGCGCGGCGCCGTTGCCGCGCTGAGCCAGGAGCGCAAGTACGAGCAATTGGTGCGGGGCCGAACGGAAGCACACTCGACCCCCTACTCGAGCTCGGCACGGTTCGAGATCGGACAGCTCGTTTCCCACCCGGCATTCGGACTCGGGGTCGTCACCGGCGCCCGCGACAACGTGAAGATCGACATCTGCTTTGCCGGAGGCGAGAAGGTCCTGCAGCAAGGCTGCTAGTAGGCCGCTCGCGAGCCGGCAGGAAACGAGGTTCAGGCCCGGCGTGTCATTGCGTCCGGGCGTCACAGGCAAGGGGAGTCGCGCAATGAACAAGCTTCAGGAAACCGAGCTCGACCGCGTGCTCGACGGGTACGAGCGGCGCGACAAGCAACGCCAGTCCGACGTCGATGCCAGGCATCGCGGGGAACGGGACTTCTACGTGGGCTTTCAGACGCTCGTGGCCGAGGTGATCAAGCCCGAGATGTTGCGTCTCGTTGCCAAACTGACCGCGCGCGGCCACCGCTGTTCCATCGAGGAAGAATCCGCGAGTCCGACCAATGAAGGATATGACCGACCGGGGGCAGTCCGGTTCGTCTTCATTCCGGACCAA
>JANNPN010000028.1:0-8036 GCA_031400185.1 Polyangiaceae bacterium
CGCGACCGACGCGTATCGCGCCGCCACCACCGCCGCCGCCCGCGCCAACGAGCGTACGCTCCTCGAAAAGGAGCTGCCCGCGGTGCGCGCCGCCCGCGCCGAGGCGGAACGCGCCGACGCGCCGGCGCTCGCCGCCGATGCCTTCGCCGCTGCCGCGAGCGAGCAGGCGGAGCTCGAGTCGGCCCTCGCCGCGGGCGACCTCACCCGCGTCCGCACGCTGCTGCCCAAGGTCGGCGAGGGCTTCGCGGCCGCGACGGCGTCAGCGGTCGTCGCGCAGGCGAGCCGCGCTGCCGTCACAGCGCGCGCCGCGATGGAGAGCGCGCGCGACGCGGCGATCGCGGCAGGCGCCGAGCGCTACGTCCCCGACGCGCTCGGCAAGGCGCGGGCGCGCGAACGCGAAGGGATCGCCGCCGAGGACCGGCAGCAGTGGGAGCGCGCCGAGAAGCTCCATCGCGAGACCGCCAAGGCCTACGACGACGTCCGCACGGCAGCCCTCCGCCGGGCCGAGGAGCAGCGTCTCGCGAGCGAGCTCGCTGCCGCGCGGACGGCGATGGAGGAAGCGCGCACGCGTGCGAAGAACGCCGGCGCCGCCCAGCATGCCGCCGAGCTCTACAAGGACGCCGGTACGATCGCGAACGAGGCGAGCTCGGCGCCGAACGACGCCGCGGGCATGGCGCGCGCGATCGCCGACTACGCGCACGCGACCGAGCAGTACGCCGCCGCGACCGCCGAGGCCGAGCGCATCGCACGTCGGCTCGAGCTGCAGGAGACGCTCGCCGCGGTCGAGGACGCGAAGAAGCTCGCGCTCGAAGCCGGCGCCGCCCGGAATCCCGAGTTTCTCGCGGCCGCCGACGAGCTCGCCGCCGCCGAGCGCGCGCTCGCCGCCGACGAGCTGAGCCTCGTCGTGAGCTCGGCCGCCGCCGCGCGCGAGCGGTTCGGCGCCGCCAAGTCCGCGGTCGAGCGCGCCAAGGCCGAGGCCGAAGCCGACGCCGCCCTCGCCGACGTCGGCGTGCAATGCGCCGAGGCGCGCGAAGCCGGGGCGGAACAGTTCGCCGCCGGAACCTGGGCGCGGGCCGTCGACCAGCAGAAGCAGGCGCACGCACGCCGTCACGACGGCGACTGCGACGCGGTGCTGCCCCTCGCGACCGCGGCCGGCGAGACGTTCACCGCGGCGCTCGACGAGACCGTCGCCGCCGCGCTCGCGGGCGCGGAGGCCGCGAAGAAGGGCGCGGTGCTCGCCGGGCCGGACGACAAAGCGACCAGCGCCGCCGAGAAGGCGTACGCGACGGGCGTGCAGCGCCGGGGCGAGAAGAAGCTCGTCGCCGCCGCGCAGGCGTTCCGCAAGGCCGCCGACGGCTACGACGCCGCGCGCGAGGCCCGCCTCGCCGCCGCGCGGAAGGCCGAGGCCGAGGCCAAGGCGGCGCAGCAAGAGGCCCACCGGGCCGACGCCGCAAAGCTCGCCGCAGACGAGCACAAGGGAGCGGCATCCGCCTTCGAACGCGCCGCCGCGGCACTCGCGGCCGGGCGGGCCCACGAAGCGGAGCAGGGCTTCGAGAATGCCGCCCGCGGCTTTCGTGGTGCCGCGCAGATCGCGGCCCGCGAACAGAAGCGTTCCGGCGCGCGCGCCGCGCGCGACGCCGCGATCGCCGCCCGCGACCGCGCGACCGAGGTCGGCGCCGCCGAGCTCGCGTCCGCCGAGCTGAAAAAGGCGACCGACGCGTTCACCGCCGGCGAGCGCGCACTCGAAACCGAGAACTACGCGGGCGGCGAGACCGAGTTCGCGAAGGCGCGGGACGCCTTCGCGCGCAGTCACGACTTCGCGGTGCGCGCCGCGCTCGAGCGCGACGTGAAGGAGCTGAAGGTCCGCGCCGAGCGCCTGCGTGCGGAGCGCGCACCCGCGGCGACCGGATTCTTCGCGCGCCGGAAGCTCGGGAAGGCCGACGCGGTTCTCGAGCGCGGCACCGCCGCAGCGAAAGGCGGCGACTTTCCCGCCGCGAGCGCGGCGTTCAAGGAAGCGGCCGAGCTGTTCACCGCGCTGCCCGCGCCGACCACGGCCCCTCCGGCACCACCGCCCGCGCCCACACCGCCACCCACGGCCCGCAAAGGCGGCAAGGCGCCGGCGGCGAAGCCGAGTCGCGCGCCGTCGGGAGGCGAGTCGACGACGATCATCGGCGGTGCGACCGCGATCGCCTCGGCACCGCTCGAAGAAGGGACGGCGGTCGTCTCGGCACCGTCGCTCGAAGGTGCGACCGTGATCGCGGGCCCGGTCGCGGCGAAGCCGGCGACCGTCGTCGGCACGGCCGTGCCGGAGAGTCGCGGGCTTCCGGTCGCGTGGATCGGCGCGGCGGCCGCCGGGCTCGTGCTGATCGGAGGCGTGTGGATGCTCCGCGGCCGCGTGAACGACGCGCCGACGCCGGAGCCTGCCCCCAAGATCGCCGCCAAGACCGACGTCGAGCCCAAGACGAACGTCGAGCCGAAGACGAACGTCGAGCCCAAGAAGGCCGACGTCGTTCCGCCGACCGAGCCGCAGGCGCTCGAGCCCAAGGTCGAGCCCACAGTCGTCGAGCCCGAGCCGCCGGCCGCGACCGCGGTCCAAGTCGCGAAGGTCGAGGAGCCGCCGGCGCCGCTGCCGCCCCGCATCACGAGCTTCTTTCCCGAGACCGCGCGCGTCGAGCCCGCGACCGAGAGCCAGCAGTTCCGGGTGGCGCTCGCCGACCCGAAGGACGCAACGTACGCGTGGTCCGTCGACGACAAGGCGCTCAGCGACGCGACCCAACCGACGGTCGCGGTGCCCGCCAAGAAGGCGCCGCAGCGCGTGGCGGTCGTCGCGCGCACCGCGGGCGGTGAGGCGCGCCATGAATGGGAGCTTGCTGCCCTCGCCCCCGCGCCCGAGCCGGAAGCGCCGAAGACCGCGCCCGTCATCAGCGGCTTCGAGCCGCGCGACAAGACTCTGCAGGTGGCGCCGGGCAAGAGCCGGCGCTTCAGCGTCAAGGTGAAGGCCGACGGCGGCGCGCCGGTCCGCTACGCGTGGTTCGTCGACGGCAAGGCCGCCGGCGGCAACGGCGCCGCCTTCGACTTCGCCGCCGAGGACGACGACGAGGGTGCGAGCCGGCAGGTGCGCGCCGAGGTGACCAACGGCGTCGGCCAGCCGGTGCGGAACGACTGGACCGTCAACGTGCCGCTCGCGCCGATCAACATCACGCGCCAGTCGCCGGCACCGAGCGAGATCGTCGCCGACCTCGGCGACACGACCGACTTCAGCATCGAGGCGCGCGCGGGACGCTCAGGCACGAGCGGGCTCTCGTACACGTGGACCGTCAACAAGCGGCCCGCCGACGCGAGCGGCGCGCGCTTCGCGTACCGCGCCGATCGTGCCGGCACCGCCGACGTCGAGGTGCGCATCGAGGCCCCGGAGCGGCCGGCGGCCACCCGACGCTGGACCGTCAAGGCGCGCGAGCCCGCGCCCGTCGCGCAAGCGACGCAGGTCGCGGCCCTCCCGCCGCGCGTCGCGCCGACGCCGGCCACGCGCGTCGGCGGCGACGCGAAGCGCGAGCTCGAGGGCTGGATCGCCTCGTATCGTGCCGCGTACCAGGACAAGGACGTCGACCGGCTGGTCGCGCTCGGCGTGCTGAAGCCCGAGAACCGCGGCAAGCTCGCCGCGGCATTGAACGACCTCAACGATCTGAAGGTGTCGATCGCGTCGAGCTCGATCGAGGTTCAGGGGCCCGACAGCGCGGTCGTGTCGCTCACGCGCGAGGACAGCTTCGACGCGGGCGGGCGGCGCCAGAGCCAGTCGATCAACATCAAGAAGAGTCTCCGCAAGATGGGCGGATCTTGGGTCGCGCAGTGAGCGACCGTGTGTTAGCTGCACCGGCCATGATGGCTCGGCGTGGGCTCGGGAGGCGGGCGCTTCGGGCGGGCATGGTCATCGTGCTCGGCGCGACGCTCGGGTGCGCGGGAGCAGTGCGACCCGCCGACGCGACCACGGTCGCGAGCATGACGACGGCGGCGCAGGCGACGAGCGCCGACCGCATCTTCGTCGGCACCGTCGTGTCCACGACGAGCCGCCCGAAGGCGGACGCGCCCAAGTACTTCGAGACGGTCGTCCGCTTCAGCGTCGAGGAGACGGTCGCCGGCGGCATGCCCGCGACGGTGGAGCTCACGCTCTCGGGCGGCGAGGTCGGCGGCATCCGCCAGCGCGTCGACGGTATGCCCGAGCTCGTCATCGGCGAGCGCTACGTCGTGCTGCTCGAGGCGGACCAGCAGCCCCGGCTCACGAGCCCGTTCGTCGGCTTCAACCAGGGCCTCTACCGGGTCGTCGGCGAGACGCGCGCCAACGCGGTCGTCCGCGACCACAGGGGCCGCGCCCTCACGGGCGACGCCGTGCCGGCGGGGGCCCGGAGTGCCGGCACCGAGCCGGGCGTCGACGCGTTCGTGGAGCAGCTGCGCGCCTTCCGAAGGGACGCGCAGCGACCATGAGGGCGCTCGTCCTCGGTCTGGCGCTCGTCGCGGCGTGCGCGACGGCGGCGCACGCGCAGTGTCCGAACGTCCCTGGCGACGCGTTCGCGTTCATCAACACGGGGAGCGACCAGTGCCCCGCGGATGCCGCCGTCAGCTGGGCGGAGGCGCAGCTCGTCTACGACTGCGACTTCTTCGCGGACGCCGACAAAGCCGTCGATTGCAGCGGCGACGCCGCGCAATGCATCGCGCTCTGTCGCGCGGCGGTCGACGTCTGGAACGCCGACCTGCCCGGACGCTTCCAGTTCGTCGACGCGACCGACCCGGTCGACTTCTGCGACACCGAGGACGGCCGCCTGTCGATCGGCGGCACGACCGCGCTCTGCGACGGCTCGAACTACGGCCAGCGGGTCCTCGCCGTGACCCTCAGCATCTTCTTCAGCTCGGGGGCGCAGGCGGGCCAGCTCATCGACGCCAACATCACCGTCAACCAAGCGTTCGATTTCAGCCAGCAGGGCTTCCGGGCGACCCTCGCCCACGAGCTCGGCCATGCGCTCGGCCTCTCCCATCCCGACCAGTGCGACAAGGATTTCAACGTATTGATGCGCTCGGCGTCCCTCTTCGTCTCGAGCGACCCGTGCTTCGTGGTCGATCCGACATCCGCCGACATCAACGGCGGACGGCGCGTCTACCCGGTCGAGAACCCGACCCCGACAGCCGTGCCGACCCCGGGCGTCTGCGGCGACGCCGACCAGAACGGCAGCCTGACGGTCACCGACGGGGTCAACGTGCTGCGGAGCGCGGCCGGCCTCGACAGCCCGTGCATCGCGGCGCGCTGCGACGTCGACAACAGCGGCGCGGTCACGGTCACCGACGGCGTCAACGTGCTGCGCGGCGCGGCCGGCCTCTCGTTCGACGCCAACTGCCCGTAAGACTGCGTCGAAACCCCCTGTATCTTTGCGGCGGGCTTAGGCATCATGGCGGCCGGACGCGGATTGACCGCGTCGTGAGCGGCTCTCACGGGAGATGATGATGGCGAATCCACTGGTCGAGCTGCAGCGCCTCGGACAGTCCCCCTGGCACGACAACATCAGCCGGGGACTCCTCACGTCGGGGAAGCTCAAGAAGATGGTCGGCGCGGGCGACATCACCGGGCTCACGTCCAACCCGACGATCTTCGAGCAGGCGATCTCGCAGGGGGACGACTACGACGCGGGCGTCCTCGAGCTCGCGCGCAAGGGCAAAGACGCCGACGCGATCTTCGACACGCTCGCGATCGAGGACATCCGCGCCGCGGCCGACGCCTTCGCGCCCGTGTACAAGCGGACGGCCGGCGCCGACGGCTACGTCAGCATCGAGGTCGCACCGAAGTTCGCGGCCGACACCGACGCGACCGTCAAGGAGGCGCAGCGCCTCTGGAAGACCGTCGCCCGGCCGAATCTGATGGTGAAGATCCCGGCGACCCCCGAGGGCGTCCCGGCGATCCAGCGCTGCATCGCCGACGGCCTCAACATCAACGTCACGCTGATCTTCTCGCTGGAGCGCTACGACGAGGTGATGGAGGCCTACATCGGCGGCCTCGAGAAGCGCGCCGCCGCCAAGAAGCCGATCGACAAGATCGCCTCCGTCGCGAGCTTCTTCGTGAGCCGCGTCGACTCCGCCGTCGACAAGCAGCTCGAGACCAAGATCAGCGAGAGCGGACCGGACCAGCAGGCGCAACTGAAGCAGCTCGTCGGCAAGGCGGCGATCGCCAACGCCAAGCTCGCGTACGCGGCGTTCCGGAAGAAGTTCGGGACGGAGCGCTTCGCGGCGCTCCGCGAGAAGGGCGCGCGCTTGCAGCGGCCGCTCTGGGCGAGCACGTCGACGAAGAACCCCTCGTATCCCGACACGTACTACGTCGACGCTCTCGTGGGTCCCGACACGGTCGACACGATGCCCCCCGCGACGATCGTCGCGTACAAGGACCACGGGAAGCCGGCGCCGCGCCTCGCGGAAGGCATGGACGAGGCGGCCGCCGTGCTGCAGCGGATCGAGGACGCCGGCATCAGCATGGATGCGGTCACGCGGAAGCTCGAGGCGGACGGCGTCGCGTCGTTCGCGAAGTCGTTCGAGTCGCTGATCGCGGTCGTGTCGGCGTCGCGCGAGGCGCTCCTCCTCACCGACCTCACGATGGCGAAGCTCGGACCCGCCGAGCGCGCCGTGCAGCAGAGCCTCGCCAAGATGGACGAGGTGAAGCTCCCCGAGCGCCTCTGGAAAAAGGATCCGACGCTCTGGAAGGCCGACGACGCCGCGCACCAGGCCGAGATCACGATCCGCATGGGCTGGCTCGACGTCGCCGACCTCATGCTCGGCCAAGTGGATGAGCTCCGCGCGTTCGCCGACGAGGTACGGAAGGCCGGCTTCACGCGCGCCGTCCTCTGCGGCATGGGCGGCTCGTCCCTCGCCCCCGAGGTGCTCCGCCGGACGTTCGGCGTCGCCAAGGGGTACGTGGACGTGCAGGTGCTCGACTCGACCGATCCCGCCGCGGTCGCGACCCTCGAGCGCTGGAGCGATCCCGCGAAGACCCTCTACATCGTCTCGTCCAAGTCGGGCGGCACGACCGAGCCGAACGTCTTCTTCCAATACTTCTACGACAAGGTCCGCGCCGTGCACGGCGACAACGCCGGCCAGCACTTCGTCGCGATCACCGACCCCGGCACCGCGATGGAGAGGCGCGCGCGCGAGTACGGCTTCCGCCGCATCTTTCTCGCCCGCGCCGAGATCGGCGGGCGCTATTCGGCGCTCTCGCACTTCGGCCTCGTCCCGGCGGCGCTCATGGGCATCGACGTCGCGCGGCTCCTCCAGCGCGCGAAACGCATGATGCTCGCCTGCCATGCGAGCGTCCCGGCGGCGCAGAGCCCGGGTCTGTTCCTCGGCGCCGTCATGGGCACCCTCGCGAAGGCCGGTCGTGACAAGCTCACGACGATCGTCGACAAGAAGCTCGACACCTTCGGCTATTGGACCGAGCAGCTCCTCGCCGAGTCGACCGGCAAGGAAGGCACCGGGATCGTCCCGATCGAGGGCGAGCCCGTCGGGAAACCCGCAGCCTACGGCAAGGACCGCCTCTTCGTCTACGTCCGGCTCGACGGCAGCCAGGAGCGGGCCGTGCAGGCGCTGATGCGCGCCGGCCACCCCGTCGTCGCGATCCGGTTGAAGGACGCGTACGACCTCGGCGGCGAGTTCCTGCGCTGGGAGATCGCGACCGCTGCGGCCGGCTGGGTGCTCGGCATCGATCCGTTCGACCAGCCGAACGTGCAGGAGTCCAAGGACAACACCGTCCGCCTGCTGAAGGCGTACCAGGAGCAGGGCTCGCTTCCCGACCCCGGCGGCGTGCTCTCCGTGAACGCCACCGACTTCGCCCGCCGGCTCGAAGCGCACCTGAAGCAGGTGCGGAAGGGCGACTACGTCGCGTTCACCGCCTACGTCGAGCGGACGCCCGAGCGTGAGGCCCTCCTCCGCGAGATCCGCACGGCGCTCCGCGACCGCTTCAAGGCCGCGACGACCGTCGGGTACGGCCCGCGCTTCCTCCACTCGACCGG
>JANNPN010000266.1:0-13112 GCA_031400185.1 Polyangiaceae bacterium
CAGCTCGCGTGTGCGCAAGTCAGAGAAGCTGCGGCGGGCTGTACGCGCTTGGGTGGCAGGAACCCGGCGACCGTAGAAGCCATCCCCGATTCGCTCGCCTGCTGCCACCGCTGCTCGTGCCGCCCAATCCGTCGTTGCTGCGGTCGATGCGGTAGAGCTGCTCCAAAACGACGCGCGATTCCTCGCGCGGGCCGCGCTAATTTTCTTGACCCGCGCTCGTCGACGACGGTACGTCCGAAGTCATCCCCGCAGTTGTTCGTCGCTCACGCGTTTCGGGCGCCCTCGGCCCAGAGGAGGCTCAGATGCGTTTCGTTCCGACGCTGGTGGTGTGTCTCGTGACCGTGCTCTCCGCGGCACGTGCTTTCGCCGTCCCGTGCAACGTGACCACCGATCTCTGCACGGGCGACCCGTGCGTCACCGGGAACGTCACGGTCGACGACCCGTGCATCCTCGACTTCATGGGCGCCGATCTCGTGATCGGCGGCGCGCTGACGGTGCCGCCGGGCGGCATCCTGCAACTCACGGCCGCATCGATCACGGTGCAGGGACGCATCGAGGCGCCGAACGGGTCCGTTGCATTGATCAGCGGAGGCGACGCCACCCTGAACACCGAGATCGACGTGTCGTCTGGGAGCCTCACGGTCGACGCGGTCGGGAACATCGTCGCGAAGAGCCGGTTGAAAGCGCGGCCGGGCGGCGGCGTCACGCTCGACGCGGACGGCACACTCGAGACGCGGTCGACCGCCGTCATCGAGGTGCAGGACGGCGGCAGTGCGGCACTCAGTGGCGACGGCGGCGTCACCATCGGCGGCAAGATCTTCGCCTATGCGGGCACGGTGCAGGTCACGAGCGATGCCGGAATCGCGACGATCGATCAGGACATCCGTCTGGACGGCGACACGCCGGGCACCGTGACGGTCGCCGGCGCCAACGGCGTCGTCATCAACAGTGGGATCATCGCGACGCGGGCCGAGCCGGGGAACTCCGTGACCATTCAGAGCAGCGGAGGCGACGTCACGCTGGACGGGAAGGTGCGGGTGGCGGGCGTCAACGCCGGGTCGATCGTCATCCAGGCGCCGAACGGCACCGTCGGCGGCCGGCGCGGCCTCGATGCCAAGGGCAAGGCGACCGGCGGTTCCGTGTCGATCGAGGCCGACACGATCAACCTCCTCGGAAACATCGTCGCGAGAGGAAGCCAGGGCGACGGCGGAACGATCGTGCTCGAGGCGACGACCCTCGTGAGCCTCGACGGCGCCGACCTCGATGCTGCCGGCAAGGTGAACGGAGGCAGCGTGACGGTGAAGGGCGATCCGGCGAGCGGCAATGTGACGCTCGATGGCAGCAGCATCAAGGTCACCGGCAGCGCCGGTTTCGGCGGCTTCGTGCAGGTTTCGGCGCCGGCGGGTCAGGTCGACATGCGCGCCAAGGTCTCAGCGGTGAGCAAGAGCGCCGGCGGCGGGAAGATCTTCGTCGACGGGCAAGAGGTCGGCATCGGGCCGAAGGCGGTGCTCGACGCCGACGGGGCCCCCGGCAACGAGATCCGCATCGAGCACACCGGCGCGACGCTCTGCACGCTGAACGGCACGTTCGAAGCCCGCGACGGCGGCACGATCGAAGCGCTCGCGCCGACGGGGAGCCTGACCGCGATCGGCCGGTTCCGCGTCGGCTCGCCGGGATGCATCGGCGCCTTCGCCGGCGTCACGCTCGATCTCTCCCAAGCGTCCGCCGACATCGGGGTGTCGGGGATGTGTCCCTAGTGCGCGGTCAGGCGGCGCTCGTTGGTGCAAGGTCCTCGACGTAGCACTCGACGTCGCCGAAGTGCTCGTAGCGCTCGGTGTGCGGCGTCATGCCGAGGTGCGCCGGATCGACTGCCATGTAGTCGAGCGCCGGGCGCGTGAGGAGCGTGTAGTCGGCGGTCTGCGGGACGCCGTTCTTCAGCATGCGATGCGCGAGAATCACGGCGGGGCCGGTGATCTGCGCGTGCCCGCCGATCGTGTGCTCGACGAACGGCCCGTAATGGCCGATCGCCTTCAGGCGCAGCTTGTCGACGCTCCGGCAGCAGCGGCAGTTGCAGCTTTCGTCGGCGGCGAGGAGCCGTTGCCGCGCGCGAAAGCCGTCGAAGGCGTCGCGGAGGATCTGGCGCAGGCTCGCGGGTGGCAGCACCTTGCCGTCCGGCCCGAGCGCGAAGACCGCGTCGCCCTCGATGCCGTGGATTTCGAGCGGTGGGGCGATGCGGCGGATCACTTCTTCCAGCAGCTCGGTGATGATGGGCGGACCGTGCTCGAGCTCGGTTTGGGTCAGGAACTCGGTGAAGCCCGAGATGTCCGCCAGGACCAGGAAGCCGCTTTTCGTCTCGCTCATGGGTCTGCTCCTCGTTTTCCGTGCAACGCGCGGCGTGGCGGCGCGTGATACTCCGCGGTCGTCGTCCGCGGTCTGTCAGAACGGGTGGTCATGTCCGCGGTCTGGTCATAACGCGCGGTCATGCCCGCGGTCCGGTCAGAACGCGCGATCATGTCCACGGTCTGGTCAGAACGCGCGGCCATGTCCGCGCTCAAGGGTGGCTTTGATGACCGCCGTGCCCTGGTCGATCATCGTCCGGATGTTGCCGGCGATGGCGTTCGGTAGCAGGTCGGCGATCCAGACGAAACGACAGCCGCTGTCCTGCGGGAAGATCTGCGCCGACGCGTTGTGGTGCGTGAACGCTGCGCCGACGACCGACCATGCGACCCGACGCTCCGCCTCGTCCACGTCGACGATGAGCTCCCGCACGACCGCGCCGTTGCCGAAGGTCACGATGCGGGCGCCGTCCTCGAGCTTCGTGTCGACGACGAAGCCAGGGCAGAGCCGGGTGTGCAGCGCGCCGACGTCCCGGAGGGCGTCCCATGCTTCGTCCGGCGCGCAGGCGATGAAGGTTTCCTTGCGAATCGATGCCACGGTGGATCTCCTTTCGCTCACGAGTGTGGCCCGACTCGTAGCCACTCGGCCGGGCGCGGGCTTGGCGAAAATTGCGGTCGAGGCGGCTTCGTGCGACGGTGCGGACCCGCCATGGACAAGACCGCAAGCGCTCTGATCGCCTTCGCCGCCGGCCCCGAGAACGTCGAGCGGCGTGCCGCCGCCATGTTGATGCTGGCCGAGCTCGGAATCGATACCCGTGAGGCCCGCGCCGTCGCGTCGGCGGCCGTCACGAGCCCGACGGTGCTGCAAGAGTATGCGCTCCGCTGGTTCGAGAAGCTCCGTCCCGAAGAGGGTCTGCCCGCCCTGGTGCCGCTCTTCGACGCCGGCGACCCCGGCATTCGCGAGCGGGTGCGGCGGCTCGTCGGCGGCTTCGGCGGCGGCGCCGTCGCCGCCATCGCCGCGTTCGGTCGGACCGCTCGGCGCACGTGGCTGCCGGGCGCCGTCGAGGTGCTGGGGGCGATCGGCACCGGGCCCGCCGTCCGCGCGCTCTACGAGCTCGTCGCGCGCGGCGACTGGGAGCTCGTGCGGGTCGCCGTCGAGGCGGTGCACAAGCGGACCCGCGACCTCGCGGAGAAGGCGCGGAACGGCATCCTCGAGCACGTCCTCGCCGCCGCGGCCCGGCCCGCGGTGGTCGCGAGCCCGGGGGCGACGGCTGCGATCATCCGGACGCTCGCGAACCTCGGCCTGCCCGGCGCGCGCACCTGGCTTCTCGGGCAGGCGACCCGCACCGACGTCCCCGACCTCCGCGCCGAGGCCCTCCGCGCGCTCGCGGCGTCGCTCCGCAACCAGAAGCTCCTCGCAAAGGAGGTGAAGCACGTGACCGCGATGCTCGCCGACCAGGACTTCCCGCGGGTCGTGCGGCCGGCGCTGGATCTTCTGGAGGCGCATCAATTCGGGAAGGACGATCAGGCGTTCCTCCTCGGCCTCCGCGAGAGCCCGCACGTCGCCGTCCGCTCGTTCGCGTTGGCCAAGCTCGGCGCGAGCGAGGCGCCGCGCGCGGTCTCCGCGCTGCTCTCGAGCCTCGACGACGCCGAGGCCGTGCGCCGCTCCGCGGCCGGGTCGCTGCAGAAGATCCCCGAGGCGCGCCAGGCGCTCATGAAGCACTTCATCGCCGCGACCGAGGCGAGCAGCGCCTTCACGATGGCCGAGACGCTCGCCGGCTATGGCCTCCCGTGGCGAAAGCCGATCCTCGAGCAGATCTGGAAGCGCTACGTGAAGGCGGTCGACGCCGACGACCGCATCCAGGGCGCGTTCCTCCAGTTCCTGCGGACGACCGATCCGACGTTCACCGCCGAGTCGCTCCGCAAGCTCGCCGCGAGCCAGCTCCGCGCCGGCCGCGCCCGCGACGCCGCCCGTCTCCGGGGACTCGTGCGCGAGATCCCCGGGAGCGACGCCGAGGACGGCTACCAGCTCGCGCTGGCACTCTTGAAGACGCGGAAGCGCGGCCTCGACCACCCGATCCGCCGTCCCGACGCTGCGCTCGACGTGCTGATCGAGATCGACGCGGCGGGCTTCTCGACGGGACCGCGGCTCCGGAAGGAGCGGACGCTCGACCCCGACGAGCTCTACGCGACCGGGTTCGCGCTCGCCGAGACGAACGCCGCTGGCCGCGCGATCGCGGAGGACGTGCTTGCGCACCTTGCGAAGAAGCAGCCGCGCACCAAGATCGGGAAGGCGGCGAAGAACAAGCTCGACTTGCTGTCGGCCTGACGCGCGATGCGCCTCGGCAGGGTGTCGCTCGCGGTCGCGTCGGTGATGGTCGGCCTCGGCCTCGTCGAGCTCGGGCTCCGTGCGTGGGTGCCGAGCCTGGCGGCCGGCTCGGCCGCGCGCTTCGAGCTCGACCCGGACGTGATCTATCGCCTCCGGGCCGACAACGCGGTCACCTGGTCGTCGCCCGAGTTCACGGAGATATCGCACACGAACGCGCTCGGCCTCCGCGGTGCCGACGTGGTCGAGAAGGGACCGGGAGAGCTCCGCATCCTCGCGATCGGCGATTCGTTCACCTACGGCCACGGCGTGCAGGACGACGAGACCTATCCCGCCCTGGTCGGGACGTTGCTCCGGGCGCGCGGCCACGACGTGCAGGTGCTGAACGCGGGCGTCCCCGGCTATTCGACCGACCAGGCGTATACGTGGGCGCTCCGCGACGGCTTGGCGCTCGCGCCGGACCTCGTGCTCGTCGGCGTGCACTGCTCGGACGTCTCGGACAACTACGAGTCGTCGCTCTACGACGTCGTCGATGACATCGCGGGCGACCGTCTCGTGCGGCGCGCGGCGGCGCGGACGCGCATGTACCGCCTCGGGTCGCTCGTCGGCCTCATCCCGAGCGCCGTCCGCGAGAGCCGCGTCTTCGATCTCCTGGTCGCGTCGATCGAGTGGCATGACGCGCCCGCCGCGCGGCCCGCGGTGGCGGACCTCGACGCCTGGTCCTATCGGAAGATCCGACTCGCGGTCGGCGACCTCGCACGGCGCGCGCGAGCGCGGGACGCGGCGGTCGCGGTCGTGTTGATGCCGTGCAAGAAGGCGCTCGTCGCCGCCACGCCCGATCCGTACGGTCCGCTCGCGCGCGATCTCGCGGCCGACGGCGTTCCCGTCCTCGCGAGCTCCGCCGCGATCGCGGAGCGCACGGATGCGGGTCTGCACGCGCTGTTCTTCCGTGACGACCCGCATCTCAACCGCGACGGCTATCGCCAGCTCGCGCGCGCCGTTGCCGACTTCCTCGACGCCGAGCGCCTCGTCGCCGCGGCGCCGCGGGTCATGGCGATCGGCGCGCCGAACCCGTAAACCGGAGAGGATACTCATGACGCTCGCCATCGACGTGTTCTGGTCGTTTCGCAGTCCCTACTCGTACCTCGCCACACCGCGCTTGGTGCAGCTCGCCGCCGAGTACGACCTCGACGTGCGGGTGCGGCCCGTCCTGCCGATCGCGGTCCGCATCCCGGGCTTCTTCGACACCGTGAACCCGCTCTGGCCACCGTACGTCTTCCGCGACACCATGCGGCTCGCGGAGTACCTCGGGCTCGACTACGGCTGGCCGCGTCCGGATCCGATCGTGCAGGATTTCGCGACCCGCCACGTCGCGGCCGAGCAGCCCTACATCCATCGCCTCACGCGGCTCGGGGTCGAGGCGGCGCGGCGCGGACGCGGGTTGCCGTTCGTCGACGCGGTGTCGCGGATCATCTGGAACGGCAAGGTCGACGGCTGGCACGAGGGTACGCACCTGGCCGACGCGACGGCGCGCGCCGGGCTCGACCTCGCGGAGCTCGATGCGGTCGTCGTCCGCGACGCGGCCGCGCTCGACGCGGTCATCGCCACGAACCAGGACGACCACCTCGCAGCGGGCCATTGGGGCGTGCCGACATTCGCGTTCCAGGGTGAGCCGTTCTTCGGCCAGGACCGGCTCGACCTCCTCGTGTGGCGCCTTCGCCAGCACGGACTCACGAAGCGGTAGCGCTCGGATTTCCGCTCGGCGGTGGTGGTGTCGAATTTCCGCTCCGCGAAACGACGTGGAGCTGAAAGGAGAAAGGCATGAGCCAAGGAGATTTCGTCTGGTACGAGCTCGCGACCACCGATGTGCAGGGCGCGGCCAAGTTCTACGGTTCGGTCGTCGGGTGGGACAGCCAGAAGTTCGAGGGCGGCGACGGGCCGCCGTACTGGATCTGGACCGCGGGCGGGAAGGGCGTCGGCGGCATGATGACGCTCGACGATTCGAATCAGACGAGCCCTGCGCCGCGCTGGGTCGGGTACGTGCAGGTCGACGACGTCGACACGGTCACGACGCAGGCGGTGAGCCTGGGGGCCACCACCTGCGTCCCGCCGCACGACATCCCGACGGTCGGCCGCATCAGCATGGTCGCCGACCCGCAAGGCGCGCTGCTCGCGATGATCACGCCGCACGGGGAGGATCAGCCGCACCCCGCGGGGCCGGTCCCCGGGACCGTCGTCTGGCACGAGCTCCTCGCGGACGATCCCGTCGCGGAGCTGCGCTTCTACGCGGAGCTCTACGGGTGGCAGCAGACGCAGACCTTCGAGATGGGGCCGAACGGGACGTACCACATCTACGGCGTCAACGGCCGCGACCTCGGCGGCATGATGACGCGCCCCGACGGCTACCCGCTGGCGCCGCACTTCCTGTTCTACGTGCACGTCGCCGACCTCGACGCGGCGCTCGAGCGCGTGAACAAGGGCGGCGGCAAGGTCTGGATGGGGCCCATGGCGATCCCGTCCGGCGAGCGCGTCGCGCAGTGCGCGGACCCCGAGGGCGCGGTGTTCGCGTTGCACGGCACGTGACGTCGTAACCCCCACCAGGTCGCAAAAACGGGCCGGCGTGCTACAGAGCGCCGGCCCGCCATGCCGCAGGACGAGCATCGAACGACGCGGACGCCGTTCCAGATTGCGGTCCGGGTGCTGGTCGCGCTGCTGCTCGGCCTCGTCCTGATCCAGGTCGGCTACCTCGCGATCGCGCTCGGAGACGACGTCTGGAAGCTCACGCTCACGTCGATGCTGCGCGGCGAGGAGCGCGTCCTGCAACCGGCGGAGCTGCGGGGTCCGCCGCTCCGCACCGCGGACACGCTGTACGTGCTCACGACGCAGCAGGAGCGGGTCGTGCCCCTCCGCTTCGTCGGCCGCCGGCTCGGCTCGGCGAGCCCGCGCGACTACACCCACGTCGACCTCTGGGCGTTCGATGTTGCCAAAGGCGCGCCGGGGTGGCGCCGGCGCGTGCGGACCTTCGAAGGCGGCGGATTGATCACCTTCGCGATCCTGGGCCTCGACGGGGGGACGCTCTGGCTCTCGATCCGCGAGCCGCTCGCGGTCGCGGTGACCGACGGCACCATCGTCGCCGACTCCGCCCGCCTCGAGGACCTGAACCCGGACTTCAAAGGCAAGCGCGTCGACGACCCGGGCTACGTCGCGTTCGGCGGCCAGGGACTGCAGGTCACGCTCTCCGACGCCACGCAATGGGTCGTGGACGGCGGAACGCTGCGCGCGGCGCGGCGCGAGGTCGCGCCAAAGGATCGCCCCGGGGTCGTGGCTCCGTCCGAGACGCGCTCCACGTCGCGTTTCCAGATGCGCGGCCTCGCGATCGGAACGACGCGCTGGCTCGGCGTGCTCACCGACAAGGAAGCCGAGCGCTTGCAGGCCCCGCCGGTCGTGCCTGGTCGCGACCCCAACGAGCGGCCCGGCGTGATGGACGATTTCTTGGCGTCGATCCACGTCCCGGGCGACCTCACCGTGCAACCGGTCGCCTATCGCCTGTGGGGCGCGAAGGTCACCAAAGTCTCGGCGGCACCCAAGGAATGGCCGAAGGACTGGCCGGACAAGTGGGGGACGCGCGACGAGTTCAGCGACTACGCGGCGCTGCCGGAGGGTCCGACGTTCCTCCAGGCCGGCCTCCTCGGCGACGGCCGGAGCGACCACCCGTATTGGGTGCGCGATCCCGACAGCGTGCTCGTGCTGCACCACGACAAGATCGGGTCCGCCGGGCGCCTGAAAGTGACGCGCATCGCCGGTCCCGGCGGCCGGGTCGTGTGGGATGCCGCCCTCACCCTGGACGAGCTCGAGTCGGTGACGATCGGCCCGGGAAAGGTCGCGTTCGTAGGCACCGAACCGAACCCGCACTACGTCCCGACCGACGAGACCACACGCGAGGAGCACGAGAAGATCGTCATACTCGACGTCGCCAGCGGGAATGCGGCGATCTACGACCTCACGGCCTCGAGCGTGCTTCCGGACGCGCCGAAGCCGCGTGAATGATCAGCCCGCGGCAATCGCCAGAGGCTTGCGCGGAGGCGTGTTTCTAGGGCATATGCCTACGGAATCGTGCGGATGGCGCCGGCATTGCAGTTGCTGCATGGTGGCCGCACAAATCGCGTTCGCGTTCGCTGCGAGACGCGATTGGAAAAGAGGCCGAGGAAGATGAGCAAGCGAAATACGGTCATTCTCACGCTGGGGACGGTGGCCGCCCTCATGGCGTTGGTCGCAGCACCGGGAACCGCGGACGCAAATTCGCGCCGACACGTTGCCAAACCCGGGGAAGAGATCACCGGGGGCAGCGGCCGTGTTCCCGAAGGCGGCGAGGCGCCCGAGATCGACTCGGCGAGCCTCGGGCTCGGGCTTGCCCTTGCGGCCGGGACCGCCGCGATTCTGTCGTCGCGTCGCCGTCGCTCCTCCTCCGCCAGCTGAATCGTGGCACGACCGTCCGGTCGTGCCGTTGATGCGTTCCGCGCGATCGTGCGCGTGGCGGTCGGCACGGCCGTATTTGTGGGCTCGAATCCCGCGATCGCCCGCGGTCAGGTTTCGACGTTCGACCTGACCGGCACATGGGTGGGGAAGCTCACGTGCAAGGGCATGACCGCAGGCGTGAAAGCGACCGTCGTCTCCACGCCGGCGCTTTCAGTTTCGCAGTCGGGGAACGCCGTCGGGCTCGTCATGGACTACGGTGGCGGGGTCGTCGAGCAGTACGTCGGGCTCGCCAACCCGGACGCGACGAAGCCGCTCGAGAAGGGTGAGCTCGGGGTCATCCGGTGTGGGACCGACAATGCCGTCGGAACGACCGTGGCCGCGGATGAGGTCGGGCGACTCTCTGCCGGCACCAAGCCTGCGCCGAGCAGCAAGGGCACATTGAAGGGGACCTCGGTGGTCGCGCGGTCCACGGGTCTCGCGACGTGCGCGTGGAAGTGGACGCGAACTGCCGTCGCGGATCCGGGCGTGCCGACGGAGTGCAACCGATGAGGGCGCCGTTCGCTTGCGGCGTCGGTGTGTTCGTGGCGGTCGTGGCCTCGTACGGACCGGCGGCCGCGTTCGACCTCACCGGTACCTGGACCGGAACCACCAAGTGCAGGTCCTTCTTTCAGGGCGAGAAACTCAAGTTCACCGACGCGCCGACGGTGCAGATCACCCAGAACGGCGACCTGATCGGCGTCCGCGCCGACTACGGCGGCGGCGACGTGGACTTCTACGCCGGCCGCGCCTACCCCGACGCCAGGAAGCCGGACGAGAAGGGCGAAATCGCGTTGGTCCACTGCGGTACCGACGACATCGCCGGCAACCAACCGGACTTCGACGAGGTCGGCCGGTTCGGCGCGGCGACCAAGACGGGCAAGGTGAAGGCGACGGTGAAGGGCGTGTCGTTCTTCTCCGACCCGGGCGTCGCGACGCCTGAGGCGGGGACGTGCAACTGGAAGCTCACCCGCATCGACACGACGAACGCCCCCGTTTCGACCGACTGCCCCGCGGCGGGGGTGCTTTTGCGGTCGGGCTCGGCGCATAGCCGCCGGCGCTGAGCGTTCGTAGTCCGAGGCGGACGGGTTCCGACGCGACGCCGTTTCCGGGGCCGTGTTGGCGCGCGGCCATGATACGCTCTCGATCTGCAGTCGTCGTGCTCGTTGCCTCTGTCGTGATCGTACTGACCACGGACCCGGCCGGCGCGACCAGCTCCTGGCGCTGCGGCGCTCGCCTGGTCGGCATCGGCCAAACGACCGCCGACGTCCACGACCTCTGCGGCGAACCGACCGACCGGCGCGTGCGGACCGAATACGTGACCGTGCGCGTCCTCGTGCGACCTCGCCGTCACGCGCCCGGTTCTCGTGGAGGAGTGGCTGTACGACCGGGGTCCGAAGCGGTTCCAGCGGTTCCTGACGTTTCACGATGGAGCTCTCGTCGCCATCGACGAGGGGAAGTACGGCTACTGACCGCTGCCGTCGGCCCCTTCGCGTCGGAGCGCAAAAAACACTGGTTTTCCCGCCGGAGGCCGGTGTAGCGTCCGGCTCTCCAACCTACGCGCTCGACTCGAAAGGCAAATGACCATGACGCCACACGGCACCTGGAGCGGACATCCCGAACGGCCGTCGCGCTCGAAGACCTCGCGGCGACCCCTGTGGCTCGCAGTCTTCATGGCGATGACGACTGCCGTGTGGGCGCCGTCGGCCGCGCGCGCGCAGACGCTGATCAGCCTCGCGGACGGGCAGGTCCAGGGCCACGTGAACGACGGCACGCGCGAGTTTCTCGGCATTCCGTATGCGGCGCCGCCGACCGGTGCGCTGCGCTGGCGGCCGCCGGCGCCGGCGATCCCCTGGGGCGGAGTGCTCGATGCGTCCGCGTACTCGTCCGCGTGTGCGCAGCTCCCGAGCCTGACGGGTACCGAGAGCGAGCAGGAGGATTGCCTCTATTTGAACGTGTGGACGCCGGATCCGGCGCCGGCCGAGCCGCGGCCGGTCATGGTGTGGATCCATGGCGGGTCGAACATGGTCGGCTCGACGGGCGACTTCGTGCCGTTTCCGCCGTTCGAGGACGTGCGACTGTACGACGCGCATCGTCTCGCGGCACTCCGGAACGTCGTCGTCGTGACGCTCAATTACCGGGTCGGCGTGTTCGGCTTCTTCGGCCACGCGGCGCTCGCGTCCGAAGACCCGAGCTATCCGTACGCCGGCAACCAGGGGCTGCTCGATCAGCGCGCGGCGCTGACGTGGGTGCGAGACAACGTCGCCGCGTTCGGCGGCGATCCCGGCAACGTCACGATCTTCGGCGAGTCCGCCGGGTCGTGGGACGTGTGCGCCCACGTGGCGTCCCCGCTTTCGAGCGGACTCTTCCATCGCGCCATCAGCCAAAGCGGTGGCTGTACGAGCGGCGTTGCGACGGCGGCACACGCGGCAACCCGCGCAGACGCGATCAGTACCACGGTCGGATGCAGCGGGATGCCCGACGAGCTGGCGTGCTTGCGCGCGACGCCGGTGTCGGCACTCCTCGACGCGATGGGCGGCGGCCCGGAGGTCGACTTCTCGCAAGGGCTCATGTCCGTCGACGGCGGGTTCCTGCCGGCGCACCCGCGCGCGCTCTTCAATGCGGGCACGTTCAACGAGGTGCCGTACCTGCTCGGGGCGAACGCCGACGAGGGCACGCTCTTCTTCATCGGCGGAACCGAGATCACCACGCCGGCAGAATACACGGCGGCGCTGCAGGGGCGTTTCGGGGCGGCGCTCGCCGCGCAGGTCGAGGCGGTCTATCCCGTGACGAGCTTCGCGTCGCCGCAGGCTGCGCTCGTGCGCGTGGTCGGTGATGCAGGATTGGTCTGCGCGACCTACGACGTTGCGCGGCGCGTAGCGGCCGCCGGTAGACGCACGTACGTCTACGAGTTCGCACGTGTGCCGCCGTTCCCGTTCGTATCCCTGTTGAAGCTGGGGGCGTTCCACGGCGCCGAGATCGCGTATGTCTTTGGCTCGGTGCAGACGCCGAACAGCGGCGACACCCGGCTTGCCACTCGGATGCAGGAGTATTGGACGCGCTTCGCAGAGAAAGGCCGGAACCCGCGCGCCACCAAGAGCGCGCCCTGGCCGCGCTTCCGTCCCAAGACCTATCAAATGCTCCGACTCGACGCCCTCGGGGACAAGAAGGACGTCCGAAGGATCAAGGATTTCCGGCGCGCCGAATGTGATTTTTGGTCGAGCGTCTACGACCAGAATTGATGCGTCGGCCTAGGCGACGAGCGGCAATGCGACGGTGTGGTCGACCAGCGTGCAGCTGACGGCGGTCGCCACCGGACCGCACATGCGCGTCTCACGCGACGTCGCTTCCAAGAGATAGGTGCCCTTCGTGCAGAGCGGCGACGTGCCGCCCACGTCGCGCAGCGTGACACGCGCCGTCGGCTGCTCGTTGAGCGAAGGCAACGACCACGAGACTTGCCCGGACTCGAAATCGCACGGCGCACCCGGTACTCCGGCGCTGCATGCGGGGCTCCCTGGATCAGGAGTCGTGCAGGCGGGGTAGGTGATGCTGAGGTCGTTGACGACGTGGGTCAGCGGCTCCGTGGATACCCCGGAGGAGAACATGGGCAGACCGTCGGGTCCGACGAGCGTCACTGCGAGGATTCGAAGCTCGCGTCGCGGCCGATGTCGACGGCGAAGAGCGCGAATCGCACGGGCGGGCCGACCGTCGGGGTAACGGCGTTGCGAATGACCTGGTCGCCGAACGTGCACGTGCCGCTAGTGCAGTGCTCGTCGCCGGCGTTGTCGCTGGACGTGCGGCGGAGCGTGACGTCGAGAAAATAGGTCCCCTGGAGACATGCCGGTGTCGCGTTCGTACGGAGATCGACCTCCACGTCCGGACCGAAGCCGGCCTTTTGGATGAAGTCGACCGTCGCTGTGAGACCACACGCCGACGTG
>JANNPN010000289.1:0-4373 GCA_031400185.1 Polyangiaceae bacterium
ACGAAGCGGGTCTTGCCGCAGCCCGTCGGGCCCTTGAGCAGGATCGGCAGCCGGTTCGCGTAGGCCGCGCTGAAGACGTCGACCTCGTCACCGATTGGCAGGTAGTAGGGCGTGGACATCGGAAGGCGCGGCGGATTCTAGGGGCGCCCCGCCGGCCATGCAACGCGCGCCCGCAGGTCCGAATCTGGGGCTATCTCCCAGGGCCTCGGCGGCAACGGAAAAGTGGTATGGGCCCGCAATGAGCTCCCGGCTCGGCTGTCTCGCGACGATCGCGATGCTGCTTCCGAGCGCGCCCGTCGCTGCCGCTTCGTGCGTACCCTCCGTCATGCTGTGGGCCTGGGAGCGCCCTGAGCACCTCGAGTCGATCGACCCGGCCACGACCGGCGTCGCATTCCTCGCCCGCACGATCCGGCTCGCGGCCGACGGCTCGTTCGTCGTGGTGCCGCGTCGCCAGCCGCTCGCGGTGCCGCCGGGGACGCATCTCGTCGCGGTCGTGCGCATCGAGTCGGCGGCGCGACCGGCGGTCCTCGCGAAGCTGCCCGCCGCACGCGCGCTCGCGGGCGCGATCGCCGTCGTCGCGCGCGCCGGGATCGCGGGCGTGCAGGTCGACTTCGACGCCCGCCGGTCGGAGCGTGATCTTTATCGCGAGGTGCTGCGCGCGCTACGGGAGACCCTGCCGCCCGCGACGGGACTCTCGATGACCGCGCTCGCGTCGTGGGCGCTCGGCGACGCGTGGCTCGACGACCTCCCGGTCGACGAGGCGGTCCCGATGCTTTTTCGGATGGGTGCCGATGCGGACGTCGTGCGCCGCCGGCTCGCGGCGGGCGGCGACTTCGCGGCGGCGCGGGCGCGGCGGAGCATCGGCCTCGCGCTCGACGAGGCGCGCCCGGTCGTGCCGCCGGGCCGACGCATCTATCTCTTCAGCGCGCGGCCTTGGTCGGCGGGTCGCGCGGCGGCGGCGCTCGCGGAGGTGCGACGATGGAACGGCTCGGCCGGCCACGCGTGCGCGTCCTCGTCCTGATCGTCGCCCTCGCGGCGGCGCTCGGCGGCGCCCCGGCGCGCGCGTGCGGACCCTATCTCCCCGAGGCCGTGTTCACGTACGACCTGCACCCCGACCTGCCGCTCGTCGACCTCGCGGCCGGCAAGCTCGGGCTCCTGCAGCCGACCTGGGCGCGCTCGTATCTCTACGTCGCCTATCATCAGATCGGCGGCGGCGTGTTCGACGGCGAGGCCCGCCGGGCGCTCGACGGCATGTGGAACGTGCGGCTCGGCCGCGCGCCGTCGTCCGACGTGCGCGGCGCCGTCGACCGTTGGCTCGCGACGCGCGCGACGGTCGTCGGGCCGGACGACCCTCCCGTGATCGACACCACCCGTGAGACCGCACCGGGGAGCTATCAGTACTTCGACAACTGTCTCGAGGACGCGTTCACGACGGCGACGCGCACGCTCGCGGCGCGGGTCGCGGACGCGGGGCGCGACGCGGCGGCCGTGCGGGAATGGGTCGCCGCGCAGGACCAGGTCTTCGCGAGCTGCAACGCGGCGTCGCCGTCGATTCCGGCGCCGCTCGCGGAGACGGCGAGCAACGCCGCGCGCGCGGACCGGGCCTACCAGATCGCGGCCGCCGAATTCTACGCCGGGAGGTTCGAGGAAGCGGCGGCGGGCTTTCGCGCGATCGCCGCGGATACGGGATCGCCGTGGGCGCCCTACGGGACGTATCTCGCGGCGCGCGCGCTCATCCGACGCGCCTCCCTCGCGGGCGCCGGAAGCGGGGACGCGGCGGCGGCCGCCACGAGCGCCCTCGACGCCGTGCTCGCCGACGATCGCGCCGGCGCGCTCCACGCGTCCGCACGCGACCTCCGTGAGCTCGTCCGGCTGCGGACCGAGCCCGAGGCGCAAACGCGCGCGCTCGCGGCGGTCCTGCTGGCGCCGGCGCAGGATGCGGCGGTCGCGCCGCACCTCGTCGACTACACGGTCCTGCTCGATCGGCGCCTCGAGGCGAGCCCGGAAGGCCGGCCGACGGGTGCCGGCGCCGTCGCGGCGCGCGACGCGCTCAGCGACTGGCTCTTCACGTTCCAGGCCGCCGACGACAAAGCCCGTGAGCACGCGGTGCACACCTGGGAGGAGACGCGCGCGCCGATCTGGCTCCTCGCGGCGATCGCCAAGGTCGCGGCTGCCGACCGTGCGGGGCCGGCGTTGCTCGAGGCGGCGACCGCGCTCGACGCGACCAACCCGGCGTGGCCGACGGTCACGGCGCACGCGGGCCGGCTGGCGCTCGCGCGCGGCGATCACGCGGCGGCGCGCGCACGCCTCGACGCGCTGCTCGCCCGCGCCGACCTTCCACCCGGCACCGTCAATCGTTTGCGTGGTCTCCGCATGGCGGCCGCCGAGACGCGCGCCGAGCTCGCGCGCTTCGCGGTGCGGGTGCCGATCGCGGTCACGTACGACATCGACGGCAACGAGCTGCCCGACGACGTCACCGACAATCCCGCGCTCCGTCCGTTCGCCGCGGGGCGGCCGTCGTTCGACCGCGACGCGACGTACGTGCTGAACCGCCGCCTGCCGCTCGCGACGCTCGCGGCCCTCGCCGGGGACGAGAGCGTCGACGCGTCGCTACGGGGCCGGATCGCGGCCGCGGGCTGGGTGCGTGCCGCGCTTCTCGGCGACGACGCGACGCTCCGCGACTTCGCGGCGCGGCTCGCGACAGTCGAGCCGGCGCTTGCGGCCCCGCTCGGTGAGGCGACGAAAGCCGCCGCCGCCGAGCGGCGCTTCGCGACGAGCCTCGTGCTGCTGCGGCACCCGGGTCTCGGGCCGTTCGTGCGGAGCGGCATCGCGCGGACGGCGGTCCCGGACGCGCTCGACCACTACCGCGACAACTGGTGGTGCGGCGCCGCCGACGCGGGGATCACGCCGCCCGACTGGTATCCGGACGTGCCGCTCGCCTTCGTCGCGCACGCCGAGCGCGCCCGCGCCGACGACGAATGGGCACGGCTCGCGAAGCTGCCGAGCGCGGCGACGGTGCTCGCGGCGCGCGTGGTCGCGTACGCGCGTGCGCACCCGCAGGACCGGCGGGTGCCGGAGGCGCTGCATCTCGCCGTCCGCGCCACCCGCTTCGGCTGCACCGACGCGGGCTCGTCGGCGCAGTCGAAGGCGGCGTTCCAGCTGCTGCACCGCGGGTATCCGCAGAGCGAGTGGGCGAAGAGGACGAAGTACTACTTCTAGCCATTGCGACGAGTGGGCGGGGCGCGTAGAGCGGCGCCATGGCCAAGAAGGACGGCTCGACGCCCGAACGGTTCAGCGGTTTCGCCGATCGCGACGCGCGCTTCTTCAAGGCGCTCGCCAAGCACCAGGACCGCGAGTGGTTCGCCGCTCACCGCGACGAGTACGAGGAGGGTTGGCTCGCCCCCATGAAGGCGCTCCTCGGCGAGGTGCGAACGAAGCTCAGCCCCCGCTACGCGCACGAGGAGATCGCCGACCCGAAGGTCTTCCGTATCTACCGCGACGTCCGCTTCTCCAAGGACAAGTCGCCCTACAAGACCCACATCGGCGGCTACCTCGGCGTCGCAGGCAGCAGCGCCGGACCGAGCGGCGCCGCCGCGGTCTATGTCCACGTCGGCGCGAACGAGCTCTTCGTCTGCGCCGGGCAGTACATGATGGACGGCGGGCAACTGAAGCGTTTCCGCGCCGCGGTCGACGACGCCAAACGCGGCGCCGAGCTGACGAAGCTGCTCACGCCGCTCGGCCGCGCCGGGTTCACCGTGGCGTCGCACGAGCAGACGGCTCGCGTGCCGCGCGGCTTCGACCCCGACCACCCGCGTGCCGATCTGCTCCGCCGCAAGGGACTGATCGTCTCGTTCCCCGACCCCGATCGCGCGCTGCTGACGTCGCCGAAGCTGGTCGACTGGGTCGCGACGAATGCGAAGAAGGCGGTGCCGCTGGTCGAGTGGCTCGCGTCGGTGACGGTGTAGCGACGGCGACGTCCAGCTTGGGAATGAGATGAAGGGGACTGCGCAAGACTTTGATCGGTCGGGGTAATCGCAAAAGCACCAGGCTCCGTCTCCCAAGGCCGGCGGTCGAGCGAAATGCGGGTCTCGAGGAACGGCACGGTCTGGAGGTCGCCATGCTCAACGGCCACGAGCCGGTTCTTGACGGGCGCGTGGGCATGGTGCCACTCTGGCACCATGCCAGCAGGCGAAGGGAACGTTCGACTCGTGGCCCGCATCCCGCCCGGGGTGCGCAAGACGATCCAGGCTGCCGCAGACCTCCAGGGCGCGAAGCTCAACCAGTTCGTGGTGCAGGCAGCCTACCAGCAAGCGAAGGACGTTCTGGAGCGGGAGACGCTCCTGCGGTTGAACCGCGAGCAGGCGCAACGTGTG
>JANNPN010000302.1:0-8848 GCA_031400185.1 Polyangiaceae bacterium
GTTGGCGCGGGCGGCGGCGGTGGTGGCGGCGCGATACGCGTCGGTCGCGCGACCGAGCTGCGCGACCGCGAGGTCGAGCTCGCCGCGCGTCACGAGCTTCTCGGCGGCGCCGGCGAGCGACTCGGCCTCGATGAACTGGGCCTTCGCGCTGGTCGGCGCGCCCGCGGCCGTCGCCTCGGCCGCGACGGCGCGCATCGCCGCGCGTGCCTCGTCGACGCTTTGCGTGAGCCGGACGTTCGCTTCTTCCGCGGCGGTCGCGAACGCGTCGCGGACCTTCGGCAGGAGCTCGCGCACCCGCTCGAGATCGTTGTTCTCGAGCGCCTCCTCGAGGAGCTGCTGGTCGCGGGCGGCGGCGTCGAACGCGTCCGCGGCGAGTCGCGGAGCGTCGGCCTGCTCGGCGGCCTCGCGTGCCGCCCGCAGCGTCGGGAGCTCGGCTTCGAGGACCTTCCGCGCCTTTGCTTGTTCCGCCTGCGCCAGCGCTTCCCGAAACGTCTCCGCCGCCCGTTCGAACGCCGCCGCGGCGTCCTCGAGCTTGCCCTGGGCTTCGTTCGCCTCGGCCGCGGCGACCAGTTGCGCCGCGCGTCGCATCGCTTCCGGCGCGAGGGCTCCGACGTCACCCTCGGTCGCCTGCTGCGCGACGACCTGCATCGCCGCGCGTGCTTCCTGCACCGCCTGGCGCGTGCGCCGCTCGCCGGCCTGCGCCGCGGCGGCGCCGAACGCCTGGAGCGCGCCGCGGTAGAGCTCGCCGGCCTTCGCGTGGTCGCCGTGGTCCTGCGCGTCTTTCGCCTGCTGCTCGAGCTCGCCGCCGCGCCGAAAGTCGGTCGGTGATGCGTCGTCCGCGCCGACGGCCTCGGCGGCCTGCCGCGCCGACGCGACGGCCTGCACCGACTCCGCGGCGGCACAGGCCTGGAGATCGGCCAATAACTCGGCCGCGGTCTTGTACCGCTCGTTCCGGTCGCGGGCGATCGCGCGCTCGATGACCCGCACGAACGACTCCGGCGTCTCCGGCAGCACGACCTTGTGATTGCAGGCGTGCGGGCTCTTGACCGGACACTCGCCGCTGTCGACCGAGCGATGGTGGAGCTCGACCTCGTCCGCGGAGAGTCCCGCGAAGAAGTGGCGGCCGGTGTAGATCTCGTAGAGCACGATGCCGAGCGCGTAGAGGTCGACGCGGGCGTCGAGCCGGCGCCCGGGGCCGGCGGGCTGGAACTGCTCGGGGGCGGAATAGGGGACGGTGCCGGCGAAGACGGTGCGCGAGAGATCGCTCGCGGCTTGGGTCTCGCCGCCCGTGTCGGCCATCAGCTTCGCGATGCCGAAGTCCGTGACGACGACGCGCCCGGTCTCCTCTTCGACCATGATGTTCACGGGCTTGATGTCGCGGTGGACGACGGCCTCGGGCTTCTGGCTGTGCGCGTAGTTCAGCGCGTCCGCCGTCTCGATGCCCATGCGGATGACTTCGTTCAGCGGAAAGCCCTTGTTCTGGCGCGCGTTCAGGAGCTGGCGCAGGTTCTTCCCGCGAATCAGCTCCATGGTGAGGAAGTAGGTCTCCCCGTCCTTCCCGAAATCGTAGACGCGGACGATGTTGTCGTGCTCGAGGCGGAACATCACCTGCGCTTCGGTCAGGAAGCGCTCGACGATGTCGTCCGAGCGTCCGGGGGCGAGGGTTTTGAGCGCGTTCTCGCGCCCCCGGGTCGTGTCGCGGACGTGATACACGACGCCCATCCCGCCCTGGCCGAGCAGACCGAGGACTTCGTAGCGGGCGGAGATCTTCACGGGGCGCTCGCGTCGTCGGGCTCGACGCGCAACAACACGATCGTGGAGTTGTCGGGACCACCGCCGTCGTTGGCGCGCGTGAGCACCGTGGCGCAGATGGTGTCGAGGTCGTCGCCGCCCGCGGTGACGATCGCAACGAGCTGCTCGGGCGAGAGGACCCGGTACACGCCGTCCGAGCAGAGCAGGTAGGTGTCACCGGCCTCGAGCGGCTGCGTCGCGACCTCGACGTCCACGGTCGGTGCGACGCCGATCGCGCGCGTCAGCACGCTCTCGTAGCGCGAGCGCATCGCGGGATCGGTGAGCTCCACGCCGCGCGCGGCGAGATCGTTCAAGTACGAGTGGTCGTGGGTCAGCGCCGTGATGGTGCCGTTCCGGATGCAGTAGACGCGCGAGTCGCCGACGTGGGCGACGTGCGCGACGGTGCGGTCGACGAGCATGGCCGCGACCGTGGTGCCGAGCCCGTGCAACGCCGGCTCGCTTTGCGGGATCGCCCACACCTGCCGGTTCGCCTCTTCGATCGCGGTTCTGAGGCGCACGCCGCCGTCGGTGCCGCTCGGGGCGCTCGCGGCGAGCGTTTCGGTGATCACGCGAGCCGCTTCCGCGCTGGCGCGCTTGCCGCCGGCGTGCCCACCCATGCCGTCGGCGACGAAGCCGAGACCCAGGTTGGTCGCGAGCCCGAAGTTGTCCTGATTCTCGCGGCGCACCCGACCCGGATCCGTGCGCGCTGCCCCCCTGATCTTCATGCGGCGTCGACGAAGGTAGCAAGGAAGACTGCGGGTTTACAACTGCGGAACCGCATCGGACCGCACGGCGCATGCGTTACGACGCGCGCCTTGACAGTCGGAGGCGGCGGTCGCTACGGCTCGCCCGAGTCACCCGCGAACCGCCATGGAAGACATCACCGCCTTCCTCGCCAAGACCGTCCTGTTCTCCGTGCTGCCCCCGGCGGTGCTTCCCGCGATCGCCCGCGCGGCGACGCGCGTCGAGCTGGCAAAGGGGGAGACGCTTTTCGAGGCGGGGACCGCCGGGGGCGCCATTTTCCTCGTGCGCTCCGGCCTGTTGCAGGTGGTGGGCTCGCCGGGGCTCGGCAGCCATCCGCTCGGCGAGGTCGCCCGCGGCGAGCATGTCGGCGAGATGGCGGTCCTCACCGGCGAGCCCCGCGCCGCGGCGGCGGTCGCGGTCGTCGAGTCGGTGCTCTACGCGCTGCCCGGCGATTTCGTCCGCTCGCTGTTCAAGGAGCATCCGTTGCTCTGGGCGCGGCTCAGCCTCGGCCTGATGCGGAATCTCCAGAATCAATGGCGGAGCGGGGCGCGCGGCGTGCGGACGTGTGCGGTCGTCGGCGCCGGCACCGGCGCGGCGCGCTCCCTCGCGACGACGCTCGCCCTCGCCGAGGAGCTCGGCGCGCTCGCCGGGGAGTCGGTCGCGGTGCTCGATTGCGTGCCCGCGGCGGAGAGCGTGGCACCGGACGCTGCGCTGCCCGGTGCGTTCTCGGAGGTGACGCAAACGCTGCGTCGCCTCGTGACCCCTGCCGCCGGCAGCACGCGCCCGCAGGTGACCGTCGTGCGGCTCGGCGCCGACTGCGCGGCCGACTCGCCCGTCGCCGATCTCATCGCCGAGCTGCGCCGCCGCCACGCGCGCGTGCTCGTCCACGCGACGTTGCCGTGGTCGCCTCTCGCCGCGCGGGGGATCGTGCAGTGCGACGCGCTTCGCTGGATCGTCGATGCGGACGACGCGCGCGCGGCGAGTGCGTGCGCCACCGCATTCGGCGAGCTCGGCGCGCTCGTGAAGACACCGGCGTCGCCCCGGACGCTCGTGCTCGGCGACGGGGCCGTCGCCGCCGGCGGTGCGACCGCCATGCGTACGATCCCCGTCCCGCCCGGCGTGGATGCGCCGGCGGCGCTCGCGGCACCCGCGGCGCGCCGCGTGCTCCGCGCGCTCGCCCGGGAGCTCGCCGACCAACGGACCGCGCTCGTGCTCGGCGCAGGCGGCGCCAAGGGCTTCGCGCACGTCGGCGCGCTCCGCGCTTTCGAGCGCCACGGCGTCGAGTTCGACGCGGTCGCGGGGACCAGCATCGGGGCGATCGTGGGCGCGCTCGTCGCGATGGGGTGGACGGCGGCGAGCGTCGAGGCCCTTTTCATGGGGGTCGCGAGCAATCCGTGGAAGACGCTCTTCGACCTGCGCGTCCCGACCGAGGCTTTCTTCCGCAGCAAGAAGAAGAGCGAGCTCATCGCCCAGTACTGCAACGGCATCACGATCGAGCGCATGAGCCTGCCGTTCTTCGCGGTGGCCGGGGATCTCACCGCGCTCGCGCCGGTCGTGTTCCAGAGCGGTCCCCTCGATCTCGCCCTCGATGCCAGCTCGGCGATCCCGACCGTCTTCCGGCCTGTCCGCCACGAGGACCGCATGTTGGTCGACGGCTGGGTCTGCGACCCGCTGCCCGCCGACGTGGTGCGCGCCGCCGGGTTCGAGCGGGTGATCGCGATCGACCTCTCCCCGCGCGGCCGGACGACCGGCCGGCGCGGCGGCACCCCGCACCCGGCCGTCGCGCCGCCCGGCCTTGGCGGCCGCCTCCGCATCCTCGCGATCGCGATGCGCGCCATGGAGCTCGCGAGCCAGGAGCACGTCGCGCGGAGCCTGCCGCTCATCGACGTCCTCGTCCGCCCCGACCTCGACGGCTTCAGCAGCGCGGACTTGGACGGTGCCGCCGAGATGTGTGCCCGGGGCGAGCAGGCGGCGGAAGAGGCGATGCCCATGATTCTGGGGGACAAGGGGGATGCTCCCCCCCTTCGGTGAGCGCCCCAGCGTGCTCGCCTGCCCCTCCAGGGACTGTCCAGCGCGCCCACTCGTGCCGGGTGTCGTTCACGGCTTGACCCTGGTCGCCGTGGTTTGCTATCCGCGTCGAGGGTTTACGCGTTACTGCCGGCCGCCGGTGCCGCTTTGCAGGGAGGGGATGGCATGAAGCGCTCCATAGCGTTGATGATGTTGGTGGTGGGATTGGGGTTGGCGCAGAGCGGATACGCGGGACAGTCGCTGCGTTCGGCGTTGGCGCCCGACAATGCCGTGTTGCAGGGCGCGCTCGGGCCGCTGGGGAAGGCGATCGGCTCGCAGGTCGCGAACCAGATCCCCGCGCTCTCGACGTCGGCAGGCTACACGTACGAGTGGAACCCCGAGCTCGAAGTCCTCGAGCGCTCCGCCAAGACCTTCGGGCCGCTGTTCAGTGAGCGCGCCGTGACCGTCGGACGCGGCAAGTTCAACATCAACACCTCGTACACGTACATCAAGTTCGAGGAGTTCAACGGCAAGAACCTCGACAAGCTGACCAACCGCGTCGAGCGCGCGTTCGTGCCGGAGACCGGGACGGTCGAGTACTTCGGGCTTTTCCGGGGCTTCAATTGCGACGACGATGGAGATTGCGACAACGTTGCCGGTGATCAGGTCCGCCTCGATCTCGATCTCGAAGCGCAGCTCTTCGACTTCAGCTTCACCTACGGCGTGCTCGACAACCTCGACGTGAACATCGATATCCCGGTGCTGCTGACCTACGCGCGCTCCGCGGTGCAGGAGACGCTGCCCGACCCCCGCTGTCTCGATCTCAGCGCGGACTGCCGCCTCGCGCGGGAGACGCTTGGTGGCGACGACGACGGCTTCTTCAGGCTGCCGGAGCAGGTAGCGCGTGACAGCGCGCTCGGCATCGGCGACATCCACCTGCGGACGAAGTACGCGCCGATCGCCAACCCGATCCGTCTCGCCGGGCTGCTCGATTTGGCCCTCCCGACCGGCGACCAGGCCGACTTCCAGGGCACCGGCGATACGCGCCTCGCGACGAGCCTGATCGGGTCCAAAGACGTGCTGTCGTTCCTCGAGTTCCACACCCAAGGCGGCGTGGAGTTCAACGTGAACGACGTCAACAAGAGTCAGGCACGGTACGCGGCCGGTTTCACCGCGCAGGTCGCGAGCTTCGCCGCTCTAACCGTCGATTTCCTCGGCCGGAGCGAGTTCGGCGCCCAGGCACGCATCCCGAACGCGGGCCGCTTGCCGGCAGTTCGCAACATCGACGGCGTCGACACGCTCGTTCAACCGCGGAACGAGCTCACGGACGACGACAACTTCAAGGGCCGGCCGCTCTTCGTCGACATCAAGCGGAACGACGTCCTCGATCTCGCCGTCGGCGGGCGGTTCGCGATCGGCGAGCGCGCGATGATCCTCGCGAACTTCCTGATTCCGCTGAACCAGGATGGTCTCCGCTCCGACTTCATCCCGTCGATCTCGCTCGAGACCAACTTCTAGCGCGTTCCGAGTTTTGGGGCAGCGGTCCGCGGGAGTCGCGGGTCGCTGCCCAGCGCGAAGGCTGGTGGCTTCGTGCGCGTAGGGCCCGCCGCGTCGTCTCCGGCTGGCGCACGACCGCGCGATGCCACTAGCTCCGTCACGACCCGCGACTCTCGCGGCGCGACCGGCGCGGGTGTCGCTTCGTGGCCCGGCATCGTTAGCCCCCGGGCGCGCTCGCGTGATGCGCGCGGGAGATCGGGTCGGCGTTCCGCCCGTGGGCAGCGCCGCACAGAATCCGCATCGGTGCGGATAGGTACCAAAAGAAAGGGGGCGGCGTGGGTTCACGCCGCCCCCTTCGTTTCACTGCTGACGCTTCTCGGTACGTTACGCTGGGTCGGCGACCGTGACGGCCGGGACCAGGGCGGCGGCGTTACCCGACGCGTTGTTCTGCGTGACCTCGTCGACGGTGACCGTGATGTCGCTCGCGACGATCGTGCTGGTCGCTTCGAACGGACACACGATGTCGACCGGGAAGGTCAGGTTCTCGGCACCCGCGACGCTGAGCACCAGGTCCCCGTCGTCCTTGTCGTTCTTCGTGAAGAACGCGCTGCCGCCGCCGGTGATGGCGCACGTGACGGCGGAGCCGGCGCCCTGGAAGCTCCCCTTCGCGGTCGGGTATGCGACCGTGACCTGGAAGCCCTGGATGCCCTCGGTCGCCGTGAAGTTGATGGTGACCGCTTGCGTCTGAGCGCCGGACGGAGTCGCTGTCGCGGTCGGTCCGGCGGTCGTGGGCGTTGCCGTTGCGTTCGGCACGGTTGCGCCCGGCGTCGACGTCCGGATCGGACCCGGCGTGGACGTCCGGATCGGGCCGGGCCCGCCGTTGTCGTTGTCGTCGCCGCTGTTGTCGTTGTCGCCGCAGCCGCTCGTGAATGCGAGCGCCGCCACCAACATCCCGATGGTCAGGCCTGATTTTACTGTGTGCTTCATCGTGATCATCCCTCCTCCGTGTACGCCGGCCTGATCGGCCGCGGTGACCCTGGTGCGCCCCGCATATGGAACGCGTAGAGCGTCGAGTTAACAGAAGGTTCGAAGCATGGTCAAGCGTGGCGCAGTGCGTAATCTTGCTTATTCGTCGCGAATTGCGTCCGAATTTTCTGTGACGACGAGCTCGAGACCGAAGTCACGGGCGCGAATCGACGTGCCCGCAGTCACGTCGACGGGGAGAGGCGCCCCACGTGCGGGGTATGCGCCGCACGCCTCGCCGAGATCGCAGACGGCGCCGTCGAGGTCGCGGTCGGTGGTCGCGACGATGGCGTAGCGTCCCGGCGGCACGCCGTCGAAGCGCCAGCGGTAGCCCTCCGCCACCGTCGTCACGGTCGTCGCGACGACGGCGTGCGTTCCGAAGTCGCGAAGCAGCATGAGCACCGGACCGAGATCCTCCGGCGGTAGCGCCGCGACCTCGGCCACGACCGTCAGCGCAGCCGAGCCGCCGTTGGAGTCGACGTCGACGCGGCCGACGTGCTCGCCTGCGCCGAGTGCGTCGCGATCGACCGTCAGCCGAAGCGTGCCGGTTGCAACCGACGCCCCGAGCCATGCGACGCCGTCGGCGGTCGTGACGCGGGGAGCGTCGGTGGTGAGCGCGCCGCCGCCCGCGTTCCGAAACGGTACATCGAGCACGCTCTCGTCGGCCTCGACCCGGGCGGCCGGTGCCGCCAGCTCGAGTCTCGGGTCGGCCGGCGGTGCGAGGCCGGCGACGGCCCGGACCGCGCGCGCGGCATCGAGGATCCCGGCCCCATAGTGGTCGTCGCGGCCGGGAGCGCCGCGATCCCTGGCGGTGGCGAGGAGCACCTCGCGAAGCCGCGCGGCCGTCGCGCCGCCGGGCACCCCGAGGAGGAGCGCCGCGACCCCGCTCGCATGCGCGCTCGCCATCGAGGTGCCCTGGAGCAAGCCGTAGTCCTCGACGCTGGGGAGGAGCGTGCTGAGCACGCCGTCGGGGGTGCCGTCGGCGTCGCGGTCGCGGCGCGTGTCGCCGCCGGGCGCCGCGACGTCGACCACGGCGCCGAAGCTCGAGTAGCGCGCGACCACGCCGAGGCGGTCGGTTGCGGCGACGGTCAACACGTTCGGGAATCCCGCGGGGCTCAGGAACCCATCGCGCCCGGTATTGCCGGCGGCGACGACCACGAGCGCGCCCGCAGCCGTCGCGTCGTCGACGGCGCTCCGCAACAGCGGATCGTTGCCGCTCGTCGTGAGGCTCAGGTTGATCACGCGCGCCGGAACGGCCGGCAGGGTGCCCGACAGGTTCGCGAGACCGGCCGCGAACCGGATGCCCTGCGCGACGTCGAAGATCGTGCCCCCGCCGACCCCGAGCACGCGGAGCGGCATGACTGCGGTCCGCCAGGTGACGCCGGCGACGCCGCGGACGTCATCGCTCGCGGCGGCGATCGTCCCGGCGACGTGCGTTCCGTGGAAAGTCCCCCCGTCGGCGCTCGACGGTTGGTCGCCGGGGTCGAAGGGATCAGGATCGATGCCGTCGCCGTCGTTCGCGCGTCCGGCATCGCGGATGAAGTCGAAGCCCGGCACCAGACGCCCCGCGAGGTCGGGATGGTCGCTCCGGATGCCGGTGTCGACGACCGCGACCACGGTCGACGCGCGTCCAATCGTCACGTCCCACGCCGCGGGCAAGGCGAGGGCGTCGAGGTGCCATTGGTTCGGATACAGCGGATCGCGCGGGACGCGCGCGGCCCGGACCACGGCGTTCGGCTGGGCGACCCGCACGCCGGGCTCGGCCGCGAGCGCGGCGGCGACGGCG
>JANNPN010000333.1:0-3007 GCA_031400185.1 Polyangiaceae bacterium
GTTGAAGACCCCCCCCCCCCGCCCCCGCCTGGCGCACCCCACGCTCCTCGAAACCGAGGGGCTGGGCGCGTCTCACCAGCGCGACTAGCAACGTCGAGACACCGACCTCCGCGCGCGGCGCGCGCGGCCGAGCGAGAGCGAGCCGGGGGTTGACTAGAAGCGCGGCTGAGCCGCGCTTCTCGAAGGGGGAGAGATCCCCCTTTTATCAAAAGCTCAGCGTAACGCTGCCGATCGCCGTCAGCGGGTAGCCCGGCGTGAAGTTCAGGTCGGACACGACCTCGGGCTCGAAGGCGAGCCGCGAGTCGGTCGCGAACTGGGCCTCGCGATAGTCGTGGTCGAAAAGGTTCAGGATGTCGAGCTGCAGCGTGACGGCTTTCGCGAAGCCGCCCGTCCACGCGGAGGGCAGCTCGAAGCGCTTGCCGAGCTGGAGGTCCCAGACCGTGTAGCCGGCGGCGCGAATCGAGTTGTCCTCGTTGGCGGGGCGGGAGCTGATCGCCCGCATCCGCACGCTCCCGTAGAACCCGTCCTCGCGGCGCGCGGTGACGCCGCCGTTCACGGTGAAGCGCGGCGCCAGCGGCACGTCGTCGGCTTCGTCCGGCTCGAAACGGAACTTCGCGACGGTTTGCGTGTAGTCGACGTCGAAGAAAAGCCAGTCAAGGATGCGGTAGCGGACCTCGAGCTCGCCGCCGATCCGCCGCGTGGCGCCGCCCGCCTCGGTCGTTCCCTCGTCGCCGACGAAGACGATCTCGCTGTCGAGGTCGAGCAGCCAGAACGAGGCGGCGAGATCGAGCCGGTCGAAGAGCCGGGTGCGCACGCCGAGCTCGCCGCCGCGGGCCTTGGCGCTCGGGTCGACGGGATCCACGTCCCGGACGACCCCGCGCGCGTCGTTCGAATGAAAGCCCTCGCCGTAGTTGATGAAGACCTCGGTGTCGGCGAGCGGCGAAAGCACGATGCTGGCCTTCGGACTGAAGATCGCCTCGTTCTCGACGCCCTGTCCCTGGAGCGTGGGGTCGGTCGTCGAGTTCAGGTTGTTGTCGACGTCGAAATAGAGGTCGTCGAAGCGGAGCCCGACGACCGTGCGAAGCCACGGGGTCCACGTCGTGTCGGCGCTCACGTACGCGAACGAGTTCACCTGCGTGACGTTGTGGTCGGTCTGGCGACTGAGGAAATCCCGCTCCACCGTGTAGTTCAGTTGCTCGCCGATGTCGTCGGCGCGGAGACCGACGGCGCCGTTCAGGGCCGTCTCGAAGCCCCCGGGAGCGATCCGGCGGGTGTAGCGTGCCTCGCCGCCGCCGAAGAAGCGCTTGTCCTTCTGCTCGATCTGGTCGCCGTTCCCGGGGTCGCGGGCGAAGAACGTGAAGTTCGAGAAGAGGTCGAGGTCGTAGTAGACGCCGTACGCGAAGAGGTTGGCTTCTTGGTCGTCGTCCGGTTGCCAGCTGGTCCGCGCGTAGAGCTGGTGGCGTTGCGACGTGCCGCCCTCGGTGGGATCGAGCGAGCCGAAGCGGTCGAGGGTCCCGGCGCGGATCTCGCGCAGCGGCAACTGGCCCGACGCGTTCCACGTGCCGCGATAGCTCATGAAGGTGAGGTCGGAGCGCCAGGGCCCGTCCTCGTACGACCCGCGGGTGAAGAGCTTGTAGCGGTTGTAGTCCTCGGGGTTGTCGAAGGGTCCGTCCTGCCCGGCGCCTTCCACCGCCATGAGGCCGGCGAACGGGCCGAGCTCGGCGCCGCCCATCAGCACGCCGCGGAACAGGTCGAAGCGTCCGGCACCGAACGTCGCCGTGTTCTCCGCGACGGCGCGGCGCGTGACCAGGTTCGCGGCACCCGCGGTCGCGAAGTCGCCGTGCTTCACGAAGTACGGACCCTTGTCGACCTCGATGCGCTCGACGATCTCGGGGATGACGAAGTTGATGTCGGCGTATCCCTGGCCGTGCGCGTGACTGACGTTGTTGATCGGCACCCCGTCGATCGAGAGCGCGACGTCCGTGCCGTGGTCGGCGTCGAAGCCGCGGAGGTAGTACTGATTGGCCTTGCCACCGCCGGCGTGCTGCACCACGACCAGCCCCGGCGTCACCTCGAGGATGTCGGCGGGGCGGCGGATCGGGCGGAGCGAGAAGTCGCGGCTCCGAACGATGAGCGAGGAGGCCGCGGTGTACGGACGGTCGGCCTGGACGACGGTCTCGGGGAGTCGCAGGCGCAGGGGAGCATCGGGCGCGGCCGCGGACGTTTCCGGCTCTTTTGTTTCCGGGGGCTCCACGGCTTCTGGGGCTTCTCCGGCGGGCATGCGCTCGTCGCCGGCGACGACGGTCGACGCAACGAGGACCGTCGCGACAGCCAGCGCAAGGGGGGCACGAAGCATGGCAGGTTTCCTTTCGAGCAGGCTCCGGCGGGCCGGAGCGGACCGAGAAGCCTACACGCCCACACTGAGCGGTCGGCGCTGTGGTCTTCGGTGCAGTCAGGCTCGAAAAGGAGGAGATCGCGCGCGACCCGGATGCAGCGCCGGTGCACATGCCCACCGGGCTGCCGCCAGCAGCATCAACGTGACCAGAACGACGGGGCCATGCGCGGCAGGCTCGGCGCCCCGCACGGCGACCATCGGCTGCATCAGATGCTGATGGAGGTCGAGTCCCGCGGCGTTGCCGATGGCGGCGACCGCCGCGACGTGGCCGATCGGTGCCAGTGCGGCGGCCGGCCCCGGATGCAGCGTCGCATGGCTATGGACGACGTCGCCGCCGGCGTGCCGATGGCTGATGACACCCGGACCGGCCCCGACGAGCTCGAGGGCAAACGCCAGCAGCACCGCGACGAGCAGTCGCGGATGATTGCCGAGGTCCCGACGCGCGCCGCGGATCGACATGGTCCCTACTCGTAGCGGTGCCGCGCGCGAAGCGTCAACCCACGCCGGGCCGCTGGCAATGTCTCAGGAGCGATCGGAAGCGGTGGCAGCAGGCGGGCGGGTCGGGGATGGCTTCTACGGTCGCCGGGTTGCTGCACCCAGCGCGTACTGCCC
>JANNPN010000355.1:0-37275 GCA_031400185.1 Polyangiaceae bacterium
CCATGCTGCTGCATTGCATCAGTGTCGGAATGATCGCCTTCAGACGGTGGCCGCTCCGCACGCCCCCAGCGTGCACCTCGATGATCTCGCGGAGCGGCGTGCCGAGCGGGAGCTCGTAGACGCCGGGGCGATTCACGTGACCGCTGATGCCGTAGAGCGTGTTGCCGGTGCTGGTCGGCGTCCCGATCGTCTTGAACCAGTTGGCGCCCTTCCGAATGATCGCCGGCACCTGCGAGATCGTCTCGACGTTGTTGACGGTCGTGGGACAGCCCCAGAGGCCGTAGACGGCCGGGAACGGTGGACGCTTGCGCGGCTGACCCTTCTTCCCCTCGGCCGACTCGATCATGCCGGTCTCTTCGCCGCAGATGTACGCACCGGCGCCACGCATGACGTGCACGTCGAACTCGCGGTCGCTCCCGCAATGGCCGGGTCCGAGAAGCCCGGTGGCGCGCGCCTCTTCAACGGCGCGCACGAGGGTCTGGAAGGCCGTCACGTATTCCCCGCGGAGGTAGACGTACGCGGCACGCGCGCCGATCGCATGTCCCGTGATGATCAAGCCTTCGACGAGCAGGTGCGGGTTCCGCTCGAGGATCTGGCGGTCCTTGAAGGTGCCGGGCTCGCTCTCGTCGCCGTTGCAGGCAATGTAGGTGGGCTTCGGGCCGCCGGGTTTCGGCATGAAGCTCCACTTCTGCCCGGTCCCGAAGCCGGCGCCGCCGCGCCCGCGGAGGCCGGATGCTTTCACCTCTTCGATCACCGCCTCGCGCGTCAGCTCTTGCAACGCGCGCTGAGCGGCGGCGTAGCCGCCTGCCTGCCGGTACGCCTCGAGCGGACGCCAATCGGTGCCGTCGGGCGGAAGGAGATACCGTTCGACCGCCACGTCAGCCCACCGTCCGAAGCAGCTCGTCGATATGGTCCGGGCGGACGTTCTCGATGTACGGCTGGTTGTTCACCTGCACGCACACCGCCGTGCCGCACGACCCGAGACACTGCACTTCGTGGATCGAGTACGAGCCGTCGGAGGTGCGCTCGCCGACCCGGATCCCGAGCCGTTCCTCGAGCGCGCGGACGACGCCGCGCGCCCCGGCGAGGGCGCAGGCGATGTTCACGCACACCTGGATGTTGCGCTTCCCGACCGGGTGCTCGTGATACATGGGGTAGAATGTCACGACCTCGCGCACTTCGATTGGGCGGAGCCCGAGGAGGGCGGCGACCTCGCGTTGGACGTTGATGGGCACGTGCCCGATCTCGGCTTGAATGAAGTGCAGCGCCATGAGCAACGCCGCGCGAGGCTCGGGGTACTTCGGCACCTCGGCGAGGATGGCCTGCTTGACGGATTCGGACAGCGTGAACACACCGTCACTCATCGATCGCACTCACCACCAATCATGTTGATCATGTCGAACGTCGGCACGATGTCGGCGAGCAGTGCGCCGCGCACCATGTCGCGCATCGCGTGCGTGTTGCTGAAGCTCGGCGCGCGGCAGCGGCACTTCCACGGCTTTCCGGTGCCGTTGCTGACGAGGTAGAAGCCGAGCTCGCCATTGGCGCCCTCGACGGCCTGATAGACCTCACCCGCCGGCGGCCGCATGCCTTCCGTCACCAGCTTGAACTGGTCGATCAGCTCCTCCATCCGGTTGAAAACCCTCCCCTTGGCGGGCCAGCGGAGGCGCGGATCGTCTACGTCCACGGGGCCGTCGGGCAGGTTCGCGAGGCACTGCTCAATGATGCGGGCGCTCTGCTTCACTTCTTCGACGCGGACGAGATAGCGGTCGTAGTTGTCCCCGGTGGTGCCGACCGGCACGTCGAAATCGAGCTCGTCGTAGACGAGATACGGCTCGGCCTTGCGGACGTCGTAGCCGACGCCCGCGGCGCGGAGCAGCGGGCCCGTCACGCCGTATGCGATCAGGTCGGCGGCCGGCAGTCGACCGGTCCCTTCCATGCGCTCGCGGAAGATGGGGTTCTGTGTGAGCAGCCGGTCGACGTCGGCGAAGATGGCGAGCGCCAACCGCAGCTTCTCGCGGCAGAGGTCGACGAAGCCCGGCGGGAGGTCGCTCTGTAGGCCGCCGATGCGGACGTAGTTGGTCGTCACCCGGGCGCCGCAGAGCGCCTCGTGCAGATCCCACACGTGCTCGCGCGCTTGTACGCCGTAGAGGAACGGTGTCATGGCGGCGAGCTCCATGGCGCTCGCGCCGAGGCAGGTGAAGTGGTCGCTGAGGCGCGAGATCTCGCTCGCGATCACGCGGATGTACTGACCGCGCGGTGGCACGGTGACCCCGAGCAGCTTCTCGGCGGCGAGACAGTAGCCGACGTTGTTGATCATCGGGCTCGCGTAGTTCAGGCGGTCCGTGTACGGGATCGCCTGCGACCATTCGCCGCTCTCGCATTCCTTCTCGTAGCCGCGGTGCAGGTAGCCGACCTGGACGTCCGCGTCGACGATGCGCTCGCCGTCGAGCTTCAAATTGATGCGGACGGTTCCGTGCGTCGCCGGATGGGACGGCCCCATCTGGATCTCGAGCGGCTCGCCGTGGAGATCGTCGGAGAGCGCGGGATCCTTAGTGCCAGCGTCCGTATCGCGCACGATCGCGCTCCTCCTGCCGTCGTACCTCCGGGGTGTCGAGATCGGCCCGGCTCACGAGTGGTTGTCGCTTCTCCTTGGGGTAGTCCTTGCGCAGCGGGTGCCCTTCGAACTCTTCGTAGAGATAGATGCGGCGGAGATCCGGGTGGCCGTCGAAGCGGATACCGTAGAGGTCCCAGGTTTCGCGCTCCAGCCAGTCGGCGCCGCGCCATACTCCCACCACGCTCTCGATCCGCGGATCATCCTCCGCGACGCGAGCCTTGAGACGCAGGCGGTGGCCGCGGGTCAGCGACTTGAGATGGTAGACGAGCTCGAAGCGCGGCACGCTTCCCAAGTAGTCGACGGCCGTCACGTCGACCAGGAAGTCGAACGCGAGCGCCGCGTCGTCGCGGAGGTGCCGGCAGATCTCGACGAGACGTGAAGGTGCGACCTCCGCCGTGAGATCGCCGCGCCAGCTGTGCGTGCTTCGGATGTCGGCGCCGAAACGCTCGCGGAGCTGTACGAGGATCGGGTGCTCGACCGCCGCTGCGTCGCTCACGCCTTCTCCCGTAGCGCGGGCGTCGTGCTCGCGCCGGTGCGCTCGTAGCTGCGACGGATGTGGGTCAGCCGCGTCTGCAGCTCCGCCGCCGGCGTCAGCAGGTCGCGCTTGTGCCACACGCTGCCCCGCCATTCCGTGGTGGCGATCGCGACCCGTTGGCTCATGACGATCGCTTCCTCGGGGCACGCCTCCTCGCAGAGGCCGCAGAACATGCAGCGCGACATGTCGATGTCGAAAACCTCGGGATAGCGCTCGATCTCGTCCTCGGTCTCCGCAGGGTAGATCGTGATGCAGTCGACCGGACACGCCCACTCGCAGAGCCCGCATGCGACGCAGCGTTCCTTGCCGTTGGCCATCTGCACGAGCACCGGCATGCCGCGAAACGCCGGCGACACCTGTTGCAACTCCTCGGGGTACTGCACCGTGAAGATGGTGGGTTTCCCGCGGATGAACCCCATGAGGTTGCGGAAGAAGTGCGACGAGGTGACCATGAGCCCGCGAACGATCGCGATGGGTCCCAGCGTGTCCATGGCGCGCGGCCGTGGCGACCGCTCGACGGTGACGACGCGACCGGCCACTCAGGCGTCCGCCGTCTCTGCCCCGTGCGCGCCGAGAGCGTCCCAGGAGAGCGGGCCGTACCGCGCGACGTTCTGGCCGATCGCCGCGAAGATCGCGCGCGGATCGAACAGCCCGGGCGCGATCTCCATGCCGAGACGCCGGCCGAGCTGCAAAAAGACCTCGCCGTCACTCGGCTGGGTGCCGGGATCGAGGGCGCGATGGATCCGCTGCACACGCCCGGCGTGGTTGGTGAAGCTGCCGTTCTTCTCGGCGAAGGTGAGCCCGGGGAGGACGACGTGCGCGAGGTCGAGCATCGCGTGCTCGTTCGGGGCGACCACTACCAGCAGCTCGAGCTTCGCGAGGATCGCCGCGGCGTCGTTGCCCCACAACGTCCACACATCCGTGCCGGTGACGAAGAGTCCGCGGATGGCCCCGCTCTGGATCCCGGCGCGCATCGCTGCGAGGTTCGTCTCCCCGTTCGCCGCTGCGAGGCCGAGGTCGCGTGCCCCGCGCGCATTCGCGGCCTTCTCGGCCTTGATCAGGAAGTCGTCGGCGGCGCCTTCGACGACCGCGATGTCTCGCTGGTCGATGCGGAGACCGCCGCGGATGAGCTGCGCGAGGGTGAAGAGCTCTTCGTTCGTCAGGTGCGGCGAGACGATCGCCGCGACGGCCGGCGCGCCTGCCCGTCGCACCAGGTCGCCGAGTCCCGTCGCGGCGGCATGCAGCGCCTCGTCCCACGAGGCGGGTACGTGACCGCCATCACCTCGCACGCGCGGCTCGTGCAACCGGCGCTCATTGATGTAGCGGTAGCCCAACCGACCGGCGTCGCACATCCAGGTCTCGTTCACGTCGTCGTTCCGGCGCGGCAAGAACCGGTACACCTGCCTGCGCGCGGCGCCGACCTTGATGTTGCATCCGTTCGCGCAGTTCGGACAGACGCTCTCGGTCTCGTCGAGGAACCACACGCGCATCTTGTGGTGGAAATCCTTGCTGAGGAGCGCCCCTACGGGGCAGATGTCCGCCGTGCAAATGGAATAGTCGTTGGAGAGCGGCTCGTCCGGGAAGACGTCCACCACCGATTGGTCGCCGAGATTGAACACGCCGAGCTCGCGCGTCTCGGTGATCTCCTTGCAGAAGCGGACGCAACGGCGGCAGAGAATGCAGCGTTCTTGATCCAGCACGACGCGCGGGCCGACCTCGACCCGCTTCAGCAGTTTCCGGCGGGGCTCCTGCGTGCGCGCGACTCGACGGCCGTATTCGAATGCGTAGTCTTGCAGGTAGCATTCACCGGCTTGATCGCAGATGGGGCAATCGAGCGGATGGTTCACGAGCAAGAGCTCGAGCACGCCTTGGCGGGCTTTCGTGACCTCCGGTCCCTGGGTGTCGACGACCATGCCGTCGCGTACCGGCGTGTTGCACGAGATCGTGAGCTTCGGGAGCCCTTCGACTTTCACGAGGCACATGCGGCAGCTGCCGTCGATCGAGAGCTTCGGATGGTAGCAGTAGTGGGGGATCTGCAAACCGCGGTCGAGCAAGACCGGCAGCAACATCGTGTTGTCCGGAACTTCGACCTCCGTGCCGTCGACGGTGATCTTCGCCATGTTCCGGTCAGTCCTGCATGGGACGGCCGCTGCCGTGGCGGCCTTCGTACCGCGTCCCCGGTCGCTCGTGCTGGACGCGTTCCTGCAGCTTCAGGAGTCCGTCGAGCACCGCTTGCGGATGCGGCGGACACCCGGGCACGTAGATGTCGACGGGGATGATCGTGTCGATCCCCTGAACGACGGCGTAGTTGTTGTAGGGACCGCCCGAGCTCGTACACGCTCCGAACGACATCACCCAGCGCGGTTCCGCCATCTGTCTGTAGACGCGTTGAAGGACGGGCGCCTGGCGGTGCGTGATCGTGCCGACGACCATCAACAGGTCCGCTTGCCGCGGCGTGAAGCGCGGCAGCGCGGCGCCGAATCGGTCGAGATCGAAACGGGGACCGGCGACGGCCATGTATTCCATGCCGCAGCAGGCGGTAACGAATGGGTAGCTGAAGAAGGAGTACTTCCGCGCCCACTGGATCGCGTCACCGAGACGCGACATCGCAAAGGTGTCGCCGAACGCGCGGCTGACGCGCGTCATCTCATCCTCCTCCGGTCGATGCCCGGAGGTCAGGAAGCGCTCTTCACCCATGCGCAAAACTTCTATAGCGGATGGAGGCGGTGCGCAAAGGTTGGCGGCGCGCGCGACGCGCCGAACGTGAGCGCTCAGCGCTGTCGCGTGTCCGGCAAGCTCACGTCGGGGAGCCCTGCGACGCTCGGCTGCGGACGCGGACATGCCGGCATCTCGCAGCGCGTTCCGTCGGCGCATCCTTGGCAGCAGTATACGACGCCGCGCCGTCGGATGCCGCGGTCGACCGCGATCGGACAACCGCAGAACGGGCAGAGGATGTTCGCCATGCGCCGGGTCCTCTACTCACGGCTCCGCCCGGGCGTCAAATGCTAGGCACCGTCGCGCGTTCGCGGCTTGCCTCCCGGACGACGGGCGGCCACAGTGCAGCGATGGACCCTTTCACGTGGATGCTCGGCGCCGCGGCGATCGGTACATATGGTTATCGCCGCCCGACCGAGCTCCTCAGCGTGGCGCTTCGCGCGCGCCTGCGCGCCGCACGCCTGAAGCGGCGCTACCATACGCTGCCCGACGCGCGCGTGCACTACTGGCGCGGCGGTCGCGGCGCGCCGCTCGTCTTCGTGCACGGATTCGGCACCGAGGCCGCCGTCAACTGGTACGCCCAGCTCGCAAGCTTCACGGCGGCGTACGACGTGATTGCCCCGGACCTCCCGGGGTTCGGCGCGTCCGAACGGCTGCCGCGGACGAACTGCATCGCGCTTCAGGTTCGGTGCCTCCGCGCGCTCCTCGACGACCTGGGCATCGATCGCGTCTCGCTCGTCGGTCACTCGATGGGGGGGTGGATCAGCCTCGCGTTCGCTGCGACGTTTCCCGAGCGCGTCGAGCGGCTGGTAGTGGTCGACGCGGCGGGCCTCCGGTTCGAGCCCGACATGACCCTCGAGCGCGCGCTCTTGCCGACGACGATCGACGACGTCCGCCTGTTGATCCGTGCGAACTTTCAGCGGCCGATGGCACTTCCCGCGTTCGTGCTGCGTGACTTGCTGCGCGTCGCGCGCCGCGATGCGGTTCCTCGCGAAGAGCTCTTGCGGCGCCTGGTCTACGGCGATGAGCACCTGGACGATCGCCTCGGCGCGATCACCGCGGCGACTCTGGTCGTGTGGGGCGCGGCGGATCCGCTGACGCCACTTGCGCTCGGGGAACGGATCGCAGCGAGCGTCCCCGGGGCGGAGCTCATGGTCTTCGACGACTGCGCGCACAGTCCGAACGTTGAGCAGGCCGATCGCTTCAACGACGTCCTCGGCAACTTTCTTCGCCGGCCTCGAGTCGCCGTCCCGAACGACCGCGTAGCGGCCGTCGGCTGATCGCTCGACAGCCCTCTGGACCGCGAAAATCGCGGTCCAGAGGGCCCTTCGTGCTTGACAGATTCCCGAAGACTGCCTTAGGGTGCGCCGTTCTTTTCACCACCAAAATAGGGGGAGTGCACATGACGAAGACACAGTTGGTTGGGAAGTTGGCGGAGGAGACCGGCATCTCCCGCAAGCAGATGGAAGAGATCCTGGCGGCGCTCGTCGAGACGATCCGCAAGAGCGTCAAGAAGGGCGACACGGTGAAGATTCCCGATCTCGGGGGTTGGCGCATGCGGCAGATGAAGGCGCGCATGGGTCGCAACCCGCAGACGGGAGAGGCCATCAAGATCCCCGCCCGCAAGAAGGTCGGCTTCACCGTCGCGAAGAGCTTCAAGCAGCACGTTCTCGGCACCAAGAAGTAGCTCGCTTCGTCACGACGTCGTCGTGGCTCGACGCAAAGCGCCCCGGGGTTTCCCCGGGGCCGTGCGTCGGAATGGGATGCCCCGGCGCGTCAGGGGGCGGGAGTGTCGCCAGCACGTAGTCGCCGAACGTTCGAGCCGCGTACCGTCCTGACGTTGCCTTCCGGGTCGGCGATCCGCACGTCGTCTCCGACGACCTCGACGACCGTGAAAATCCCCGGGTACGACATCGTCACGACGACGTCGCCGACTTGCAGCATGGCTGTCTCAGCGCAGCTCGAAGGTAAAGGGAAGCCGGAACTGCCACGCGTGCCGCTTCTGATCGTACGCGCTGACGAACAGCTCCCCCGCCTGCGCACGCAGCGGTGAGTCGAGGGTGAGCTTCCACCGGAGGTCCTCTACCCGGGCTTCACCTTTCGCGAGGCGGAACATTTTCCAGGGCGCCGGCACGTCGAGCGGAATGCGACGGAAACCGGCGATGATCATCATCTCGACCGAGCTCAGATCCGCATCTGCCCCGTCGTTACGGACCTCGAGTCGCCCCGCCAGGTCGATCTCACGCGTGAACTCGTTGCTGACGGCTTCCGTCGCGGCAAAGCTGGCTTCGATCTTGGGGCGCTGAAACAGACCGAACATTGCGTCCTCCGTGGCCGCGTCTCGCGGCGTGTACGCGGGGTGTTCGCGGCGCGTCCTTAGAGCCCGGCCCGATGGGGGTGTCAAGTTTCGAGCCGTGTCGCCGCGTTGGGGGTGGCGGTGCGCCAAAACGAAGCACGCGGCTACGCGGGACAAACACTGCGGGGCGGCTCGGGAGAGTACAAAGAGCCGCGAGGTGCTCTACCGCGGTGGGCGCGGGAGCCAGTAAACGACGAGGCGACGCTACCAGCGACGATTGCCGCGATCGCGATCACCGCCGCCGCCGCGATCGCCGCCACCTCGCCCGCCTTCACGAGGCTTCGCCTCGTTCACTTTGAGGCCGCGCCCCTTCATCTGGTAGTCATTGAATTGAGTGACCGCGGTCTGGGCCGAGCCTTCGTCGGCCATTTCCACGAAGCCGAAGCCGCGGGATTGGCCGGAAAACCGGTCGGTGATGATGTTCGCGGAAACCACTTGGCCTGCCTGCGAGAACAAATCGCTGAGCTCCTGAGAGGTCACGCTGAATGGAAGATTCCCGACATACAGCTTGGTGCCCATCTCTCCTCCAGAGGCACGAACCAGGCCGGAAAACACCTCAAAAAGGAGAGCGTTTTCGCTGCCTAGGTTGGGTACGGCGCGAGACATAGTGCGCTGCGGCTTCGGGTGTCAACAGAAATTGCTGAGGGTTTGACTCCAACAATTGACGGCGCGTAGTATCCGCGTCGGTTTTCGCGGTCGTCCCGGATTCCCCATCCGACGTGTCGTGGGCGACGCGAAGCAAAGGGTGCGGTCTTCGTTTCACTCGAAGTGCCAGAGGAGGCAAGACGACTATGGGTCGTAGCTCCATCCCGCCGTTTCCGCCTGCGTTGGAAGCGCGTCGCTCGTTGCAGAAGATGAGTGGCATCGAGCATCTGATGATCGCCGTCGTGAGCACGGCGTTCGACGATCTACGCGGGCACGACACGCGTCAGCGCGACACTGCAGTGAAGTACTTCTTCAGCGATCCCGAAACCCACGTACTCAGCTTTCCTTCGGTGTGTCGTCAGATGGACTGGTCCGTCTCCGCGGTTCGGCGACGGCTCATGCAATCGATCGGCAATCGACCGCTCGCAGCAATGGCTGCGGCGGACCCGTCACAGCGCACGCTGTGACGGGACCCGCAGCGCCGCGCGCCGATGTCCTCCCTCATCTGAGGGCGGAGGTCGTCGGGCGCTTGAGTGCAGACGAGCGGGCGGCGGTCGAAGCCGCGACCGGCGAGATGGGTAACAAGCCCGATGCGGTCAAGCTCGGCTGGTTGAAGATGCGGACGAAGGAAACGTGGACGAAGCAGCGCTACACGTCCACCGTCGGGAGGGCGCTCGCGAAGCTGCGAGCGATGGTCGAGGGGGGGAAGCCGACTACCGGTTAGCTGCTGCGGTAGACGATGAAGCCGTGGGTCAGGTCGTAGGGCGAGACGGCGATCGTCACGCGGTCACCCGGGACGACCTTGATGTGGAAGCGGCGCAGTCGGCCGCTGATACGGGCGAGGAAGGTATGGCCCTGGTCGCCCTGGACACGGAAGTGACCACCCGCGAGGGCTTCCACCACCTTGCCTTGAATCTGGATGAGATCGTCTCGTGCCACTCAAAACCTTTCCGCCGAATTCCGGGTGAGGCGTGTTCGCACTCGAAGACGTGGAAACGGCGCGATTCGTATACCAATGGATACGCTCTTTGTCGATATCGAAATGCCGAGCGTTTTCCTTGACGGCCACCGCAGCGGCACGTACGGTGCGCTGCATTTCGAGATCCGGGAGGCTCCATGGGTTCGATCGTTGAGTTCAATTGCCAGGGTTGCGGCTTCACGACCGGGGACCTCCGTGTCGGATGGGGCCGGGCCGGGCGGACGCGATTCTGGGGTGGTCTCGGGGTTTGTGCGACGTGCAAGAGGCTGTCGGTCGTGGACCTGGCGGCCAAGCTCGACACCCATCGCTGTCAGGAGTGTCAGGGGCAGCTCCAGCTTCTCGAAGGCATGGCGCAGGACATCCCCTGCCCCGAGTGCAGCCGAGTGCTGCGCACGACCAACCTCGGCGTCTGGAACTGACGACCGCTCGAAATCGCTCCTAGTTCCAGCAGCCGATCGCGCGAGCCGCCCGATCAATCTCCTCGAGGGCGACCGTCAGCTGGTCGACCAGCTCGTCTGATTCGGTCGCGAGACTTTCAGTCTGCGACGTGTGAGCCGCCACGATCCACGGATCGAGGGGAATCGTCATGAAGGGGGCCAGCTCCGCGGCGTCCGACGTAAACATTCCTTCGGCGACCGCGACGCGAAAACCGGACGCCACGGCGTTGTTACCCTCATGGCGGACGCGGACGAACGCACGCGCGATGTCATGGAACGATCGTGCGACCCCGGCATCGCGGCTCGTGGCGACCCCGACCTGTGCGAACGCCCGGCGGTAGTCGTCGCAGAGCCCGCGTGAGCGGGTCTCGCGTCGCGCGTTCGTGGGATAGCGCACGAGCGGCGGAGCGTCCGGACACGATGCGCCGAGCGGATACGCGATTGCCGATTGGCTCAAGTGTGCTTGCGGGGCGTCGGGGTCCCACGGCGTCACCAGCAGCTGCACACTCGCGTCGGGGGTCGTCGACACCGGCAAACCACCGACGAGCAGGGTCAGGCTTGACACGGGCGCCGACGACGGCAAGCCGAACATGACGGACTCCGCGAGGCCCGTCGGGTCCGCGGGTCCGCACGGCATCGCCGGCGGGACGTTCGCGGGTCGGCTCCTGCCGGCGCGCATGCGCTTCGCCGGGGTGGGGATCTCGATCGTGCCGAGTGGCGGCAGCTCGACCTCCGTCGCGTTCGTTGGCGCGCGCTTCGACTGATTCGAGAAGTGCAAGCCGCCGTTGGCATCGCGCCAGCGGTAGATCGCTTGCGCCGACGCCGGTGCAGCGGCCAGCGTGAGTGCGGTTGCGAGAAGGAGGGAAATGGCGGGGCGCATCATGGGAGCTCCGTTGCGAGAGCGGCAGGATTTTGACGACTGACGAAAGCGTTAACACCGCGCGCGCGAGTTGGTCAACGTGCAACGACCGCACAAACGGCACGGTGCTTGCTCAATGCTCGGGCTATGCGCTCCGCACTCGCCATCGTGTTCGCACTGGCCCTCACCGCCGCCTTCGCTCCCCCCGCCCATCCGACCGAGGAGCTCGGCACCGACCCTTCGCGGGCCGGAATGTGCGACGATTACGATGGCTTGCCCTTCGTGTTCTGCGTCGCAATGTGCGAGGCGCGCGAGTGCGACCGCTTGCCGGCCGGCGACGAGCGCTGCGCAGTGTTGGCGCGCGGATTCGCGAACGTCACGAACGGAGCGGCGGCACCCTGCTCGCCGACGAGCGCGCCGGGCTCGATCTGATCCTGGGGGCTCTCGGGCCGCGCGCGGGCCCTCGCTTTCTGTTCGCGCCGGAAACGCGCTAGAAGCGCGTCGGTGAACGGACCGGAGGCGCCGCGGCTCGCCGCGACGGAGGGCGAGGCAGAAGCCTACGCCGCCCTCCTCCGGCGCGAGCAGCAGCTCGATACCATCCAACGCTCGCTCGGATGGCGCCTGCTTTCGCACTACGGACCGTACAAGCGTCGGTACGTGCTGCCGGCGTGGCGCCTGCTCCGCCAGACGGTCGCACGGGTGCTCGGCAACGCCACGACGTCGGAGGGCGACGCGTACGAGCGCTGGGCACGGTTCGCCGAGCACGTCCACGATGCGGTGCCCGTGGCCGACGGCGTGCCCACGACCGGTGCCTCGACGGATCCGCTGGTCACCTTGATCATGACGGTCGATCCGGCGGTGCGCGGCGGTCTCGGCCCTGCCGTCGGCTCGATCGTCGCACAACGCTACGCGCGCTGGGAGCTCCTGCTCGCGCCGGTGGGCGCCGCGAGCGTCGCCGCATCGCCTGGGGTCACCTGGCCCGATGCGCGCATCTCGCTCGAAACCGCCGTGCACGCGAATCACGCGCTCGCGGCGACGGCCGCTTACGCGCGTGCGGCGGGAGAGATCGTGGCGCTCGTGCCCGCCGACCTCCTACTCGTGCCCGACGCGCTCGGCGTCGCGGTCCGTGCCTTCGCGGTTACCGGGTGCGACGTCCTCTACGGCGACGAGGACGAGCGCGACGAACGCGGCGAGCGAGCGCACCCCGACTTCAAGCCGGGATGGTCGCCGGATCTCCTGCTGTCACGAATGTATTGGTCGCGCGTCGCGTTCTTCCGCCGCGCCATCCTGGCGCGCGTGCTGCCGCTCGATCCGGCGCACGACGGGGCGCAGGCCTACGACATGGCGCTCCGGCTGACCGAACAGCCCGGACGGATAGCCCACGTGCCGCGGATCCTCGCCCACGTGCCCGTCACGGGCGCTTTGGGCGCGGCGACGGCGAGCGCTCGCGGGCGCGAAGCCGGACGCCGCGCGCTCGAATCGGCGCTCGCGCGTCGCGGCGTCGCCGCGACCGTGCATGCGCACGGGCCCGCCGGGTATCGCGTCCGGCGTGAGATTCAATCGCCCGCCCGCATCTCGATCGTGATCCCCACCCGCGACGGGCTCGCCATGCTGCAACGCTGCCTCGCAGCCATCGCACGCACGGATCATCCGGACGTCGAGGTCGTGATCGTCGACAACGGTAGCTCCAAGGATGCGACGCTCGCGTTCCTGGCATCCACGGCACACACGGTGGTTCGTGCTCCGGGGCCATTCAATTTCTCGCGGCTCAACAACCTCGCGGTGCCGCACACGACGGGGCGCTATCTGCTCTTCCTGAACGACGACACCGAAGCCTTCCGGCCGGACTGGCTCCGCGCGCTCGAGGAGCACGCGCAGCGGCCCGAGGTGGGCGCGGTCGGCGCGAAGCTGCTGTATAGGGACGGCCGTATCCAGCACGCCGGCATCGCCGTCGGGATCGGCGGACTCGCCGGTCACCCGTACCGCTTCGCGCGGGTTGCGGCCGACGACGTTCGCGACGTGAGTGCCGTGACCGCCGCCTGCCTCATGATGCGGCGCGACGTGTTCGACGCGGTGGGCGGCTTCGACGAGCGCTTGCCGGTGAACTCGAACGACGTGGACCTGTGTCTCCGGTTACGCGCACGGGGCTGGCTCGTCGTGTACACGCCGCATGCGGTGCTTTACCACCACGAGTCCCAGACGCGTGGCGCGCGCGCCATGCCCGACGACGCAGGGCTCATGACGCGGCGCTGGCGCGGCGTCCTGGGCGCCGACCCGTACTACAGCCCCAACCTCGACCTCGCCGAAGAGAGTGGCGCCCCCGACCTGTCGAAGCCCGACGGCATGGTGCGACTCTACGCTGGAGCCACGCGGAGCGACGGGACACTGCGGCTCGAGGCGGGTCGCAACGTCGGCCAGCGCTTCTTTGCGACTGGCGCCGACCTCACGGCAATCGTGCTGCGGGCCACGGTTGCGGGTGCGGATCCTGAGCGCGCGCTCCTGCTAACGATCCGCACGTCGCCGGAGACGACCGAAAGCATCCGCGTCGTCGAGCGGGCGGTCGTCGGTCAGCAGGCGGACGAGCGCTGGTTCTGCTTCGAGCCGCTCGCCGACTCGGCCGATCGCTTCTGGTACTTCCGCGTCGATGTCGCCGAGGGGCACGCGGCGACGCTTCCGACGCAGGCGGTCCCGAGTGAGGTGATGGGTCCGTGCTTCGCGGACGATGCACCGACGCACGGGACGCTCTGCTTCGAGCTGTACGCACGCGCGCCATATCGCGTGGCGACAATCCCATGAACGGCGACGACGCGCTGGTCGTGCGTCTCGACGTTCCGCTGCCGGCGACGCTCCAGGTCGGGGCCGGGCACGTCCTGTACCTCACCGGCCGTTGCTACCACCGCGTCCGCTCCCTGCGCTCGTTGGCGGTCGTCGCGAACGAGTCGACGCACCCGGTCGCGAATCACTCGATGGTGCGCCCCGACGTTCCCTCGGACGATCCCGGCGTCGGCGACGACGTCGCGAACAGCCTCGTGAGCGGTTTCTGGGCTGCGGTTCCCCTGCGACCGGTCACGGCGACCGCCACGGTCGACGTGACGTTCCGCGCGGAGCTCGACGACGGGACGACGCGCACCGCGGCGGTCGGCTCGGTCACGCTGCTGCCCACGGCACCACGTCGCGACGCGGGCAGCGGCACCCGCCAGCACGTCGTCATCTGTCTCGCCTCCTACGATCCGGAGCCGTCCTTCTTCGAGGAGCAGGTCGCGTCGATCGTCGCGCAGCAGCATCGGGACTGGCGCTGCATCGTGAGCGACGACGGCTCCGCGCCTGATCGATTGCAGGCGATTCGCGCCGTCGCCGCCGGCGATCCGCGCTTTACGGTCGTGGCGCACCAGAATCGCGTCGGACACTACGCCAACTTCGCGCGGGCACTCGCAGCCGTCCCGCCCGACGCCGACTTCGTCGCGCTCGCCGACCAGGACGACGCCTGGTACCCGCACAAGCTCACTCGCATCCTGGCGGAGTTCCGGCCGGAGACGACGCTGGTCTACTCGGACCTGGACGTCGTCGCGCGTGACCGCACCCGCGTGGCATCGACCTACTGGACGAGCCGCCGCAACAACTTCACGGATGTCGCGAGCCTCGTGTTCGCCAACACCGTGACTGGGGCGGCGAGCGTTTTTCGCGGCGCGCTGCTCGCCGAGCTGCTCCCCTTCCCGCCTCGGATCGGCGACGCCTATCACGACCATTGGATCGGGTGCGCCGCGCTGACGCGCGGCACGCTCGGGTATGTGGATGCGCCGCTCTACGCATACCGGCAACACGAGCGCAGCACTCTGGGCCACCATGCGCCGCCGCCGTTTCGCATGGTGCCGCGGCTCGCCGAGGTCCGGCGCGCGCTCGCGGGGTCGCACCTCGCGCGGCGGTTCATGGCCGAGCTCTGGCGGCGCCGGCAGGTCTATGTAGACGACGTGGTGCGCCTGATCGTGATGGCGAAGCTCCTGCTACTGCGACTCGGGGCGGTGACCACGCCCGAGAAGCGCGCGGCGTTGGAACGCATCGCGAACCTCGAGCAGACCCCCCTCGGGCTGGTGCGCGAGACCGTTGCCGCACGCCGGGAACACCGCCCGACGCTCGGTGCCGAGTGGCATTGTCTCCGCGGCATGCTCGCCTCTCGCGCGCTCGACGCACATTACCGACGGAACCGGCGCCGGCTCTTCGAGGCCCGTGTCGTCCGTCGTGAGCTGACCGGCGGCGGTCCGCTGACCAACGCGACCGCCGGTGTCGACCTCATCACGGCGAAGATCGCGCCGCTCGCGCTCCGGGTCGACCCCGCGGCCCCGGAACGCGTGAACCTGATCGCGCCGGCAATCGACTTCACGCACCTCTTCGCGGGGTATCTCGGAAAGCTGAACCTGGCGCTCCGGCTCCAGGCGAGCGGCCGGCGCGTCCGCATCGTCATCGTAGATCCGTGCGAGCACGATCCGGCAGCCTGGCGACGTGGGATCGCCGCGTACCCGGGGCTCGAAGACTTCTTCGATCGCGTCGAGGTCGCGTACGCGGCCGACCGTGCCGTCGCGCTCGCGGTCCATCCGCGCGACACCTGGATCGCGACGACGTGGTGGACGGCGCACATCGCGCACCACGCCGCCGCCGCGCTCGGGCGACGGCGGTTTCTCTATCTCGTCCAGGAGTTCGAGCCGATGACGTTTCCCATGGGCTCACTCCACGCGCTTGCGGCCGAATCCTACAGGCTGCCTCACGTCGCGCTCTTTTCGACCGAGCTGCTGCGCGATTACTTTCGCGCCGAGCGCATCGGTGTGTACGCCGCTGAGGGTGGAGGCGATGCGGACGCGCTGACGTTCGAGAACGCGATCGCGACGTTTCTTGTCACCGCCGAGGGCCTCGACCGTCGGGGTCCGCGCCGACTCCTCTTTTATGCGCGCCCGGAGCAGCATGCGGCACGGAACCTCTTCGAGCTCGGCGTGCTCGCTTTGCGGGCGGCGACCGGCGCCGGTGCGTTCGAGGAGACACCCTGGAGATTCGAGGGGATCGGGGCGAGCCGGGCGTTCGTGCCGGTTCCGCTCGGCGGGTCGCGCGAGCTCGTGCTCCTCCCCCGCGTCGGTCTGGGCGAGTACCGCCGGCTGCTTCCCGGCTACGACGTCGGTCTCAGCCTCATGCTGACGCCGCATCCGAGCCTCGTCCCGCTCGAGATGGCGGCGGCCGGGCTGGTCACGGTGACCAACACTTGTGCGAACAAGACGGTGGCAGCGCTGCAGCGCCTTTCGACGAACCTGATCCCGGTCGCACCGACGGTGGCCGCGATCGCCGCCGGCCTTGGCGAGGCAGCGCGACGCGTCCCGGAGTACGCGCGCCGCGTTTCCGGTGCGGAGGTGGCGTGGAGTCGCGACTGGGGCACGAGCTTCGACGATGCGCTCGTGCGCCGGATCGCCGACGTCCTTGCAGCGACTTGAGCGGAGCACGATGCGGGTTGGTCTCGATCTCACGTGCCTGAAGGCTCCTATGGGCGGCTATGAGCGGTACGCGAGTCGACTCCTCGCGGCGTTGACAGAGCTCCCCGGGCCACACCGGATGGTGGCATTCACGGAGCGCTCGTACGGGCCGCGGCTCGTGCCGGCGGGCGCGGAGACCCGCGTGGTCGCGACCTTGCCCCGCTTCCTTTTGAAGGTGTGGCTGCAGGACCAGACGTACTGGCCGGTGCTCTTCCGGCGCGCCCGCATCGACGTCGTCCACACGCCGATCTTCGCGGGCATGGTGGCAGCGCCGCGCCCGTACGTGCTGACTCTGCACGACCTCATCCCGTTGCAGACGCCCGAGGCGATCTCGCGGACGGCGGCGGCGTACTGGCGCGTCGTGCTGCCGCGGACCGTCGCGCGCGCGGACGCGATCATCACCGGCTCCGACTTCACGCGCGACGAGATCCTCGCGTGGTTCGGCCTTCCGCCCGAACGGGTGGTGACGGTGCCGCACGGCGTGGACGCCTCGTTCGCACCTGTCGACGACGAAACCGTGCGGGACCGCGTCCGGGTGCAGCATCGGCTGCCTGAGCGCTACATCCTGTTCGTCGGGATCGCGAGCCCGCGAAAGAACCTAGACCGCCTCGTGCGCGCGTTTGGCGCGCTTGGTGACGCCGAGCGCGGCGACGCCCACCTGCTGATCGCCGGCCCGCCGGGATGGAAGAACGAGGCCTTCGAGGCGGCCCTCGCGGCGAGCTCGGTTGGCGAGCGCATTCGTCATCTCGGCGTCGTCGCGGACGCAGACTTGCCGGCGCTCTACGCGCTCGCGACCGGCGTTGCGAACCTCTCGAGCCGCGAGGGGTTCGGATTACCGGCGCTCGAGGCGCTCGCCTGCGGTGCGCCGCTCGTCTGCGCGAACCGCACGAGCTTCCCGGAGGTCGTCGGCAACGCGGCGTGGCTCGTCGATCCCGACGACGAGCCCGCGGTCACGCGCGCCCTCGCGACGGTGCTCGCCGGCGGTCCCGAGGTCGAGGCCCGCCGGGCTCGCGGCCTCGATCGCGCGCGCCAATTCACGTGGACACGAGCCGCTGCGGCGACCCTCGACGTGTATCGTCGGGTGGCCCGCTGACGCGCGCTCAGGTGTTCGGCGCGCGGCGATCGAGAGGCTCGTGCGCTCCCGCCCAGAACCCGCGCGCCCAGACCGCGTAGCCGAGTGCCAAGAGCGGCGCGAGCGCGAGCACCGTCGGGAGTTCTCCTGGGTGGCGCCGCGCGACGCGTCCCAGGAGCCGTCCGAGGCGGAGCGGCGCCAGGAGCGGGATCATCGACGGATGCCGGACGGCAACCGTCCCGGAGAGCGGGACCAGGCGACGCGCCATCGCCGATCCGGTGCCGAGCACGCGCTGGTGATCGAGGAACGCCCGTAGCGCGGTGCGATTCAGGTGCGTCACCACGATGCCAGGATCGAAGAAGATCCGGCCGCCGCTCGCGGTGAGCTCGTGGTTGAACGTCAGCTCTTCGGCACCGAAGCGAACGGTTGGAAACGGCGTCGGTCCGACGAGCGCACTCCGACGAAAGCAGACGTTGCACTGCGCGACGCCGGGGACGATTCCGGCCGGCCGAGCGGTCGTGAACTCGTTGAACTCACTCCAGTACGCGGCCGTGCCGACGGCGCTCGCAGGGGTTCCGTTGGCGACGGCGCCGCCGACCGCGGCATAGTCGCCCGCCTCGTGGCGCGCGAGCAGCAGGCGCAGCCACGTCCGTGGGACGAGACAATCGTGGTTCGTGATCGCGACGAACGGCGTGGCCGCCGCTGCGACCCCGATGTTCTGCGCTTCGGCCGGCGGCGTCCGTCTGGGGGGCGCGATCACCCGCACCGTCGGGAACCGCGCCCGCAACCGCTCGGCGGTCCCGTCGCCGCTGCTCTCGACGACGATCACCTCGTACGACCCGGCGAGATCCTGATCGAGCACGCCCTCGAGGCAGCCCGTGATCAGCTCACCCGGGCGGTAGCACGGCACGACGACCGAGACCCGCGGGGTCGTCACCCTCAGCCGCCCGTACGCTCCGCGTAGCGCGCCGCGATCTCCCCGGCGGGCCCGACGACGCAGGGCGCGCCGGGCTCGAGCAGCACCGCACGCGTGCACGTCTCGGTCAGGAGCTCGAGGTTGTGGGTCACGAGCAGCACCGTGACACCGCGGGTGTGGAAGCGCGCGAGCCGCTCCTCGCACTTGCGCTGGAACGGGGCGTCCCCAACCGACAGGACCTCGTCGACGATCAGGATGTCAGGGTCCGAGTCCGTCGCGATCGCGAACCCCAGGCGCGCCACCATGCCCGACGAGTAGTTTTTGAGCGGCACGTCGATGAAGCTCGTGAGCTCGGCGAACTCGGCGATCGCGTCGACCCGCCCGAGGAGGTGCTTCCGGCGAAGGCCGAGCAGCGTCCCGTAGAGCTGGATGTTCTCGCGGCCGGTGAGCTCCATGTCGAAGCCGGCGCCGAGCTCGAGGAGTGGCGAGAGATGCCCGCGCACCGCGACGTGCCCACGCGTCGGCGGCACGACCCCGGCGATCACCTTGAGGAGCGTGCTCTTCCCGGCCCCGTTCCTCCCGAGGATTCCGAAGCTCTCGCCCGCTTGCACCGTGAACGAGACGTCCTCGAGCGGCCACAGCGTCTGCGTCTTGAAGCGCTCGCCGCGGAGGCGGCGGATCACGTACTCGCGGACCGAGATCACCCGCTCCTGCTGGAGGTCGTAGCGCACCGCCAGCCTTTCGACGGCGATACGCGTGAACGACGGATCGTACTGCAGACCGGGGCGCGTCAGATGTAGTCCACGAAGCGGGGTTGGTAGCGCCGGAAGATCCACCAGCCGAAGATGACGGTGGCGAGGGCTTCGATGGTCGCGGTCGCGATGATCTCCGGTGCCGGCGGGATGCCGGCATAGATCGGGGTCCGGAACACCTCGACCAGGACGTACATGGGGTTCCACTGGAGGATGGCGCGCGCGTTCGGCGACACCACGTCGATCGGGTAGAAAATCGGGGTGCCGTAGAACCATGCGAGCAGCGCCGCCTCGTAGAAGTAACGCACGTCGCGGAAGAAGACGTTCAAGGTGGTGAGCGCGAGCGCGACGCCGAGGGTGAAGAGCGTGATCAGCAGGATGCCGACCGGCACCCACACGATCGCCCGGGTCACGTGGATCCGCATGATCAGCATCACGAACGCTAGCGGCACGAGCGAGAAGAGGAAGTTCACGAGGTTCGCGGCGACGGCGGCGAGCGGGAACATCTCCTTCGGCACGGCCACCTTGCGAATGAGCGCACCCGAGTCGGCGACGCTCGCCAGCCCCTGGGCCGAGCCGAGCGAGAAGAGGTTCCACGCGAGCAGCCCGATGATCACGAAGAGAGGGTAGTTCGGTACGATCGGCCCGAAGACCGCCGAGAAGACGACGGTCAGGATCACCATCGTGAGCAGCGGGTTCAGCATCGTCCACGCGAAGCCGAGCACGGAGCGCTTGTAGCGCTGCTTGATCGCGCGCGAGACCAGATTGTGCAGGAGATCGAAGTACCGTCCCGGAGCGCCAGGCCCGTTCCACACGGGCGGGGTGCGCTCGTACGTTCCGGTCGTCGCCGCCGCGCCGCGCATCGCCTCAGCCGCGCGTCAGTGGCCGGTAGCGGAGGCGATGGGGTTGCGCCGCGTCGGCACCGAGTCGCCGGCGCCGGTCGGCCTCGTAGTCGGCGTAGTTCCCCTCGAACCAGACGACCTGGCTGTCGCCTTCGAAGGCGAGCATGTGGGTCGCGATGCGGTCGAGGAACCAGCGGTCGTGGCTGATGACGACTGCGCAGCCCGCGAAGTCGAGGAGCGCGTCTTCCAGCGCACGTAGCGTGTCGACGTCGAGGTCGTTGGTCGGCTCGTCGAGGAGGAGCACGTTGCCGCCGCGCTTCAGGAGCTTCGCCAGGTGCAGGCGGTTGCGCTCGCCGCCGGAAAGGGCGCCGACGAGTTTTTGCTGATCGCTGCCCTTGAAGTTGAAGGACGTCGCGTATGCGCGTGACGGCACCTCGCGCCGGCCGATCTTGAGAAGGTCCTGGCCGTCGCTGATTTCTTCCCAAACGGTCTTCTTCCCATCGAGCGAGTCGCGCGACTGGTCGACGTACGCCATCTCGACGGTCTCGCCAATCCGGAGCGTGCCCGCGTCGGGCTGCTCGGTGCCAGTCATCATGCGGAAGAGGGTCGTCTTCCCTGCCCCGTTGGGTCCGATGACGCCGACGATGCCGCCGGGCGGCAGCGTGAACGAGAGGTCGTCGATCAAGAGGCGATCACCGTAGGCTTTGCGGAGGTTCGTCGCCTCGACCACGAGGTTCCCGAGACGGGGCCCGGTCGGGATCGTGATCTCCGCGGTCGCCCGACGCTGCTCGCTCTCCTCCGCGAGAAGCGCTTCGTACGCGCTGACGCGTGCCTTACTCTTGGCCTGCCGCGCGCGCGGCGCCATGCGCACCCATTCGAGCTCGCGTGCGAGCGTCCGTCGGCGTGCCGACTCCTGTTTCTCCTCGACCGCGAGGCGTGCCTGCTTCTGGTTGAGCCACGAGCTGTAGTTGCCCTCCCACGGGATGCCGGCGCCGCGGTCGAGCTCGAGGATCCAGCCGGCGACGTTGTCGAGGAAATAGCGGTCGTGGGTGATCGCCACGACCGTACCGCGGTACTCCTGCAGGTGACGCTCGAGCCAGGCGACCGACTCGGCGTCGAGGTGGTTGGTCGGCTCGTCGAGCAAGAGGAGATCGGGTGCCTGCAGAAGCAGCCGGCAGAGCGCCACCCGGCGGCGCTCGCCGCCGGAGAGCGTCGCGACGTCGGCGTCGCCGGGCGGAACGCGGAGCGCGTCCATCGCCATTTCGAGCGTGCGGTCGAGCTCCCACGCGTTCGCGGCTTCGATCGCGTCCTGCAGCCTCGCCTGCTCGTCGATGAGCTTCTCCATCTCGTCGGCGTCCGAGACCTCGCCGAGCTTGCTGCTGACTTCCTCGAAGCGGTCGAGCAGCGCACGCGTCTCGGCGACGCCTTCGGTGACGTTTCCGAGCACGTCCTTCGTCGCGTCGAGCTGCGGCTCCTGCGAGAGATAGCCGACCCGGGTCCCTTCCGCCGCCCACGCCTCCCCGAGGAAATCCTTCTCGACGCCGGCCATGATGCGGAGGAGCGTGCTCTTCCCCGCCCCGTTCGAGCCCAGCACGCCGATCTTCGCCCCCGGAAAGAACGACAGCCAGATGCCCTTCAGGACCTCCCGGTCCGGCGGATAGACCTTCCGGAGATCCTTCATCGTGAAGATGTACTGATGCGCCATCAGCGCCGAGCCCCGCCCTGACCGTCGTGGATCATCCGCCGTTGCTATACGAGGGCGGGGTTGGCTTCAAACCACGTCGCCGTCTTTCGCCGTCGACGAGTCTCGTGTACGAGGGCCACCGCATGGCGGAACCGAAGCCGTCGTTGGTGCGCTTGGCGGGCGTCACGCGTTGCTGGTGGGCGACCTCCGACCCGCTCTACGTGGCGTACCACGACGATGAGTGGGGACGCCCGGTCGCCGACGACGCGCGCCTCTTCGAGAAGCTCGTGCTCGAGGGCTTCCAGTCGGGCCTCTCGTGGCTCACGATTCTCCGGAAGCGCGAGCACTTCCGGCACGGGTTTCGCGGCTTCGTGCCCGAGAAGGTCGCGCGCTTCGGCGCGCGCGATGTCACTCGCCTCCTCGCCGATGCCGGGATCGTCCGCCATCGCGGCAAGATCGAGGCGGCGATCGCGAACGCGAAGGCTCTGCGCGGCGTCCAGCGCGACGTCGGGTCGTTCGCGGGCTACGTCTGGAGCTTCGCGCCGTCGCCGCGTGCGGTGACGCCACCGACGTCACGCGCCACCGTCCAGGCGACGACTGCGGCATCGATCGCGCTGGCCGCCGACCTCCGGACGCGCGGCTTCCGCTTCGTCGGTCCGACCACGGTCTACGCGTTCATGCAGGCGATGGGCCTGGTGAACGACCACCTGGTCGGGTGCGCCAGCCGCGCCGTGTGCGTGCGGGCGCGCCGGGCGTTCCAGACGCCGGAACGCTGACCGCGAGCTTCCCTCACCCGGGAGCGGCCGCTATCTTCCACCGATGCGCGAAGTCCAGGCCATCTTCCATCGCACCAAGCAGGTCAGCATCTACCCGATCCAGGGCGACCGGTTCCTGATCGAGGCCACGCTCCAGGACGAGGTGCACGACGTGCACGTCGAGGTCGAGATCCTGCACCCGACGCTCGAGATCGTCGCCGCCCGCTCCGAGGTTCGCAACGGGCCGTTCACTGCCGTCTGCAACCTGACGCATCCGAACATGCAGGGCCTCGTCGGCATGCGGGTCGCACGCGGCTTTACACAGGCCGCGCGCGCGCTGCGGTCGGCGGCGTCGGTGGCTGCCACCGTGTGTCGGAGTTGCTGGTCGAGGTCGGCCAGGCCGCCTATCAGCTGCACTTCGTCCGCTTCTTCGGGGCGCTGGGGCCCGAGGTGCGAAACGCCCCCGACGATCCGCCCCGCCGCCGCGACGCGGTGCTCGGCGCGGTCCCGGGCATGCGCAACACCTGTTTCTCCTACTCCGACGCGAACGAGCACTTGATCGCGGAGCGCGCAACCCCGCTGCGTCTCCGTGAGCAGACGATGCCGACGCGCACGATCGAGTAGACGTCGTCCGTAAAGTAAGAAGCCCCCGGCTCCGCTCTCGCGAGGGAATCCGGGGGCTTCGAAAGTTGCGGGGGGAGGATTTGAACCTCCGACCTTCGGGTTATGAGCCCGACGAGCTACCGGACTGCTCCACCCCGCGTCATGGGTGCCTTGCGGCACCTCGAAGACCGTTGGGTGTATCGGCTCGATTGGAAGCTGTCAACGCGACGCGGCCAAATGCCGAGCGGCGCGACGTTGCGTTCAGTTGTTGGGCAAGCCGCCGTTCGGCGCGCGATCGCGTGCGGCGTGGACGTGCACGACGACACCTTGGCGGCGCAGGCGGTGCATTCGCTGCGCGAGCGTGCGGAGCTCAGGACTGTTCTTCGCCATGCCTGCGAGCTCGACCTCGACGTGGACGTCGCCGTCGGACCGGCGACCGAGCGTCCTGATCTGATCGCAGAGGTTCTCGAGATCGTACGGCGTCAACGCACCCGAGACGTAGAGCCATCCGTCTCGTGTGGGAGCCGCAGCCGACAGCTGCCCGCGTACGTCCTCACCACCCATCCGCTCACCTCCCAGCACCGTGCGTGTAGTAGATCGAGTGGGCATCGGTTTGCAATGTGGAACGCGTGACGATCGCGTGACGATCGCAATCGAGCAGCATCCATGCCAGCGGTGCGGGATTGGAAGACTGCGATCCGTGCTGGGTCGCGCGCTGCGTCGTGGCGCGCGCGTGGTACAGTCTTGGACGGAGCGCCGGGAATCTGACTGGCGCAGCGCGGCAGACGACGTCCGCTATGCCCGCTCGCGACGCGGCGGACGGGGCTGCGGCGCCGCCGTGGGACGCGCTCGGCGCGGTCGGGTCGCATCGCGCGCGACGCGGTGGAGCGCCGTCACCTCGCGCGGAGTCAGTGGCCGGAAGTCTCCGAGAGGGAGCTTCCCGAGCTCGAGCGGACCGAGTGACACCCGCTGCAGCTTCTCGACGCTATGGCCGACGGCCTCGCAGAGACGACGAATGAGGTGGTTCCGGCCTTCGTGGACGGTGATGCGAAGCCACGTCTTCGTCGGACGGCGTTCCTCGACCGTGGCCTCGACCGGGCCCGTCGGCCCGTCGTCGAGTCGGATGCCGCGGCGCAAGCGGCTGAGCGCGCGCTCGTCGGGGCTGCCGCTCACCTTCACCCGGTACGTGCGCGGCACGTGATAGCGCGGATGGGTCAGGACGGCCGCGAGGTCGCCGTCGTTCGTCAGCAGCACGAGGCCCGTCGACTGCACGTCGAGACGTCCGACCGGAAACAGTCGCCCGACCCGGTGCGGCAGCATCTGCACGACCGTCGGCCGACCCTCGGGGTCGCGTGTCGTCGTGACGACGCCCCCGGGCTTGTGCAGCATCACGTGGATCGGGTCGCGTCGGCTCGGCAATGCCCGGTCGTCGACGCGGATCAGGTCAGTCGGAAGAGCCTTGCTCCCCAGGATCTTGACCGTTTTGCCGTTCACGGTCACCCGACCGCTCTGGATCATCGTCTCCGCCGCTCGGCGGGAGCAGATCCCCGAGTCCGCGAGCAGCTTCTGCAGGCGTATCCCCTTCGCTGTGTCTGTCATCGCCGCTCCAGGTTTCTTCCGTGCCGCCGACCGCACCGGCGCCGACGCTCTCGGGCATTGCGCTCACGACTTCCGAGAGGCCCGGCAGCGCCGTGAGATCGCGGAGGCCGAAGACCTCGAGAAACTGCCGGGTGGTGCCGTAGAGGAGCGGACGTCCGATGACGTCCTTCCGTCCGACGATCTTCACGAGCTTCCGCGACAGCAGCGACGCGAGGACGCTGTCGACGTCGACGCCACGAATTACTTCGATCTCGGCGCGCGTGATCGGCTGCTTGTAGGCGACGATCGCGAGGGTCTCGAGCGTTGCCCGCGTGAGGCGCCACGGGCGTTGCTGGAAGAGCCGCCGCACCCACTCGGCGTGCTCCGGCGCCGTCCGGAACTGATAGCCGCCCGCGACCTCGATGAGCCGGATGCCGCGCCGCTCGCTCTCGGTGCGCGCCGCGAGCGCAGCGAGTGCGGCGCGAAGCTCGTGTCGCGTCGGGCCGGCGACGACCTCGGCGATCCGGGCCAGCGTGATCGGCTCGGCGCAGGCGAAGAGCACGCTTTCGAGGATCGCGACCAGGCGCTCGTCCGTTTCGGCCGGCGCCGCTTCGCTGAGCGGTTCCAGGTCGTCGTCGGCCTCGTCGGAGCCGCCCGCCGCGACCGGCGGCTCGTCCGCCGCGGCGCCGACGTCCGTCCCATCGACCGGTCCTTCCGCCGCGCCGACCTCGACGGTCCCGTCGCCGCCCCCCGTCGCCTGCGCGACGCCGTTGTTCCCCCCCTCGTCCGCATCACCCTCGCGCATCGGTTTCTCCTTCACGGCACGTCGTCGACGTGCGCCATGCGGCCGGCCTTCGGGAACAGGAGGATCTCGGCGCCGTCTTCCTCCTGCCGCGCTTGGATCATCTGCCGCTTTACCAGCTCCAGCAGCGCCAGGAATGTCGCGACCAGGCGCCGCCGTGACGGCGCCCCCGCGAAGAGGTCGCGGAAGCGCAGCGCTCCGTCGACCTCCATGCGGCGGACGATCAGCTCGACGCACTCCTCGATCGACACTTCCTCGTGAATGATCTCGTGGAAGCTCTCGCGAAGCGCCCGCTCCATGACCTCGCGGAACGCCTCGAGCAGGTCGGCGACGGTTACGTCGCGAAGCCGGACGCCCTCGCTCTGATCGGTGTCGGGAGCGGCAGGCTCGCGGCGGAAGACGTCGCGGCTCAGGACCGCCCGCTCGCCGAGCGCTACCGCGGCCTCACGGTAGCGCTGGTACTCGACGAGCTGCTGCACCAGGTCCGCGCGGGGATCCTCGTCGGGCTCCTCCGTCTCGTCCTCCGACGGGGGCAGCAGCATGCGCGACTTGATGTGGGTGAGCGTCGCCGCCATCACCAGGTACTCTCCTGCGACGTCGAGGTTCATGGTCTCGAGCAGGCCCAGGTACTGGAGGTACTCGTCGGTGATGCGGGCGACCGGGATGTCGTAGATGTCGACCTCTTCCTTCTTGATGAGATGCAGGAGGAGATCGAGCGGTCCCTCGAACACTTCGAGCTTGACGCGATAGCTCATGGCATTCCTCCGAGTCCGACCACCGATCGAACCTTCGCCATCGTTTCTTCCGCGACCGTCCTCGCGCGCTTGGTGCCTTCGGCGATCACGTCCCGGACCTCGTCCGGCCGCGCGGCGAGCGCGCGGCGGCGCTCCCGGATCGGACCGAGCTCGGTTTCGGCACGCGCGATCATGATCTGCTTGCACTCGAGGCAGCCGATCTCCGCGGTGCGACACCCGTGCGCCGTGTACGCGAGCTCTTCGGGCGTGCAGTAGATGCGGTGGAGCGTGTAGGCGGGGCAGTCGTCCGGGTCGCCCGGATCGCGCCGGCGGGCACGCCGTGGGTCGGTCATCATGCGCGAGAGCTTGGCCTTTACCTCCTCAGCGTCGTCGGCGAGAAAGACGGCGTTGTTGAAGCTCTTGCTCATCTTCCGCCCGTCGAGGCCCGGGACGCGTGGCGCCGCCGCAAGCAGGGCTTGCGGCTCCGGGAAGACCTCGCCGAACACGTGATTGAAACGGCGGGCGATCTCACGGGTGAGCTCGACGTGCGGGACTTGGTCGGCGCCAACGGGAACCGCGTGTGCGCGGTACATGAGGATGTCGGCCGCCTGCAGCACCGGGTAGCCGAGGAAGCCGTACGTCGAGAGGTCGCGGTCGGACAGCTGTTGCTGCGTATCCTTGTAGGTTGGCACCCGCTCGAGCCAGCCGAGCGGCGTGATCATCGAGAGCAAGAGGTGCAGCTCGGCGTGCGCTGGAATCGACGACTGGACGAAGATCGTGACCTGGCTCGGGTCGATGCCGCTCGCGAGCCAGTCGATCACCATCTCGAGGAGGTTGGTCCCCACCATCTCGGTGCGGTCGTAGTCGGTCGTGAGCGCGTGCCAATCGGCGACGAAGAAGAAGCACTCGTGCGTCCCCTGGAGCTCGCGCCACGTGTGGAGCGTGCCGAGCAGGTGGCCGAGGTGGAGGCGTCCGGTCGGTCGCATGCCGCTCAGGATGCGTTGGCGCCCGGCGCTCACAGGAGCACCCCGAGGATCATTTGTACCGGCGTCTGAACGAGCGGACCGATCGAGCGCGTCATCAAGAGCACGGCCAGGATGACGAAGCCGAACGGCTCGATCGCGGCGACGAGGCGGGCCTGGGCGTCGGGCAAGAGGCCGGTCAGGACCCGGCCCCCGTCGAGCGGCGGCAGCGGCAGCATGTTGAAGACCGCGAGGAACACGTTCACCAGCACGCTGTAGTAGGCCATTTGCGCGAGTGGCAGCACGACGCCGACGGTCAGCGCCGACGCGGTCTCGGCCGACACGCCCTCGAGCCGCGTGTCGAGTGTGCGGAACGCGAGCGCGCTCAGGATCGCCAGGATGATGTTCGTGCCCGGTCCGGCGAGCGCGACGAGTACCATGTCGCGGCGCGGGTTCCGCAGCTGGCTGTAGTCGACCGGTACCGGGCGGGCGTAACCGAAGACCGGTGCACCCGCGAGCAGCAACAGCCCGGGCATGAGGATCGTGCCGATCGGGTCGATGTGCGGCAACGGGTTCAGGGTGAGCCGTCCCATGCGGCGCGCGGTGTCGTCGCCGAGGCGAAACGCCATCACCCCGTGTGCGACCTCGTGGAAGATGACGGCGGCGAGAATGGGAAGCGACCACAACGCGACCTGATGCACGATGTCGACGAGGTGATCCGGACGCTCCATCGATCGTACCTAACAAGCCCGGTTCGGACGCGCAACGCGCGTATCAGGTTCGTCCGCGCGTGGCGTCGCGCGGATGGAAGCGCCGATGCACGTCGCGCAGGCGGCGCGGTGCGACGTGCGTGTAGATCTGCGTGGTGGCCACGTCCGCGTGCCCGAGCATTGCTTGCACGGCACGGAGGTCCGCGCCGCCGTCGAGCAGATGGGTTGCGAACGCGTGACGGAGGCTGTGCGGCGAGACCCGGCTGTCGAGCGCGGCCACCCGGAGATAATGCTTGAGCAGCTTCCAGACGGCCTGGCGCGAAAGCGGGAGGCCGCGCGCGGAGAGGAAGATCTCGGGCCGCTGGCGGTGGTGCGCGGCGAGGATCGGGCGCGCGAGCGCCATGTAGTCGTCGAGCCGGGCGCGGGCATGGCTGCCGAGGGGCACGACGCGCTCGCGGCTCCCCTTGCCGACGACCCGGACGCAATTCGCGTCGAGGTCGAGGTTGACCTGGCGGAGCGTCACCACCTCGGACACGCGGAGCCCAGCGCTGTAGAGCATCTCGAGGAGTGCCCGGTCGCGCCGGCCGCGCGGCGTGTCGGGCGGCGGCGTGTCGAGGAGCGTCTGCATGTCGCTCCGATCGGGCGCGAGCGGCAGCGGCGGCGGCAGGCTGCGCATCGTGAGATCGGCGGCCGGCGACAATGCGACGACGTGCTCGAGCACGAGATACCTCCCGAAGATGCGGAGCGTGGCGGCGACGCGCGCGGCGCTCCGCGGTGCGAGGCCGCGTGCGCGTTCCGCCGCCAGAAACGCGCTCAGGAGCTCCGCGGTCATCTGGCGCGGGTCGTCTGCGCGCCCCTCGAGCCAGCGGGTGAGCTGCGCGAGATCGCGGGCATATGCGGCCACGGTGTTGGCGGCGAGGCCGCGCTCGGCGGTGACGTACGCGAGGAAGCGGTCGATCCAGCGGTCGAGCTCGGTCGCGCGCGTGGCCGGGGCGGCGGGCATCCGAATCAGCTGCGTGTCACCGCTTGGATCTCGGCGGTGATGGTGTCGCAGACGACGTGGAGCCGGTCCTGGTCGAGAATTTTGCGACCCTCCCCGTCGGTCACGTAGAAGACGTCGAGCACCTGATGCGCCTGGGTCGTGATCTTGGCGAGGTGGATGATGAGCCCGAGCCGGTGGAGCGCGTGGGTGATCGCGAAGAGCACGCCGACGCGGTCGCCGGTCACGACGTCGAGGACCGTGTAGTCCTCCGAGATGTCGTTGTCGACGATGATCTCGGGCGGCATCGTGCTGGCGCTCGTCGGGCGCTCGAGGATGGACGGGGGGTTGGATGCCGCGACGGCGGCCTCGATGTCGATCTGCCCGCGCAGCACCTTGGCGAGCATCTGTTGCACGCGCTCCCAGCGTTCCGGCTCGAGGACCCGCTCGACCTGCTCCTGATGCCCGATGCGGAAACTGTCGAGTGCCACGCCTCCCCGCGACGTCGTGATGCGCGCGCCTACGATGTTCATCCCCTGTGCCGTCAGCACGCCGGCGATCATCGCGAAGAGGCCCGGCCGATCCGGTGTGCAGATGGTGAGCTCGGTGTACTCGGATTCGGGGACATGGCGGACGGTGCTCACGAACAGGTGGGGATGCTCGGTGGCGGGACGGATGCTCCACTCCTCGCGGAGGTGGTTCATCAGCTCGAAGTGCGACGGGATCTGCGCCTCGGGTGTGTTGGTCAGATAGCGCTCGGGCATGCCGGCGAGGAACGACTCGAACGCGTCGCGGCGGTCGCGATCGACGAGGTGAAGCAGGCGTTGACGAATGCGCTCGGCGCGCCCGTGCTCGTCTTCCTCGACCTGGCCTTGCTCGAAGCGGGTGAGCGTCCGCATGTAGAGCTCGCCGAGGAGCATGTCGCGCCAGTTGTTCCAAACCTTTGGCCCGACCGCGCGCATGTCTGCGAACGTCATGACGTAGAGCATCTTCAAGTTTTCGATGCTGCCGCAGGTGCGGGCGAACTCGGCGAGGAGGCGCGGATCGTGCGTGTCGCGGTGCTGGGCGAGGTGGGACATCAGCAGGTGCTGGCGAACGAGAAACTCCCATTGTGCGACGTCGTCCTCGTTCAACGGCAGCCGCTCCGCGATGCCGCGCACCATGTCGGCACCGCGCCCAGAGTGTCCCTCTCCGTGCCCCTTGCCGATGTCGTGGAAGAGCAGCGCCAGGAACAGAACCTCATGGCGGTCGAGCTCGCGCATGACTTCGGTGAGGAGCGGCGCGGTCTTCTTGTGCTCGCCGCGCCGCAGGCGCTCGAGCTCACCGATTCCGAGCAGCGAGTGCTCGTCGACGGTGTAGATGTGGTTCGGGTCGCGTTGCACGAGGCAGTCGATGCGGCTGAACTCGGGGAAGAGCGCGCAGACGACGCCGACCCGGTGCATCTCCTGCACGGTCTCCCACACCTGATAGTTCCAGCCGAGGATGTCGAGGAAGGGTCGGATGAAGGCGGCGTCGTGACGTTCCTTCTCGCCGATCAGGTTGAGGTGCTCGCGGATCAGGCGCTGCGTGTGTTGCGTGATCTTGACCCCGTGGCGTTGCGCGTCGCGGAAGATCGTGACGAGGGTCGTCGGGTTGCGGCGGATCACCTCCGCGCCGTCGACCGACAGCGTCCGGTTCATGATCCACACGCCTTCGCGGATCTCGCGGCCGATGACGCGGCCGATCAGCCGGTACGGGGTCGGGCGCTCGGTGCAGCGCTCGATGATCGCGTCGGAGAATCGGCGGATCGCTGTCGCATGCGTGAAATACGTCTTCATGAGGCGCTCGACGGGACGGTTGGTGCCGTCGTCGCCGAAGCCCAGTTCGGGTGCGGCCTTGTCCTGCAGGTCGAAGGTCAGGTGGTCCTGGTGCGCGCCGGTCAGGAAATGGAGGGCATTCCGTACGCGGAAGAGGAAATCCTCCGAGGCCTCGATCTCCCCGCGCTCGCGCTCGCTGATCACGCCCTTCACGACGAGCTCGCGCATGTCCTTGACCTTGTATTTGACCTTCGCGAGCCACATCGCCGTATGGATGTCGCGGAGGCCGCCCGCGCCCTCCTTCAGCTCGGGCTCCAGGAGGTAGACCGAGTTCCCGAACTTGCGGTGCCGATCGTGGCTTTCCTGGAGCTTCTCGCGGTAGAAGCGCGCGGCGTTCTTCTTGAGGACGTCCGACTCCATCGCCTTCTCGAACTCGGCGTAGAGCGGCCGGTCGCCGGCGAGGAAGCGCGCGTCGAGGAGCGCGGTCTTGACCTTGAGGTCCTTCTGGGCGAGCCGCGTGCAGTCGGCGACGGTGCGGCTGGCGTGGCCGACGACGAGGCCCGCGTCCCATAGCGAGTAGAGGATGCGCTCGGCGACCGTCTCGACGTATGCGTTCACGCGCCACGGATAGAGCACGAGCAGGTCGATGTCGGACGCCGGGTTCAGCTCGAAGCGACCGTATCCGCCCTGCGCTGCAACGGTGCAGCGATGGTCGAGCAGGACGTATTTCTCGGTGTACTCGGCGGTCGCGGACTCGAAGAGAAACTCGATCAAGCGATCGATGCCGCCGGTATAGGCCTGCACGATCGCGGTGCCGCCGGCGCCGGCCCGGTGTTCCTCGTAGAGCTGCGCGCGCAAGTCGACGACGTAGGTCTTGGCGATCGCGCCGAGGTCGGCGCCGCCGGGCCGCACCGGGGGGAGCGCGGGATTCGCGCGCGTCAGAGACTCGACCGAGGTCACCACGAGGGGGCCGGGGCTCAGAGCGTCTTGGCGAGCCGCGCGTCGCCGAGGAAGTCGGTGATGCCGAGGAAGAGTCCCTCGGCGATGTCCTGCTGGTAGGCGACGGTGCCCAGGCGCTTGCCCTCGATCGGATGCGAGAGGAAGGACGCTTCGAACAACACGCACGGCATGTACGCGCCGACCAGCACGTAGAACGGCCCCTTCTTCACGCCGAGGTTGTGGATGTCGGTGTAGCGCGAGCGGAGGCGCGCGAGCACGCGGGAGTGCAGGCGTTCGGCAAGCGCATTCGACTCTTCCTCTTTGCCCGACTGCACCATGTCGCTCAGGATGAAGGACAGGTCGCCTCGTCCGACCCGGACGGAGGGGCCGTTCTCCATCTTCGCGAGCCGGATCGTCGCGCGATCGTTCGAATTGTTGAGCGTGTAGGTCTCGATACCCTGGAGCTCGCCGGTCCGGTCGGCGTTCACGTGGATCGAGATGAAGAGATCGGCGCTGTTGGCGTTGGCGAACGCCGTGCGCTCGGCGAGAGTGCGGGTCGCGTCGGTCTCGCGCGTGAGAAGCACCTTCGCGTTGGACGACTCTTCGAGCCGACGTTTGAGGCGCTGCGCGATTGCCAGCGTGATGTCCTTTTCGAGGAGGCCGTCGACGCCGGATGCGCCGGGATCGGAGCCGCCGTGTCCGGGATCGAGGACGATCCGCCACGGGCGGTTGCCCGGACGGCCGGGCAGCGGGTCGCTGCCTGCGTCCTTACCCGCCTTGCTCGTGCCCTCGCGTTTCGGCGAGGACGACGGAACCGGCTCAGGCAGCGTCGCTTGGGTCTCGCTCGCGAGCGCCCCCCGGTCGAGCGGGGGCGCGTCGGCCTTCGCGGATCTCTCATGCGACGCCGCTCGACCCTCGTCGACGCTCGGCGGCGCCGCCGGTGCGGGCTCCGGCGGCGGCAGGGCCGCGACTTTGGCGGACGGCGGTGCCGGGTCGGAGGCCGGCGGAGCTTTGGGCCCCGGTGCGGCAATGACGGGGGCGTCGGGCGCGGGCGTTCCGGCTATGTCGATCGTGATGTGAGGCGGGCTCTCGTACGCTTCGACGGAATGCTTCGTGATGCTCGCGAGATCGAGGACGACGCGGGCGGTCCGCGCGTTGAACTGGCCAGTGCGGATCTGCTGCAGGAGACCGTTCTCGACACCGATCGGCGTCAGCGCCTCCGGCGCGAGGGTCGCGTTCGAGAAGTCGAGCACGAGACGTCGCTCGCTTTTGCGGGTGCTCTCGCCGCCAAGGACGCGCACGTAGAACGGGATTGGGCGCGACAGCATGATGATGACGCGGGTCGAGGTGGGCGTGGCCTCGTAGCGCACCCGCTCGATGCGCCCCGGTTTGGCGGCCACCGCGTGCGCGGACCCGCCGACCGCGAGCGAGGTCAGGAGCCCGAGGAGGGCGAGCGTCCAGCGACGCCGCCGGCGATCTTCAGTTCTGCCCGTCCGTGTCATGTTCGTCTCCGCCCCGCACCGCCTCCACCAGCGCATGCAGCTCGTTCAAGGCCTCGAGCGGCGTCATGCGCGTGACGTCAATCGTCCGGAGCCGCGTCTCGATCACCGATGGACGCGGCGCGAACAGCCCGAGCTGGGTCCCGGACGGTGCCGGTCCCGTGGACGCGTCGCGCCCCGTCTCGGAAAGAAGCTCGCCGCGTTCGAGCGTCGCCAAAAGACTCCTGGCCCTCTCCACCACAGCTACGGGCAGCCCCGCCAGCCGCGCCACTTCTACGCCATAGCTCCGGTTGGCCGGTCCCGCAACGATTCTCCGCAGGAAAATGACCTGGTCGTTCCACTCCCGGACGGCGACCGAGTAGTTGCGGATTCGAGGCCGCTGCCTGGCGAGCGCGGTGAGCTCATAGTAGTGGGTCGCGAAGAGCGTTTTGGCGCTCGGCTCGCGGTCGTGGAGGTGCTCGGCGACTGCCCAGGCGATCGCGATGCCGTCGTAGGTGCTGGTGCCGCGCCCGATCTCGTCGAGGATGACGAGGCTCCTCGGCCCGAGCTCGCGGAGGATGTTGGCGGTCTCGCGCATCTCGACCATGAAGGTCGAGTCGCCGGCGGCCAGATTGTCGGATGCGCCGACGCGCGTGAAAACGCGGTCGAGTACTCCGATCCGCGCCTCGGAGGCTGGGACGAAGCTCCCCATCTGGGCGAGGCAGCAGATGAGCGCGACCTGCCGAAGATAGGTCGATTTGCCGGCCATGTTGGGCCCGGTGATCAGCAGAACCTGCTGGCTGCCGTCGAGTGTGCAGTCGTTGGGCACGAAGGCGGCGCCGCCGAGCGTCATCTCGATGACGGGATGGCGGCCGTCGCGGATGACGATCGCATCCCCGCGGTCGAGGACCGGACGGACGTAGCCGCGGTCGTGTGCCACGTCCGCGAGCGCCGCCAGCGTGTCGAGGATCGCGAGCGCGCGGGCGTTCTCGGCGAGTGCCCGCTGGCGGGTCGCGACCTCGGCGACGAGCTCCGCGAAGAGCGCCGCCTCGAGTTGTCCGAGACGCGTCTCGGCGCCGAGGAGCTTTTGCTCCTGTTCCTTCAGCTCGACGGTCACGAAGCGCTCCGCGCCGGCGAGGGTCTGCTTCCGGACGTAGTCGCCGGGAACCAGCGCCAAATTCGGCTTCGTGATCTCGATACCGTAGCCGGAGACGCGGTTGTACCGCACCTTCAACGACGCTATGCCGGTCCGCTTCCGTTCGCGCGCCTCGAGCGCAACGACCCATCCCTTGCCGTCGCGCGTGAGCGCGCGGAGCTCGTCGACCTCGGGGTGGGCGCCGTCGCGGATCACCGGGCCGGCGCTCCGCATGGTCGCAGGCGGCTCGTCGACGAGCGTCGCGAGGATGTGGGCCTGAAGCTCGGGGAGCGGCGCCAGCGTCGCGGCGATCTCGCCGAGGATGCCCTCGACGCCGGCCAGCCGCTCGCGCAGCTCGCCGGAGCGCGCGAGCGCAGTCATGAGTCTGAGCAGGTCGCGCGGCGACGCGCCGCCGGTTCCGATCCGCCCCACCAGCCGCTCGAGGTCGCCCATCCCGGCCAGGAGGCCGCGGAGGTCGGCACGGAGGTCGACGTTCTCGACGAGCCGCTCGACGGCATCGTGGCGGCGCGCGATCGCGGCCGGGCTCGTGAGGGGCGCGAGCATCCACCGCTTCAGTGTGCGGCTCCCCATCGGGGTTGCAGTACGATCGAGCACCTGCAGCAAGGACCCGCGGCGCTCGCCGCCGACCCCGTCCACGAGATTTAGGTTGCTGCGCGTCGTCTGGTCGAGGACGAGCGTGTCGTGCGGCTGCACGAGCTCCGGAGCCCGAAGGTGGTCGAGCTTTCCCCGGTACGTGGCCCGGAGGTACGCACGGAGCCCCCCGAGTGCCGCGAGGCCCGCCGTGCCGACCACCGGCGCCGGCGTGCCGCTGGCCGCGACGGCGACCCACGTCGCGGCGTCGTCGGCGTCGAACCACTCGGTCGGCGCGAGGCTCCGGAAGATGTCGGGCGCCTGGGCCGTGAGCCGCGGCAGCGCGGGCTGTAGCTCGGGCGCAACGACGAGCTCCTTGGCGCCGAGCCGCGCGAGCTCTTCGGCGACCGCGTCGAGCGTATCGTCGCCAGCGAGCCCCGCGCCCGTGTCGGGCGACGCGGCGCCTTCGGCCCCCGCGAACTCCATGACCCGCACCTCGCCGGTCGAGAGATCGCACGCCGAGAGTCCGATTCCCTCCGCGGTCCGGGCGACGACGGCGAGGAAGCTCGCGCTCCGCGGGTCGAGGTTCTCCTCCTCGAGGACGGTCCCCGGCGTGATCACGCGCACGACGTCGCGGTCGACGAGCCCCTTGGCGCCTTTCGGATCCTCGACCTGCTCGCAGATGGCGACCTTGCACCCGGCTGCGAGGAGCTTCTGGATGTAGCCGTCGACCGCGTGGTACGGCACACCGCAGAGCGGGATCGGGTTCGGGTCGTGCTTGTTCCGGGCAGTGAGGGTGATGTCGAGGATCGCCGACGCGCGCTCGGCGTCCTCGAAGAACATCTCGTAGAAGTCACCGAGGCGGAACATCAGGACGGCGTCGCGATGCTGCTCCTTCAAGCGCAGGTACTGCGCCAGCATCGGCGTCAGCTTGACGCCCGTCCCCTCGACCACCGCCACCGTCAGATCTTCTTGCGCTTGTGACTGAGGTAGTCGACGAGCAGGTATTCGCCGAGGCGGTCGGGGCGCGTATAGAGCGCGCGGCCGCGGTTGATGCGCGTCATGCGCTCGACGAAGGCACGCAGGCTCGGGCTGTCGTCGAGCATGAACGTGTTGATGGTGATGCCGAGGCGAGTGACGCGCTCGACCTCCTTCAGGGTCTCCTGCGCGGCGCGCATGCTGATGCCGCCGAAGCTGAGCGGCCACTCACAATAGAGCCGGCCTTTTTGGAAATAGGCGGTCGGCTGGCCGTCGGTGATCACGATGAAGTGCTGGTTCGTGCTGCGATGGCGCGCGAGCAGCTCGGCGCCGAGGCGGAGCCCGTCCTGGAGGTTGGTGAACGGATCGCCCATGTTCCAGCTGGCCTCGGGCAGATCCTTGAGCTTGAGCTCGACGGCGCGCGTGAAAAAGCCGACGATCGCGAAGTAGTCGCGCGGGTAGCGCGAGCGGATGAGGCTTTCCATCGCGAGCGCGACCTTCTTGGCCGCAGCGAACCGGCCTTCCCAGCTCATCGACCAGCTCATGTCGAGGAGCAGCACGGTGGACGTGCTGGTCGCGTCGTCAGCGTCGAAAACGCGGAAGTCGTTGGGTGCAAGGCGGAGTGGCGCGGCCGGGCCGCGCGTAAGCGCCTCTTTCAGCGTGCCGACGAGATCGAGGTTCAAGGGATCGCCATGACGGTACGGCTTGCTCACCTCCGGACGTATGGCCGCCGCGCCACGGGTCTCCGTGGCGTGCGAGCCGGGCCGGTCACGCAGCAGCCCTTGGTAGATGTCCCGGAGCGCGAGCTGCCCGATCTTTCGAACGCCCTTCGGCGAGAGCGCCATCTGGCCCTCGCGGTTCATGAGGTACCCCGACTCCTGGAGCATTGCCATCATCTGGCGGAGGTTCTCGAAGTCCTGCGCCATCTCGGCCCCGAGGAGCTGGCGCAGCTCGTCCGGGCTCACGCCCTGGAGGTCGCCGCTCATCAGGCTCTGCTCGAGCTGCCGGAGACGATCGATCTCGCGCATCATTTCGAGGGCGCGCTCGTAGTCGAGCGCCTCGGGCCCGTGGAACGATTCGCCGTGCTTGCGCTGGAACTCCTCGAGGCGCTGGATGTTCTCGAGCTCCTCGAGCAGGTGCTCGAACTCAGTCGCCGCTTGCTCGTCCTCGAACGCGTAGTCCTTGAGCTTGCCGATCGCGTCGGCGAGCCCGTGCGGGAGGTCCTCGAGGAAGGCTTCCTTTGCGGCGAGATCCGCGTTCTCGCCGCGGCGCTCCGCGAGCGTGTCGCGCTCGAGGTCGAGGAGCTCGTCGAGCTT
>JANNPN010000002.1:0-6534 GCA_031400185.1 Polyangiaceae bacterium
CCGTGGGGGTGGGGGGGCCCGGCGGCGCTGATCCGGCTCCCGCCGCCTACCGTCTCTACGGGCCGCCCGCCGTCGGCGGCGCGCGCGGGGCTATCGACGGGCCGCGGGCGCGCCACGACGGGAGCGGCCACTTCGAGGCCGTGATCAGCGACCTCCGCGTCGAGACGACCTACACCTTCGCGATCAGCGCCTACCGCGCGAACGGCGGCGAGAGCGATCGCTCCAACTCGTACACCATCGGCTACCCGCAGGCCGCGAATGTCGTCGATTCGGACCACGACGGGCTCACCGACGCGGAAGAGGACGTCAACCTGAACACCCGCCTCGACGCCGGCGAGACGGATCGCCTGGTCGCGGACAGCGACGACGACGACGTCCCGGACGGCCTCGAGCGCGACTTCGGATCCGATCCGTTCGACGGCAACTCGCCGAGCTGCGGGCCGCTCGACTTCTCGGAATTTCGCATGGTCGGGAGCGGGACGGCCGAGGTCGGCTTCGACCCGGAGCTCGCCGACCTGGCACTCGCCACGACGCCGGCGAGTCTCCGCTCGACGTCGATCGGGGTCATGTACCCGCAGTACGGCCGCGGCGATCTCCGCGACCCGCTGTTCGTCACCCGCATCCGCGACAACGAGCCGTTCCGCATCGACGTCCGCGTGCGCGCCACCAACGGCAAGCGCTATCGCCTGCGCTACGAGGGTCTCGGCCGCGTCGATCGCGTCACCCGGCGACGCTTGCGCCGCTCGCTCGGCGACCACTTCACCGGCGAGCGCTACGAGCTGATCGGCATCGACCTCGCGTCGGAGATCCAGCGCATGGACCCAAGCGCGCTCTTCGATCACGTCGAGCGTCTCACCGTGCGCGGCAGCATGGTCATGCAGCGTCCGCGCGTCTGTCACTGATCTGTCACCGAGCGGAGCCGCATCGACGCACAGCGAGCGACCTCGACGCAGAGCGGAGCTACATTGACGCCCGCCGCTCCGAGCCACTACAACGTGGCGCTCATGTCCCGGCGGACCGACGACGGCGGCACGCTCGTATACAGCACCAGTCCGATGCCGGAGCGTCCACGCCCCGCCGCCGCGTCCAAGGGCGGCAGCGCGACCGTCGTCAAGATCTGGCTCGAAAAGAAGGGGCGGAACGGTACGCCGGTGTCGATCATCCGCGGGCTTCCCAACGACCAGTCGGCGTTGGCCACGCTGGCGACGCGTCTCAAGCGCGCGTGCGGCTGCGGGGGATCGGCCAAGGACGGCGAGATCATCATCCAAGGCGACCACCGCGAACGGCTGGCCGCGCTGCTCGCAGGCGACGGCATCCGCGTGAAGCTCGCCGGCGGATGAACAAAGGAGAGACGATGCAGAATCGACGCTGGTTGGGAATTGCCGTGCTCGTGACGGCGCTGGTTGCAACCGCACCATCCGCGTTCGCCGGTGGTGACTGGAACGATGCCAAGGTCCAATGGCAGCCCTACGAGCAAGGCCTGGCGGCTGCCAAGAAGGACAAGAAGCCGGTCCTGCTCGTCTTCTTCACCGAGTGGTGTCCGCACTGCACGAACTACAGCAAGCTGTTCCACGACGCGAAGGTGGTCGAGCAGTCGAAGCGGTTCGTGATGATCCGTCTCGACAAAGACAAGAGCGCCGAGGTCAGCAAGAAGTACGCGCCCGACGGCGAGTACATCCCGCGGACGTACTTTCTGGGAAGCGACGGCACGCTCGACGCCTCGCTCGCCGCGCCGCGGGCGGAGTACAAGTATTTCTACGACGAGCGTGACCCGGCGCAGCTGCTCGCCGCCATGGACGCGGCGCTGAAGAAGCTCCGCTGACGAGCCTGAAGTCTCGACGACGCCGTCGCGCGGCGGTGGCACTCGCCATCGTCGCCGCGGCGTGGCTCGCTCGGGGCTTCTGGCTGCCGCCGATCGGCACCGCGTTGGCCGTCGAGGATCCCGTCCGGCCCGTGGACGTGATCGTCGTCTCGAACGCGATCGCCCGCGCGGACACCCTCGAAGCCGCCGCCCTCTACCACGCGGGGGTCAGCCGGAGCATCGTCCTTCCCTGGTGGCAGGCGGAGCCGCTCGACGTCGAGATCGTCGAGCTCGGCGTGCCCTGGCTTCCGCCGACCGATCTCGCGCTCGCGATTCTCGAGCGCAAGGGCGTCCCGCGCGAAGCCATCGAAGTCCTGCGCGACCCCGTCGACGGATTGAACGCGGAGGTGGCGTCGATCGGGCGGTTCGCGCACGCGCGCCGGCCGCGGACGCTCATGTTCATCACGGCCCGATCCCACTCCCGGCGGGCGCGCTGGCTGCTCGAGCGCGTCCTTCCGGCCGGAACGACGATCGTCGTGCGGAGCTCGTCGCGCGACGGTTTCGATCCTGCCGCGTGGTGGCAGTCGCGTTCCGGCGGTCGCGAGGTGGCGATGGAGTACCTCCGGTGGCTCAACACGTTCGTGCTTCGCGACGCGTGGAGCGGCGTGGTCCCTACCGTACCCGAAGCGCCGCACTAGGTCCCCGGCCGACGCTTCTCATCGTTCCATCGTGGGACGGCGGCAACCCCACCGGTGCGCCATCAGCGTCCTCGGAGGCTGATCCGAGACAACGACCTCCGCGCGCGCAGCGCGCGGCCGAGCAGGGCGAGCCGGGGGATGAGCGAGTGCGGCTTTGCCGCACTCGCGAAGGGGGAGAGATCCCCCTTCTGAGCTAGATCAGGACGCCGGGGTTCAGCACGCCGCGCGGGTCGAGGGTCGACTTCACCGCCGCGAGCGCGCGGGCGAACCCGTCGGGGCGCTCGCGGTCGTACCAGGGCCGGTGGTCGCGTCCGACCGCATGGTGGTGGGTGATCGTCCCGCCGAGGGCGATGAGCGCGTCGGCGGCGGCCTGCTTGATCTCCGCCCACTGCGCGAGCTGACTGCCGGGACGCGCCGGGGCGAGCACCGTGTAATACGGCGCGATACCGTCGGCGTAGGCGTGGGTGAAGCGGCACGTGACGATCCCGGCGCCGCACACGCGGCGGACCGCGTCGGTGGTCGCCGCCGTGACGCCGGCGTGGAGCTCGGCGAAGCGATTCCACGTGACCGCCGTCTCGAAGGTCTCGCTGATCATGCCCATGCCGACGAGCGCGTCGCGGAGGTAGGGCATGTCGAGGAACGCCTGCCGCCACGCGCCCGCCGCGCCGTCGCGGCTCCCCGCCGCGCCGTCGCGGCTCCCCTCCTCGTCCTTCCGCGTCTTCCCCGCGCCTTCCGGCACGCTGCCGCCGTGGTCGCGGCAGCATTCGAGCGCGCGCGTCATCGCCGCGTCGAGCGGATGATCCGCCGACTCGAAGCCGACGACCAGCACCGCCTCGGTGCCGCTGCCAGCACCGGACGTCATGGCCTCGCCGGGATCGAGCAGACGACAATTCGCGGGATGCAGGCCCGATTGCCCGAGCGCGCGTACCGCGGCGGCACCGGCCTCGAAGGTCGGGAACGTGACGGAAGCCGAGGCGCGAAAGACCGGTCTATCCTGAAGCCGCATCCACGCCTCGGTGATGACGCCGAGGACGCCCTCCGAGCCCATGAAGAGCCGATCCGGGTTCGGGCCCGCACCCGAGGCGGGGAGCCGGCGCGTCGCGACGACGCCCGACGGCGTCACCACCCGCAGCGCCTCCACGAACTCGTCAATGTGGGTGAAGAGCGTCGCGTAGTGCCCGCCCGAGCGCGTCGCGATCCAGCCGCCGAGCGAGCTGAACTCGAAGGATTGCGGGAAATGCCGCAGGGTGAGCCCGTGCGGGCGGAGCTGATCCTCCAGTCCCGGTCCGAGCACGCCGCCCTGGATGCGCGCGGCGCGCGATGCCCGATCGATCTCCACGACGCGGTCCAGCCGGCCGAGGTCGATCGATACGACACCGGGAAACGCGTCGGCGGGCGGCGCCTCGACGCCGCCGACCACGCTCGATCCGCCGCCGTACGGGATCGCGGCAAGGCCGGACTCGGAGCACCACTCGAGCACGGCGCCGACCTCCGCTTCGTCGGTCGGATACGCGACGACGTCGGGAGGGTTGGCGAAGTCGCGCGCGAAGCCGCGCACGACGTCGCGGAACGACTTCCCGTAGGTATGCCCGGCGCGGTCGAGCGGTGTCGTCGAGCAGAGCTTCGCGAGGGCGGTCGGAGGCCCGACCCGCGGTGCGCGCAGCGTCACGTCGTCGATGCGCGGCGGCGTCCCGACGGCCGGCACGTCGATGCCGAGCCGTGCCGCCAGCAATATCGCGATCCGACCCTGCTGCTCCGCGTTCGGGCCCGCGTCGTCCCAGCCCCAGCCCCAGAACTTTCGCGTCCGTGGTTGCATGCGGGAAGCGAGTTGAGCACAAAGGCCGCATGAAGATCTACGACTCGTTCGGCCCGAATCCGCGCGCGCTTCGCATGTTCCTCGCCGAGAAGGACGTCGACTTCCCGAAGGTCACCGTCGACCTGATGGGCGCGGAGAACCGCCAGACGCCGTACACCGACAAGAACCCGGGCGGCCAGCTCCCCGCGCTCGAGCTCGACGACGGCCGCGTGATCGCCGAGACGGTCGCCATCTTCGAGTACCTCGAGGAAAAGTACCCGAGCCCGGCGCTCATCGGCCGCAACGCCGAAGAGCGCGCCGAGGCCCGCATGTGGCAGCGCCGCATCGAGCTCAAGATCACCGAGCACCTCTACAACGGCTTCCGCTTCGCCGAAGGCGTCGATCTCTTCCGATCGCGTATGCGCGTCCTGCCGGAAGCCGCCGACGGCCTGAAGGCAACCGCCCGCGACAACCTCGCCTGGCTCGACAAGCTGCTCCAGGGGAAGGAGTTCATCGCCGGCAACCGCTTCACCGTCGCCGACATCATCCTCTATTGCGCCGTGGATTTCGGCGCGAGCGTGAACCAACCGCTCGACGGCGCGCTCACGAACGTCGTCAGCTGGAAGGAACGCGTCGCGAAGCGTCCGAGCGCGGCCGCGAGCCTGCACCCGATGAGCGCCGCGACGGGCATGAACGGCTAACTCGTTCTTCCCGACCGGCGGAGTCGGTGATACGGCGACCGTCGGGAAACGCGCGCGGTGGAGGGGATCGCCCGCGGGGGCTACGGCCGCGTCGCGCGAGTACGGCCTGGCGCGCGGATAGCCTTTGGCCCTGCCGCGATCGGCGCGGCAGGGCCATGCATGATTCTCACCGGGCGACGGACGCGTCGGCGAGCGTCCTGCGAGTAGCGCTCCTCACCGAGATCGCCCCCGCGGGCGACCCCTCCACCGCGCGCCCTCATCGCCGCTGCTCGGAAGACTTTCGTCGCCGCTCGCGAGGCCTCGCGACTTCTGGCGGTGCCTCAGTCCGATTCCCAGTGATCAGGCACCGGTTGCCTTGCCACGCCGGACGCACCGACCGAGGAGGAACATGGCGGCTACGTTCACGGCCGCGAGCGGCAGCACCACACTAGGTTAGCCTGCCGGCTTTGGCTTTCGGTCCACCTGCTTCGCGGGTGGCGTCCGACCTTGCTCTTGCGATCACCGCAAACCGTCGCGGACGGTGGAGGGTCGTGCGCGGGGCCGATCTCGGTCAGTCGCGTAACTCGCAGGACGTTCGGCGACGTACCCGTCGCCCGGTGCGCCCCATGCGTCGTCTACGACGCGCGGATCGATCATGGCCAACGATCCACCGCGCGCCAAGGCCGTGCTCACGCGACGGCTCCGTAGGACCCGCGGACGATCCCTCCACCGTCCGCGCTCGCCGCGACGGCCACCGTCGCAGAGAACCGCGGACCCGTCGCGCCCGTGAAGCTACATGTACTTCTTGAGCTCGAGCTTCGCGATCTGGTTCTTGTGAACCTCGTCCGGACCGTCCGCGAAGCGGAGCGTCCGGATACCGGCCCACATGCCAGCGAGCGGCGTCGTCTGCGACACGCCCGCCCCACCGAACGCCTGCATCGCGTCGTCGATGATCTCGAGCGCCATGCGCGGCGCCGCGACCTTGATCATCGCGATCTCCGCCCGCGCGACCTTGTTGCCGACGGTGTCCATCATGTACGCGGCCTTGAGGGTGAGCAGCCGGCACTGCTCGATGTTGATGCGGGCATCGGCGATGCGCTGCTGCCAGACGTTGTGGCGGACGAGCTCCTTCCCGAACGCGACCCGCGTCATGAGTCGTTTGCACATGAGCTCGAGCGCGCGCTCGGCGAGCCCGATCGTCCGCATGCAGTGGTGGATGCGTCCCGGGCCGAGCCGGCCCTGCGCGATCTCGAAGCCGCGGCCCTCGCCGAGCAGCATGTTCGACGCCGGCACCCGCACGTTCTCGAACAAGACCTGGGCGTGTCCGTGCGGCGCGTCGTCGTAGCCGAAGACCGAGAGCATCTTCTCGATCTTCACTCCCGGCGTGTCCATCGGCACGAGGACCATCGACTGCTGGCGATAGCGATCGGGGTCGTCGGGCGCCCTCTTGCCCAAGAAGATAAAGATTCGGCCGCGCGGGTCGCCGGCGCCCGACGGCCACCCCGTGCGGCCGGTGTTCACGTAGTCGTCGCCGTCGCGGGCGATTCTCGACACGATGTT
>JANNPN010000027.1:0-7214 GCA_031400185.1 Polyangiaceae bacterium
CGTCGACAGCGTAGACCCCGGTCGCGCAGACCGGCGACGAACCGCCGACGTCGCGGAGCACGAGGCGGGCGTAGGCCCGGCCGATCGGGTCGTAGGGTTCGTCCCACACGAGCTCGCCGGACTCGAAGTCGCAGGGGGAGGCGAGCGGCGCCGTGTCGCACGCGCCTTCGGACCCCGGGGTCGTGCATGCCGCATACGGAAGCGTGAGGTTCATGCTCGGCGCGCCGTTCAGGATCGGCGGGCTCGCGAGCGGCAGTCCGTCGGGATCGAGGATCGTCGCGCCCAGGATCTGCACGTCCTGATCCGTCGACTCGACGGGCAGGTGCAGGTTGAGCTTCTCGTCGGAGAGCTCGTCCCCCGAGAAGCCGAACGGGATGTTGAGGAGCCGGTCTTGGTAGGTGCAGCGGCCGCTCGGACACGCGGTCGGCTTGTCGGCGCTCGTGCGGATTCGGAGGTCGAGCGAGTAGCGACCCGTCTGGCATTGCGGCGGACCGCCCGGACGGACGCCGACGCTCGCGTTGATCCGGTGGGTCTCGAACTCCTTCGTGATGCTCAGATGACCGCTCGAGAACTGGCAGGGCGACGTCACCACCGGGGTGCAGGCGGGAATGCCGAAATTGGTCACCGCGTTCGGGGCGGTGCACGGGGCATACGCCCGGAGCATGTAGGAGTCGAAGCTCATCAGCTCGGAGCCTTCGGTCTGCCGCACCTCGACCGCGCCGACGGGTGACGTGAGGAGCACGAGGGCGAGGAACGTCGTCAGGATCCGCGTCTGCATGGGGACACCTCCGGGGGCGAAGCCGAGTGCTCGTCGCACGGAAGCCGGCGGCCTGTCCACGACTTTTTCTCCACACGCCGCGTCAGAACGGACTGGCCTGGCAAGCGTCGAACCCGGCCGTCTCGCTGACCGTCCCGCCCATCACGGTCGCGCGCGTCGTCGTCACTTGCGCCCGGTTGAAGCGGAAGCACACTTGCTCGGTCGGCGCGTCGGCGGCGGTATTCGCATCGGCGCGCAGCGACGAGACGAACGCGTTCGAGAGCTGGTAGCGCGCGACCAGCTGCGGCAGGTTGCCGGTTTCCCGAAAGACGCTGATGGTCACCAGCGGGAACTGGGTCGCCGACGCCGCCGCGACGAAGAGCTTGGGCGACGCGATGTCGGTGCGCTTCACGACGCAGAACTCCGAGAACGTCGGCTTGGTCTGGCCCGGGGCGCAGACCCCGACCGTGCCGTACTTGGTCGCTTTCGCCGGCGCGATGCCGAAGCTGTACGAGATGCCCTGGATCTCGTCCGCCGCCTGCTCGAAGATCGAGTCGCCGGGAATGCCCGGGACGGACAGGAACAGCAGCGTGTCGGCATGAGCCGCGGTGGCGACGACGAGCGACACGGCAGTCGACGTGAGGATCGCGAGTGTGCGAAGCATGCGGAATTCCTCCAGTGGCTCGTCGATAGCAGAGGTCGGTCGCAGGGCAAATGCGACGGCAGCGCTACAGCCGCACGCGAAGGGTCGCGCGGAAGCCGAAGGCGGCAGGAGGAGGGAACGTGACCCACTACCCGGCGCTAGGCGGCCGGATCCACCGAGGTCAGCTCGAAAGCCGGCTGATCCGCGTCGCCGGTCGCGCGCACGCGCCAGAGGGCGGCGAAGCCTTCACCGAGCGTCGGCGGCTGGAGCTTCTTCGCGAACGCGAAGATCGCGACCTTCGGGACGCGCGCCGGTCCGGTACGTCGTTCGTTCCGGCCAAGACACGCCCGCGGCGAGGCGTCGAGCCAGTAGCCGACCACGCGCGCGCCGGTAGCCGCGGCGAGCGCGATCAGCGCGGCACGCTTGGCGACCGTCGGGTTCACGTTGTCGACCGCGACCGAGCGACCGGCTGCGAGCGCCTCCGCGACGAGCGCGCGCTGGCGGCGCGGCTTGTCGATGCTCACGTGCGCGTGCGTCGCCGCGAGGTGCCGCGCGTAGAAGGTCGACTTTCCCGCACCCGGAAGTCCGATCAGGATCGCGAGCTCGAGGGCGTCCTTCATGGGCGGCGTCTTGCGCGGCGCCAGGCGCGCCGGACGGGCGCCGTGGCGGACCGCACCCATGACCGGCACGTAGGCGAGCTCGACGCCGGCGTCGGCAGAGCGCAACAGCAATCCGCCCCGGCTCATGTCGCCGCGTCCGACGAAATCCGCCGGGAACAGCAAGCGCTCGCCGAAGACCGCGTGCAAGGGCGCCACGTACTTGTCGGTCGCAATGCTGCCAAGGAGCACGACGCGGCAGCGCGGCCCGCAGCGGGCGTCGAGCTCCATCGCCGCACGCAGGAGCGGCTCCAAGTAGCGGCGCTCGCGTGCGTCGATCGGAATCGCGGCGAGCGCGCGGAGCTGGGCCGCGTCGACGCGTGCGTCGAGCGCGACGAGTCCTTCCCCGGACGTGATGACGAGCGCCCCCGGGACGCCGCGCGGCGGTCGCGCGAACGCACGGGCGTAGGTGGCCTTCCCGCGGAAGTAGAGGTCGGAGAGGAACGAGAATACCTCGCCGAGCGGCGCACCGGCGGGCGAGCGCAGGGCACGCGCCAGCGGAAAGGCCGCCTGCTCGCGCAGCAGGATCGTCGCCCGCTCGCCGCCGAGGGACGCGGGTGACAGCAGGAACACGGTCCGCTCGACGCGCGCCATCCGACAGCAAGAGTGGCGCGCGCTGCCATGCCACGCAACATTGCCAGGGGGAACTCTCCGCCTGGGTCACCCTCGCTGTCGATCTCAGGCAGGCTGGTTCGACGAGAGGACGGAGGAGGAACATATGGCAGACATCGAGAGCTTGAGCGCGTGCCTCTGGTTCGACGGAAAGGCCGAGGAAGCCGCGCGCTTCTACACCGGCATCTTTCCGAGCTCGCGCATCACCGACGTCGCCCGCTACGGCGAGGCCGGCCGCGAGGTGCACGGCGGGACGCCCGGGTCGGTCATGACCGTGGCCTTCGAGCTCGCGGGAACACCGTTCACCGCGCTGAACGGCGGCCCGCACTTCACGTTCAGCGAGGCCGTGTCGTTCCAAATCAACTGTCCGACCCAGGCCGACGTCGACTACTTCTGGGAGAAGCTCTCCGCCGGCGGCGACCCGAACGCCCAGCAGTGCGGCTGGCTGAAGGACCAGTTCGGGCTCTCGTGGCAGGTCGTACCGACGATGCTCCCGAAGCTCCTCACGGACCCCGACCGCGCCCGCGCCGAGCGCGCGATGCAGGCGATGCTCACGATGAAGAAGCTCGACATCGCGACCCTGGAGCGCGCCGCCATGGGAGGTTGACCGAAGAACCGACCTCCGCGCGCGGAAGGGGGAGAGATCCCCTCGATCAACTAATCCCGGGCGCCCGCGAGCAGCGTGAGCCCCACCACGACCTCGACCGCGATGAAGAACGTGGCGAAGGCAGCGCCTTGGAACGCCCATGCGAGCGTGCGCGTGATCGCGGCGCCGCCGATCAGCGCCGCGGGGAAGTAGAGGACCTCCGCGCGGCCCGGGCGGGTACCGAGCAGCATCGTCACCCCGGCCACCAGAAAGAAACACGCGAGGTCGCCCACCTGCGTGCTGCGCGCGAGGCCGTCGAGGAGCGGCATGCCGAGCCCCGCGGCGACGCGCGCGGGGTCGATCAGCCAAGCGACGCCCTGGAAAGCGAAGAACACACCGAGAACGACGATCACGAGCCGAAGGCGTGGGTGCACTGTCTCTCCTCTGCGGTCAGGGTGTCGCCGGCAGACACGTGAGCTTGATCTTGTCGACATCGTCGCGACCCGAGTAGAGCTCGGCGTTGGTCACGAGCGAGAGCTTGCCGCTCGCCCACGCGCCGGGGCCGCCGCGGAGCGGCACCGGCACGAGCGCGTAGTCGCTGCAGACGTCGCGCGTTCCGGACCCGACGATCGCCGACGGCACCAGGTCGAACGCGGCCCGGACGGCGGCGAGCGCCGGCCGAATGGCCGCGAGCTTCGTCGACGGTTTCTTCAGGTCCCACCCGAGCAGGCGCTGGCCCGGCTCGCAGCTCGCGACGTTCGTGTTGTTGGCGCAGACGGCGACCCGGAACGTGCAGCTTCCCGGCACGCCGCCGTCGAAGTCGCAGCGCGGGTCGTCGTCGACGCAGCGCTGCTGCGGGTTGATCCCGCCCTTCTTCGCGAGGAGCGGGACGTTCGCGGCGTTGTCGACGCGCCACTCGGTGTAGCACTCGGTCGTGGAAGGACCGCCGCCGAGGACGCGCTCGAGCGCGCACGTCGGCGCGCAGCCGTCGCCCGCGACCGCGTTGCCGTCGTCGCAGCCCTCGCACCCCGCCGACACGACCGCGTCGCCGCACAGCGCGCCGGGCTCGACCGTGCACGTCGCACTGCAACCGTCGCAGCTCGTTTGATTGCCGTCGTCGCACGCCTCGGCGGAATCCAGGACACCGTCGCCACAGCCGGCCCGGCGGCAATTGGTGCGGCACGCGTCGGGCAGCGTATCGCTGTTCGCGGCGCCGTCGTCGCAGCCCTCGCAGGTGGGGGCGTACACACCGTCGCCGCAGGTAGCGCTCCCGGCGGGACAGAGCGTGACGACGTTCCCCCATGCCCGCGTCCCGTCCGTCCACGCGCTCGCGAACGTGCCGGTGACGAGACGCACCGTGCGCAGGCCCGGAAGCGGCGTGATCGCGTCGGCGACCGGCTCGGTCCCGACCTGGACCGCCGCCCCGAGCGGCGCGTCCGCCGCGTCGAACGCTCGCGCCCAGACGCCGCCGTTCTCCCCCCACGTGACGAGGACATTGCCGAACACGTCGAACGCGACCTGCGGGCCGCTCACGCCGAGCGGCGCGCTCGCAACCGTCACGTCGGCACCGGCCGGGCTGCCGTCGAGGTGGAACCTCCGGAAGATCACGTTCGTCGCCGGCGCCTCGGGATCCGGCTGGTCGATGCCGACCGCGACCGCCACGTCCTCGTTCGGCGCGAGCGCGGCGTCGGTGAAGTCGAAGTCGTCGCTGACCATCGCCTCGTCGCGGAGCTCGCCCGAGGCGCCGTGCGCGCGCATCCTCACCTGCCCGTTCAGGTCCTGAACCACGTAGCGACGGTACACGAGCAGATAGCCGCCGTCGGAGGTCGGGAGGATCACGCTCTCGCCGCCGCTCGCGTCGACGAGAAACGCGTCGCTGAGTGCCAGGCCCGACGCCGTGAAGCGGCGTGCGTACATGCCCTCGAGGTCGTACCAGACGTAGAGCGCTCCCGACGGCAGCGCCGCGACCGACGGAGCGTTCGCGAAGATGCCGTCGTCGGTTGCGCGGCTCGTTCTCCCGATGGGCCGTCCGAACGCGTCGAGCCGGCGCGTGAAGAGGCCGGGGCGGAACGACGTCGGGCTCGAGTAGACCGCCCCCCGCCACGCGGCAATGAAGCCCCCGCGCGGATCGAGCGCCGCCGTCGGCTCGTCGGGGAACTTCGCGGTGTCGATCGTGATCTCGCCGAGGAGGAATCCCTGCGGATCGAAGCGACGGGCGAAGACGTGGCTCAGGTCGCGCATGTCGTTGAAGACCAACAGCGTGCCGCTCGGCGTCGCGATCAGGTCGAGGCTCATCACCTCGGCGGGCGCGAGCGCAAAGGTCGCCCGCTCGACCACCTGCGCGGTGGCCGGCACCGGGACGGAAGCAACGAGCACGGCAAGCAGGACGACGGCGTGGGGGACGGGTCGGTGCATGGGGGATGCCTCCGCGGGCACGCGCTCGGACGTTCCGCATGGCTGTAGAGGGGTCGCCGCCCGGGTGTCAACGGAAATCGCGGTCACCCGACTGTTGCGACGGCGCCGATCGTTCGTTAACCGGAGACCCTTCCAAGGAGGACGCCTGCATGAGGAACCCCGCGACGTTCGGACCCACCACGACGACCGACGAAGTGCTCGACGGCATCGACCTCCGGGGGCGCGTGGCGCTCGTGACCGGCGGCTCGAGCGGGCTCGGACAGGAGACGGCGCGCGCCCTCGCGGCACACGGTGCGGAGGTGACGCTCACGGCCCGCGACGTGCCGAAGGGCGAGGCCGTCGCGGCGGCGATCCGCGCGTCGACCGGGAACGAGCGCGTCCGCGTCGAGGCGCTCGAGCTCGGCTCGCTCGCGAGCATCCGGGCCTTCGCGGCGCGCGTGCTCGCGACGCTCCCGCGGATCGACCTCCTCGTGAACAACGCCGGCGTCATGGCGTGTCCCGCGGCCAAGACCTCCGACGGCTTCGAGCTGCAGTTCGGCTCGAACCACCTCGGCCATTTCCTCGCGACGTGCCTGCTCGCGCCCGCGCTCCTCGAGGGCGACGCGACACGCATCGTCTGCTTGAGCTCGCGCGGCCATCACATCGCGCCCGTCGACTTCGACGACCTCCACTTCGCGCGCCGTCCGTACGACAAGTGGCAATCCTACGGCCAGGCGAAGACGGCGAACGTGCTCTTCGCGGTCGGCCTCGAGCAGCGCCTCGGCGGCCGCGGCGTCCACGCCTACGCCGTGCACCCGGGCGCGATCGTGACCGAGCTCGGCCGTCACTTGCAGCAGGAGGATCTCGTGTACCTGCAGTCGCGCAGCAAGGGCATGCAGTTCAAGTCGGTCGAGCAAGGCGCCGCGACGTCGTGCTTCGCCGCGACCGCGCCGGAGCTCGCAGGGCGCGGCGGGATCTACCTCGAGGACTGCCACGTCGCGGAAGTGAACGACGCGGCCGACGCGCTCGAAGGTGTCAAGTCGTACGCGCTCGACCCCGCAAAGGCCGAGCGCCTGTGGCGCGTCTCCGAGGATCTCGTCGGGCAGAACTTCCCCATGAGCTAGGGCGAGTAGGGATGGCCCGCCACAGCACCGCGTACCCCCGCCGGACGACGCATGGTCGCGTCCCCGTCCTCGTGAACACCCGCGCAAGACGACGACCCACCAGATCTCGCCCGTAGCGTCTACTGAACGAAGCCTACAGCTGCGCCCCTTGCTCTCTCCCTCGCGCCAAGCATCTGACCCTTTTTGAGCAACCTGCCTGCTGCTGGTCGCGCATGGTGAGCCCGCTCGCTCGCGCGCTTCATCTCAAACAAGACAACGCGAAAGAAGAAATTCGATGGGCGTGAGCGCAGCGAACGTCCCACCACGCGCACGAGGCACCCCCAGCAGGTTGCTCAAAAAGGGTCAGCTGCTAGGCGCGACCGAACGAACGCGGAGGCGTAGCGGAGCTACGCCGCACAAGTGAGAGAGGGAGCAACGACGCAGATGGCCCTTTTTCAGCAAC